>JADGPU010000131.1 GCA_017882305.1 Bacteroidales bacterium | reverse complement strand
GAACCAACTCAAAGGAGATGAAAAACTCACTGCTTCAGTGACTCTGACAAATACAGGTAAAGTTGCTGGAGAAGAAGTTGTACAGCTGTATATTCAGGACCCTGCAGCCTCTATTTCCCGTCCTGTGAAGGAGTTGAAAAACTTTAGAAAAGTTATGCTTCAGCCGGGGGAGAAGAAAGATATTAATATTGAGATTACTACAAATGATCTGAAGTTTTATAACAGTGAGCTGAAATACGACTGGGAACCTGGTGATTTTATCATTTATATGGGCACTAACTCAAGGGATTTAAAATCAGCAAAGATTAACTGGGTAAAGTAACGAAATGAAGCACAACTCCATCCTCAGCCTCAACCTCAGCCTCAACCTCAACCTCAATCTTAACTTCAGGCTCAACCTGCTATTTATTCCTCTATTTTACCTGGTTCTTTCTTCTTGTGTTCAAAAGTCTCAGGACCCCGTTGACCTGGTAAATCCAAATATCGGTGGGATCAGCCCTCTTCTCGAAACAACAGTTCCTCTTGTGAATCTTCCTAACAGTATGATGCGTATCTATCGTTTTCCGGGCAATTACCAGTCCGAAAAAGTGTACGGATTTCCTTTCATACTTTGCGGCCATCGTAATGGTACGGCTGGGCTGCTTATGCCAACAAGCGGCGAAGTATCAACCAATCCGGAGAAGTGGCAAAGTTATTATGACCATGATTATGAGGTATGTAAGCCATATTATTATTCTGTCTGGCTCGAAGATCCGGATATTAACCTTGAGTTTACTGTCGCTGAGAAATCTTCCTTCTACCGGGTATTATGGAATAAAAATGAACAGAAGAACCTCATGCTCGCAGTAACAACAAAAGGCTCTATTAATATTATCGATAAAAACACAGTTGAAGGCTATGAGATTTACCTGAATAAGGTAAAGGTTTTCTTTTATCTGAAAACCGAAAAGAGCTTCACAAAGGATTCTATCTGGGATTCAGCCAATAATTCTGCAACAGGTATTGCCGGACTTGCAGGTATCAAGCCAACAGTATCTTTGACTTTTCAGGTCCTACAAAAGGAAAAAATCGGAATGAAGATGGGCATTTCTTTTGTTGATACGGAACAGGCACGTAAAAACCTTGAAAAGGATATCCCTGACTGGAATTTTGAATTGATAAAAGAAAAAGCCAGAGAAAAATGGAGCGAGGCACTTGGCAAGATCGAAGTTAATGGAAGTACCCAGGATCAAAAAACAATTTTCTACACAGCTTTATACCGTACCTATGAACGGATGGTAAATATTTCTGAGGATGGGCGCTACTATAGTGGTTTTGATGATACAATTCATAATGATAATGACACATCTTTCTTTGTTGATGACTGGATGTGGGACACCTATCGGGCTGCTCATCCGCTTCATGCCATGCTAAACCCCGAAATTGAAGGGCTGAAAATCCAGTCCTATGTCAGGATGTACAAACAGAGTGGATGGATGCCTTCATTTCCAATTCTATTCGGTGATAATCCATGTATGAACGGGAATCATTCCGCGGCAATAATTGCAGATGCCTATTTTAAAGGTATTAGGAATTTTGATATACAAATAGCTTATGAAGGACTTAAAAAGAATGCAATGGAAGCTACTATGCTGCCATGGCGCAACGGTCCGATGTGTTCTCTCGATACCTTCTATCTCGAAAAAGGATATTATCCCGCATTGAACCCTGGCGAAAAAGAAACTGTCGCACTGGTTCATCCATTTGAAAAAAGGCAGTCTGTGGCTTTAACTTTGGGACATAGTTATGATGACTGGTGTCTGGCTCAGCTTGCAAAAGCTCTTAATAAGAACGATGATTATAAATACTTCCTGAAAAGATCACATAACTTTGGTAACCTTTTTAATCCCGGGACAGGGTTCTTTGCCCCACGCACTGCCAATGGAAACTGGGTGAAGGATTTTGATCCGAAGTTCTCAGGAGGATTAGGTACCCGTGATTATTACGACGAAAATAATGGTTGGACATATCTATGGGACGTGCAACATGATATTTCAGGATTGATTAACCTGCTTGGCGGCAGGGAGAAGTTTGTAAACAGACTCGATCAGTTATTTATTGAGCCTTTAGGAAAGTGGAAACCCGATTACCTGCAGCAGATGCCAGATGCGACAGGTCAGGTTGGTCAGTTTGTAATGGGAAATGAACCCAGTTTACATATTCCTTATTTATATAATTATGCGGGAGCTCCGTGGAAAACACAACAACGTGTGCGTATGCTTCTCGATACGTGGTTTACCAATTCCCCTTTCGGTATTCCTGGCGATGAAGATGGAGGTGGACTCTCCGCTTTTGTAGTTTTTTCGAGCATGGGATTTTATCCGGTGACGCCCGGAATACCTGCTTTTAATATTGGTAGTCCTATTTTTACAGATGTTTCAGTTAAGTTACAGAACAATAAAACTTTCAAAATTATCGCAAGAGGAAGTAACCGCCAAAATAAATACATTCAGAGTGCAACGCTTAACGGGAAGAGTTGGACAAAACCGTGGTTTAGCTGGGATGATATCAGGAACGGAGGAGAGCTGGTACTTAAGATGAGTTCAAGACCCAATTATAGCTGGGGCTCTGACACTGGTGATGCTCCACCCTCTGGACTGAACTAAAAGAAATGGGGAATGGAAGAGGGGAAACTAAGGGACTAAGAGACTGAGGGACTGAGAGATAAGCCGTGTAACTCCGTGGTTAGATGAAAACAATACATAAAATTATAAAGTTAATATGAAAACAAAACCCGACAAGCAATTTCTAGATGTGATGAGTAAGGATCCGGGAAACTGGAGGGGTCCGTTTTATTTTAACAGGAGGGATCCCAGGTTGATGGTTCCTAAGTTACATCCCTCATTAGGCTGGACGCTGAATTTTGCGAGTCCCCGTTCTTACTTTGTTATAGCTGCAATAATCGCCATTATAATTCTTACAGCTGTAATCTCGAAATAAAGAATATTTCCTTATGCATTATTGTTATTAGATATTTATAGTAAACAATCTTCAGAAAATTTGGTTTATTAGTTATGACTGACAAAACAGGATGCGGAGCAGATAAACTTTTTAATTGATTCTTGTATGCTAAGCAAAGCAAAAACACCGGAGGAATACATTGAGAGTATTCCCAATAACAGAAAAGAGGCAGTGAGTGCACTCAGAAAAACAATTCTTGATAATCTTCCGGAAGGATTTGCTGAGGTAATGGGTTATGGAATGATTGGATACGTAGTTCCTCATTCAATCTATCCGAATGGTTACCATTCTACACCAAAGCTTCCATTGCCTTTTATAAATCTGGCTTCCCAAAAAAATCATATTGCCATTTATCACATGGGGATTTACGGTGATAAAGAATTGTTGGCCTGGTTTACAAATGAGTACTTAAAGCAGACAAATCTCAAACCTGACATGGGTAAGGGTTGTATCAGGTTTAAAAAGCCTGATAAGATTCCATATAAGCTTATCGGGGAGTTAATATCAAGGGTTACGGTTAAAGACTGGATAGCCACTTATGAAAAGAATATCAAAAGGTAAACCAAAAAATTAACCAATACTTTAAATAAATCAATGGAATTTAAATTTTACGAGTATGAAAAGACTATTATCCATATTAGTTCTTACCATGATTCTGGTCAATCTGAATGCTCAGGATCTGAAGTCAATAGTTTTAAATCCTCCCGACAAAACCAGAGGGTTGACAGTAATGCAGGCACTTGAAAAAAGAGCTTCTGCATCGGCATTTAGTAGCGACAAATTAAAACTTCAGGATCTGTCCGATTTATTGTGGGCAGCTAATGGGATTAACAGACCTGACCTTAAAAAACGGACTGCTCCATCAGCGATGAATGCGCAGGACATCGATATATATGTTTTTATTGAGGAAGGAGTATATATATATAATGCTGCAGGTCATATATTGGAGCCTGTTGTTTCAGGTGATCAGCGACTTTTAGTTGCAGGCAGACAAACTGAATTTGCCAAAGCTGCAGCTATACTTGTGATGGTATCCGATATTTCAAGATTTCCGGGCGGTGATGATGCTGGGAAATTATCCATGGCGGCAATGGATGCAGGTTTGGTATCACAAAATATTTCGATTTTTTGTGCAGGTACTGGACTTCTTACCAGACCGAGAGCTACCATGGATCAGGATAAACTAAGAGAGATTCTTAAACTAAAAGCTTCTCAGTACCCTTTATTGAATAATCCTGTCAGTTATCCTTTAAAATAGGAGTACACAGATTTCATAAAGTCCCCAATTCCACATGTCCATTACCTCATAGTGAATGATATTCCAGTTTTTATCATTTTTTACTACTTTTGTGCATCATGTGAAAAAATTCCCGCATAATTATAGTTTAAAGTTTGGACAGCTGAAAAGTATCAGTCAAGAGAATATTTATGGACATAAAGAGTGAAATCAGAAGGAGAAGAACATTTGCAATTATCAGTCACCCTGACGCCGGGAAAACTACGCTTACTGAAAAATTGCTTCTGTATGGTGGCGCCATTCAGACTGCAGGGGCTGTCAGAAGCAATAAAATCAGGAAAACAACCACCTCAGATTTCATGGAGATTGAAAAGCAAAGGGGGATCTCTGTATCGACATCAGTAATGGCGTTTGATTTCAAAAATATCAGGGTTAATATATTGGATACTCCCGGTCATAAAGATTTCGCCGAAGATACATATCGGACACTCTCGGCTGTGGACAGTGTCATCCTTGTTGTGGACAGTGTAAAAGGAGTGGAAGAACAAACGCGTAAACTTATGGAGGTATGCAGGATGCGAAACACTCCTGTAATGATCTTTGTAAACAAGATGGACAGGGAGGGTATTTTCCCGTATGATTTACTGGATGAGTTGGAACAGGAGCTGAAAATTGCTGTGTGTCCATATACATGGCCAATCGGTAATGGCAAACAGTTTAAAGGTGTTTATAATCTGCATAAAAAAGAGATTCAGATCTTTACCCCGGAAAAAACCAGCATCTCAGAGAGTCTTATCAGCACTAAGGATATTAAAGACCCAAAGCTTAGAAAATATGTAGGTACTGAAAGTATAAATAAATTATGGGAAGAGATAGATTTTGTAAATGATATGTTCGAATCATTTAATATGTCGCTTTATCGAGAAGGTTATTTGGCCCCATTGTTTTTCGGCAGTGCGCTAAATAATTTCGGAGTGCTTGAGTTATTGGAAACATTTCTTGAAATTGCTCCCTGTCCGGGACCTATTCAGGCATCAGAGCGGGCAGTAGAACCTGATGAAGAACAATTAACTGGTTTTATATTTAAAATCCATGCCAATCTCGATCCTAAACACCATGACAGAATAGCTTTTATGCGGATAAGTTCAGGGAAATTTGAAAGGAACAAATTTTACTTTCACACCCGGTCAGAAAAAAGGATCCGGTTCTCTTCACCAACAAGTTTTATGGCAAATAACAAAAGTATTGTAGAAGAAGCCTATCCGGGAGATGTTATAGGTCTATATGACAGTGGCAATTTTAAAATAGGTGATACTCTGACAGAAGGTGAATTATTGCATTTTAAAGGAGTTCCTAGTTTTTCACCGGAGATACTCCGTGAAGTCAATAACCTCGACCCAATGAAAACCAAACAGCTTGACAAAGGTGTCAGGCAGATGACCGATGAGGGTGTGGCCCAGCTTTTCATGCAGCAACCCGGAAACAGAAAGATAATAGGCACGGTTGGCGAGCTTCAGTACGAGGTAATTAAATTCAGGCTGGAACATGAGTATGGAGCCAGATGCAGTTTTTCTCACCTTCCATTTATCAAAGCTTGTTGGATTACAACCGATAATAAAAAAGAACTTGAAGACTTTGTGAAGAGAAAATCAGGAGCCGTTGCCTACGATAAAGAGCATAATCCGGTATTTTTTGCAGAAAGTGAATGGATGCTTAAAATTGTCAGAGAAAATTTTCCATCTATAACATTTCATAATACATCGGACTTTAAAACCGCTAAGATTAAGAAAGGTACAATCTATAGTTGAAAAAAGTTGTAACAAATTGACTAAAAACCTGCATTGAAGTTGGTTGGGGAGGAGTTGTTTCATTAATCCCCATTGTTCATTTTTGTGATCAGACAGAACATTCCAGGCATAAGTATTGTTTAAGGAAGAAAAGTTCTTTAATATTATAATATTTCAATAATCATTTAAAAAGATAATTATGAGCTCTGGAAAAGTATTATTAGGTGTAGTGGCAGGAGTTGCCATCGGCGCAGCATTAGGCGTGTTATTCGCTCCGGATAAAGGGTGGAATACCAGGAAAAGGATCTCAAAAAAAGGAGAGGACCTTGCAGATGATTTAAGAGAAAAATTTGATGAATTTCTTGACAGTATTTCAGTGAAAGTTGATGAGGTAAAGGAAGAGGTTGCTGATATTTCCAAAAAAACCAAGCCGCGTGCAAACGCAGCTAAAAAAGAGGTAAAAACAGCCAAAGCTTAAACCTGAGATGCAAGATATGGAGGACAATGCTAAGTTGCTCGAAACATTGCTGGAAAGAGCAACAGTTTATGGCAAAACGAGTATTGAATTAGCCAAACTTAAAGCACTTGACAAAACAACGGATATAGTGTCTTCCGTTATTCCCTTTCTTATTATCATTTTACTTTTTGCATCATTTTTGCTTTTCCTGAATGTCGGAATAGCTTTTTGGCTGGGTGAAGTCCTTGGGAAAACATTTTATGGATTCTTTATAGTAGCGGCATTTTATGTTTTTACAGGAATTGCAATTCATTTCTTAATGCAAAAATGGGTCAAGAAGGTTGTCGGGAATTATTTCATAAAACATGTGCTTAAATAATGATGATATATGCAAAACATTACTTCCGTTGCCGGGCTTAAAAATGCAATTCAGGTATTAGAAGTTGACCAAAGTGTTAAAGGACGGCTATTAAAGGAACAGGTCTACCTCATGTACGAAAGTTTAAAGCCAATCAATATTCTCAGGAATTCTTTGAAGGAATTATTTTCATCTCATCATTTTATCGAAAATATGTCAGGCACCGCAATAGGAGCAGCCAGCGGATTCCTTTTAAAAAAAGTTTTTGTTGGGGCATCAGCCAATATGTTTAGAAAACTTATCGGCACTGTCCTTCAGTTTGGTATTACAAACATTATTGCGAAAAATTCCGACCAAATTAAATCATTCGCTCAGACCATATTTCAACACTTATTCAGTAAAAAGGAAATGAGTACCAGAAAGTCTGTCGGGCAAAGAGATATAGACTAATAAGAAGCATGTGCAAAAAAACAATTTCGGTTTCCCGGAATTGAAAATTGGGAAACCGGCAATTGCGAGGTATCATTAATAGACAATCATTTTTTTTGATGCCATTTCCAAACTATTCGCTAATATTTTGACTGTATAAATACCAGATGAAAGGTTTAATGGAATTTTGATGTTTGTGGCTCCCGTTACTAACAATTTCTCAATAAAAAGATTACCTGAGCGATCAAAGATTCTTATAATCTCTGGCGATAGTGTTGTTGATGGTGTACTGGAGTATACTAATAGAATGTTTAAAATTTTATGGACATGATTAGGAGAAAGGGTCATTGTAATTGTGACAGGTGTCACATCTTTAGTCGTATTAGTTAAGTTATTAGTTGCTGATTGGGCAGAAATACTTGTTGCTGCTACGCCGGTAGCAGATTGCAATGGATTAGTTGCTGGTTTTGTGTAGGAAACTGTAACAATATCACCGAATTTTATAGCACTTGCTAAAGTCAACTGAACCTTAGTCCCTGAAACAGCAACTGCATTA
>JADGPU010000130.1 GCA_017882305.1 Bacteroidales bacterium | reverse complement strand
CTGATAAGGTTGGTGAATCGTTTGAAAGCGGTGCTGTGAAGCACCGTTTTTCATTTTGAGATTGTTAGAGCAATCCTTCATTGATTTCCCATGTTTTATGCATATGCAGACTCGCCAGATAGTGTTCTGTAACCTGCGAGGCAGAATGCACGATCATTTCTCCGATTTGATCTGTTGACTATCGGAACATTTCAGAGTTGATAAGATAAGGATTGTATTAATTACCACCAATCTCTGTATCACTCTTAATCAATTATGGTAAAATCCACCCAAAACCTAGCAAGAACCTGGCAACAAAACAAAAATCACCTACTCATAAAGGAGTGAGGCGTGAGTAGTGAGGTGTGAGGTTTTAATTCCAATTCCTCAACCCTCATATTCTCGCCCTGCCGGGCCAAAAGTGTGAGTGTGAGTGTGAGTTTTGAGAAAACAGAACGAGAGTGCTCGCTCACGCTCTCACTCTCGCTCTGTTTTTGTTGTCCCGTCAGGTTTCCCCGTACACTCTCATTACATTCGAGTTAACGGGGCAGGCTTCTCGCCCTGCCGGGCCAAAAGTGTGAGTGTGAGTGTGAGTTTTGAGAAAACAGAACGAGAGTGTTCGCTCACGCTCTCACTCTCGCTCTGTTTTTGTTGTCCCGTCAGGTCTCGAACCGGACCGAGCGTTAAAAAATTGCCCGGTAGGCAATTTTAGCGAAGGGGACAGACTGCCGCGCTGGCCTTCTGATTCAGAATCATTAATAAACATAAAAGTTATACCTTAACACATTGATTATTAAATCGATTGTATAAAGACAAAATCATTACAATTCCATTATTTAATACCTGTTATCTCCAAAACCTGGCAAGAAACCTAGCAAGATTTTTTATAATTATTCTTGATTCGGTTATGCTAATTTACTCAAACAAGCTTTTCCAAAAGTACTTTTAGTATGGGAATGCTTTCCGAAGCCGTTTTCCAGACAATATCCAAATCAACATCAATGTAATCATGGATTAGTACATCTCTCATGCCAGCCATATCAGCCCAAGGTATACCTGGGTTATTATTTCGGAAATCTTTAGAAACACGTTTAGTTGCCTCACCAATTATTTCTAGCTGCCTTACCACTGCATCTTGGGTAATAAAATCACTGACAAAGGTTCCTTGATCTTTGCCTGAAATATAGGACTGAATTCTATCTATGCTTTGTAAGATGTTTTCGATATAAAAAAGGTCATCTTTCATTCAAAAATGATTTGAAGATCGTCATAGATATACTTTTTGATCCTTTTATTCTTTAACGCTTGCTCAGTAATAATATCCACCCTTTTTCCCAGTAGTGATGAAAGCTCACGATGGATACGTACAAGTTCCAGCAGTGATATTGTTTCTTTGAATTTAACTAAAATGTCAATATCGCTATCCATATTTTCTTCATGTCTGGCAAAAGAACCAAAGACTCCAATTCTCTCAGGTCTATATGGACTTAGATAATTTATGATTGCGCTATTTATTGCCTGTCGTTCCATGTTATCACAAAGATAAGCTTTTTTCCCATCAGGGATAATTAAAGCAATAAAACAATAGAATTTGCAAAAGCTGGAGGCCTTGACCACTTTTGGCCGGTCAAATTGCCTTTAGCATAAATAACAAGATAACAAGTATTTAACTCAGGCCAAAGGTGGTAAATTTATTCCGTCCAACTATGGTCAGGAGTACTGGCTTTTCCAACTAGTTTCGAGGTAAAAATTCAATAAAAAGACATCCTATTTAGAGGGTAGTCCGAACAGCTATTTGCCATTCAAATAAGAAGTCCCCAGAGCTGATTTCCGAGGGCTGGATAATCTCTGGATACTTCAGATACGATTACGCTCTAATTATTATTTTGCCCGGCAACAGCCTTTATTGCTGCTCGGAATGGCGAGTGATAAATTTTTAAGGTTTGTACGGAAGGTTGATCTTATGAAAAAGATTCTGAAAGCGAGGCTCATCATGAACAAATTCAAAGATAGGTAATCTAAGTACAGTGGGTAAACCTATATCATGAACTTCATAATCCTTTTCCAACATTTCTAATGTCCGCTCCTTATTACCTGCACAAGCATAAAGTTGTGCAATTTCGAAAGGTAGAATAAATTTTGTCTTTGATTTTTTTACAAGGCTGTCAGCCTGAAGATTCAATGCACCAGTTAAACCTCCGTTAGCATAACCCTGATCAAAAACATTTGCATAGTCTTTTAAATAGGTGCTGTAATCCGCTTTCCATGCTTCAAGTTCTTCAATATACCTTCCAACCTCATGAAGCGCAAGTGGAAGATTATCTAAGGCTACAACATTACCCGGATCAATTTTTAGTAACTCCTGAAATACCTTTATTGCTTCATTATATCTACCAACACAATACAAATTTATCCCATAATTTGTTTTTAAACCGTTATTCATTGGGTCCAGTTTTGAACCCACCTCAGACTGTTCCAATGCTTCTTTAGGGTATCCTAAAATAATCAATAAATTTGCATACCACATATGTACATCTGCATTGTTGGGATTAATTGAAATAGCTTTTTCTATAGATTTCTCAGCACTTTTGAAGTTCCAGTCATAAAACATTTGACTTGTCGCTAAAGCAGTATATACATCCACAGAAGTACTATCTAATTTAAAGGCTTTTGCTACGTTTGATTTTACCATTGCAGTAGCCTCCTCAGGAGTTGCAAATGAAGATCCTGCAAGCATATTCCAGACCCACGCTATCCAAAGATATGCATCTGCATAATCAGGGTCTATTTCTATTGCCTTTTCAAAGTAATGCAAGGCAATCTCAAAATCTCTGTTTTTGTTGTCCCGTCAGGTCTCCCCGTACACTCTCATTACATTCGAGTTAATGGGGCAGGCCTCTCGCCCTGCCGGGCCAAAAGTGTGAGTGTGAGTTTTGAGAAAACAGAACGAGAGTGCTCGCTCACGCTCTCACTCTCGCTCTGTTTTTGTTGTCCCGTCAGGTTTCGAACCTGAACTCTTCTGATCCAGAATCAGACGTGTTGCCAATTACACCACGGGACAATTTTGCGGTCACAAATATAGAAATAATTCTATAAAAATATAATGCGCATTGAAATTCTCTTACCTAATATTAAAGGAGTGAGGTATGAGGCGTGAGGTATGAGGGAAATAAAATTGATGGCAATTGGTTCATATGCGATTAATACACCATTGTTCAGGACTGTTAATCATAGATATCAGCATTTTACGGACTTCATCATAACCTGATATCAGCTTTTCATAATCGTTTATTGAAATATATTCACAATCTCTGGAGTAATCAAGCCAGTCTTCTGTTTCGTACTCCTCTCCTAAAGAATCGGTTAATTTATTAACAAATGCTTTAATATATAATCGCTTAGCCCATGACTCTGCAATACATGAACTTACAGATCTGGAAGATCTCCGTATCTGATCAGTAAGAGAAAACTTCTCTTCTTTCGGAAATGTCTTCGATAGTTCGAAAATGTCCATAGCCAGCTTATGGGCTTTTTGGTAGACAATAAGTTCCTTAAAACTATTTACCATATCTAACTGTATCTAGTTTAATCCTTATCCCTTAAGCCTCACACCTCACACCTCATACCTCACTCCTCACTCCTCATTTATTTATCTTCGACCATGTATCTTTTAATTGAACCGTACGGTTAAAAACCAAATTTGATTCCGTCGAGTCATAATCGATACAAAAATAGCCAAGTCTCTGAAACTGGAATTTTTCAAGTGGTTTTGCTGATCCAAGCGAAGGCTCGACCTTGCATCCGGTGAGGATTTTTAAAGAATCGGGATTCAGAAATTTCCGGTAATCATCGTCTTTCTGTCCTGCGGGATCTTCATGATTGAATAACCTGTCGTACAACCTTACTTCCGCATCAACAGCATGCTGAGCCGACACCCAGTGAAGGGTCCCTTTAACCTTTTTATCAGATGTATTTTCACCGCTCTTCGTATCAGGGTCATATGTGCAATAAACTTCTTCTATAGCACCGGTTAATTCGTTCTTTTTAAAGCCTTCACACTTAATAATGTATGCTCCTTTAAGCCGCACTTCCCTGCCCGGAGCAAGACGGAAGAATTTATGCGGCGGGATCTCCATAAAATCATCCTGTTCAATATAAACCTCCCTGCAAAATGGAATCAGTCTTTTACCCATTGTTTCGTCCTCAGGATTATTTATGAGCCCGACATTTTCAATCTTTCCCTCCGGATAATTATTAATAATGACTTTCAACGGATTCAATACACCAAATACCCTGGGAGCTCTGACATTAAGATCTTCACGGATAGCATGTTCAAGCAGAGAAACATCATTAATAGCTTCGACCTTGGTATAACCAATCAGGTCAACGAACCTTTTTATCGATTCAGGAGTGTAGCCTCTTCTTCTAAGACCGCATAATGTCGGCATTCTCGGATCGTCCCATCCTCTTACTTTCCCTTCCTGAACCAATTCGAGGAGCTTTCTTTTGCTCATCATGGTATAAGTCAGATTAAGACGGTTGAATTCGATTTGGCGTGGCCGGTAATCATCGGTTTTCAACTGATCGATAAACCAATCGTAGAGCGGACGATGAACTTCAAATTCAAGAGTACAAAGAGAATGGGTAACACCTTCAAAATAATCGCTCTGACCATGGGCAAAATCGTACATCGGATAAACCATCCACGAACTACCTGTACGGTGATGAGGCGTTTGTATAATCCTGTAAATGATTGGATCGCGCATATGCATGTTTGGAGAAGTCATATCAATTTTTGCTCTGAGAACACGGCTTCCCTCTTCGAATTCACCTTTATTCATCCTTCCGAACAGGTCAATATTTTCTTCTGCCGGACGATTCCTGAAGGGACTTTCGGTTCCGGGTAGTGAAGGAGTACCTTTCTGTATGGAGATAAGATCGGCAGGCTGATCATCAACATAAGCAAGACCTTTCTGTATAAGCTCCACGGCAAAGTTGTACAAATTACTAAAATAGTCAGATGCATAATATTCTCTGTCATCCCAGTCGAAACCCAGCCAACGGATATCCTCCTTTATTGAGTCAATATATTCAACCTCTTCTTTTACAGGGTTGGTGTCGTCGAACCTGAGATTGCATTTTCCACCATGTTTTTGTGCCATGCCAAAATCGAGACAGATTGCTTTTGCATGGCCGATATGAAGATACCCGTTAGGCTCCGGGGGGAAACGTGTAATAACTTTTCCCTCATTTTTTCCGGCTTTAAGATCTTCAACAATAAACTGTTCAATAAAACTTATTGAGGGTTTTGTTTCTTCTTTTTCCTTTATGATTTCGTCGCTCATTCCAGATAATTTTAAGATACAAAAATAGGATGAATTTGAGTTCATCCTAGTCTTAATACTGATATTTTAAATGTATTTCATTTTTAACCACAAAGGATCACAAAGGGCAGCACAAAGGAACACAAAGGTATTTAAGACAACTTCGTTTACTTAATAACAAGTCTTCAGACCTTATTTTCAGGACTCAGATAGTCTTTTAGTGTATTGACATATTCTGCAAACTTCTCCTTGCCGAGCGGAGTTATACTGCATAAAGTCTGAGGATAGTTGTTTCTGAATTTTTTTTTCACCTCGATATATCCTGACTCCTTTAATTTTGTTATCTGGATACTGAGATTTCCAGCTGTTGCCCCGGTCTGCTCCCTGATATATGTGAATTCGGCAACCTCTGTGCCAATCAGCAGAGATACTATCGCGAGGCGCAGTTGCGAATGCAGTATGGGGTCGAGTTCTTTAAACCGTGTCATGATTTACTTTATTTTTTAACATATATCCGGGAATAAGATAGCCAGTGAGCATTGCCACAGGAGTGCCTAAATGAGCGAGAGATGGTCCGGCAAAATGGACAAGAATTGCTATGACCCAAAAGCATATACCGCCGGCAATAAGTGGCTTGAATTTGATAATGAATCCCGAAAGAAACGTGGGAAATCCTGCAAGCAGCAGAATATAGGGCGTAACATTTTCCATCTTGTCCGATTGTACTATAAACAGCACTATTGCTGCAAAAAGAAATCCAATCCATGTCCACATATAAAGCATATCGGCATAGGTGTGAACCTTTTCTTTTCGTCCGTTTACTGACCCATAGATCATTGATACGAATGCACCCGGGATCACCAGAATCCATACATAGTAGGGATGAGGATAGCTGGTTAGTTTAATAATAAGCCACTCCGAAAGACTGCAAACAGTTATTAGCCAACCCCAGAAGAGCAGATGAAAGCTTCCCTGTCGGATGTTGACTTTGGTTCTGTTGATCATTTCTGTTATGATTCTAAGGCTTTCTTCGCCCGTCATCATTTTTTCTTCGTTTTCCATAATAATGTTTATTTTTATATTTGTGTAACTATGAATGTAAATATGTCACAAATATAAACTAGTTTATAATATAAACCAAATAATTAATGAATTATTTTTTAATGGGGATTAATATAAATACATATTGTATTAATAATCAATATATTGTGTTTTAGAATAATTTTAGAAGCCCCTCAAATATAAAATTTATTGATTTTCTTCGTTCACCCCGGCCCCAAGGGGAGCGAAGAAAATCAATTTACTCCCCTCGGGGAAGGGGTAAATAAATTGATTTTCAAGCGACTTACGAGATATTACTAATATTGTCAACTTTGTTTAAAAAGTAAATGTATGGGACTCATCCAGATTGAAAATATGGAGTTTTACTCTTTTCATGGCCATTTTAAAGAAGAGCGTATTGTCGGGAACAAGTTCCTTGTTGACCTTACACTTGAGACAGATATGAAGATACCTTCAGCAAGCGATAACCTCAAAGATGCAGTGAATTATCAGAGAGTTTATGAGATTGTCAAGTCACAGATGG
Source organism: Bacteroidales bacterium (assembly GCA_017882305.1). Taxonomy (GTDB): domain Bacteria; phylum Bacteroidota; class Bacteroidia; order Bacteroidales; family VadinHA17; genus LD21. The sequence continues at coordinate 940 of JADGPU010000130.1, read as the reverse complement.
AGATGAAATCGCATCTGCTTGAGCATATTGCCGGGCGAATCGTAGATGCGATTTATGCTGAAATGGATGGGATAGAGAAGGTCACAGTAAAAGTTTCGAAGATGAATCCGCCAATGGGAGGGAAGATAGGGTCAGTCAGTGTGGTCATGAGCCGGTAAAACAAAATATTGCAAATAAATATGGATAAACCTGTCTCACCAGCTGCAAACAATAAAATTTCTAAACCCAGTATATTTAGTTTACTGAAACCATATTCAGGATTAGTGATCATTTTAATCATTATGGCACTTCTGGGTAGTGGCATTAATATGTTGATACCGAAAATTATTGCCCACAGTATTGATGCTTTTTCATCAAATCAATTTAGCACCGGATCAGTTGTTTTTCAATTTTTGGCAGCTGGCGCAGGAATATTCTTATTTACTTTCCTGCAAAACATAATTCAGACGTATGCCTCAGAACGGGTAGCTAAGGACCTGCGAACCCAACTCTCCAATAAAATCTCACATCAGAGTTATGCCTATGTTCTTAAGTCTAACCCCTCAAAACTATTAACAAACCTCACATCTGATATCGACTCTGTAAAGATGTTTGTTTCTCAGGCTTTTGTTACTATCATTTCTTCTGTTTTTGTTATTGTCGGTACCTCCATTCTACTGATTATGATAAATTGGAAACTGGCATTGGCCGTTATTTCGATAGTTCCTGTTATCGGCGGAACTTTTTTTATTGTATTAAGGAAAGTGAGAGTGTTGTTTAAACGGGGCAGGGAAGTTATCGACTCTCTCAACAAAATCATAAACGAAAGTATTATGGGTTCTGCATTAATAAGAGTGCTGAACTCACAACAGCCCGAGAGTATGAAATTTCTGGAAACCAATTTAGAGTCGCGTAATCTTGGATTGTCTATACTGCGAATGTTTGCAACGCTAATACCTGT
>JADGPU010000049.1 GCA_017882305.1 Bacteroidales bacterium | reverse complement strand
GAGAATGGTCAGATGAAAATTGAAATCTCAGGACATACCGATAAGACAGGAAGCGAACCCCTTAACTTTAAGCTTTCGGAAGCCAGAGCAAAGGCTGTTGTTCAATACATGGTTCAAAAAGGTATCGATCGTTCGCGGATGGAATTCAAAGGTTATGGTTCAATGCAGCCCATATCTGATAATTCTACTTCTGCCGGTCGGGCTAAAAACAGAAGAGTTGAGTTTAAAATCCTTGAATTCTGATAATCATCAGATTTTTTAAGGAAAGTAATTGTTTGCTTTGCGAATTCCACAAATGGATAGTGGATCCTTTTTGTTGTTTAAAATTATATTTTAATGAAGAATACTGTTTTTATTAAATTTCACCAGGAGGCAGGCGCCAAAATGGTTCCATTTGCGGGATACAATATGCCCGTAGAATACTTTGGAATTACCGAAGAGCACATCACTGTAAGAGAGAGAATAGGAGTTTTTGACGTTTCTCATATGGGTGAATTCTGGGTTACGGGTTCCTCTTCTCTGAAATTTCTTCAATATTTGACATCAAATGATGTATCAGCACTATTTGACGGGAAGATACAATATTCATGCTTCCCCAATGGCAGGGGAGGAATTGTTGATGATCTTCTGGTATACAGATATAATCCTGAAAAATACCTTCTGGTAGTAAATGCTGCAAACATTGAAAAAGACTGGAACTGGTGTGTTCAGAATGCAGAACGGTTCGGGCTGAAAGCAGGTAAAGAACTTATTAATGCGTCTGATGGCATTGCACAGCTTGCCGTACAGGGACCGTTAGCTCTTAAAGCCATGCAGAAGCTAACTAAAACTTCTGTGGAGAATATGGAATATTATACATTCAAGGTTCTGGATTTTGCAGGAATCAAGGATGTAATATTCTCTGTTACAGGCTATACAGGTGCCGGTGGGTGCGAATTATATACTAAGAATGAAGATGGGCCCAAACTATGGAAAGCAGTTTTTGAAGCTGGTAAAGAATATGATATCAGACCTATAGGTCTTGGTGCACGCGATACATTACGCCTGGAAATGGGATTTTGCCTTTATGGCAATGATATCAATGATCTGACATCACCAATCGAAGCCGGATTAGGCTGGATAACTAAATTTACCAGCAGTAAGGAATTTATTGATAAAGCTCTGTTATTGAAACAGAAAGAGGAGGGAGTGCAAAAAAGGCTGAAAGGTTTTGTGATGATAGACAGGGGGATACCCAGGCAGCATTATGAGGTTGTAAATGCGCAGGGGGAACTAATCGGAGAAGTAACTTCAGGAACCATGTCTCCTATGATGAAGCAGGGAATTGGGATGGCATACCTGAGTATAGGTTACTGGCAAACTGGTACTGAAATATTTATACGAATCCGCAACAAAGATCTCAAGGCAAAAGTCGTCGATCTCCCTATTTTTAAAGATAAATAAACGCGACCTGTTTAGTTTCTGCGAATATCAGTGCGATCTGCGGTTAACAAGTAAGAATTTCCCGCAGATTTCGCAGATAGACGCAGATCTAAATAAGAAAAAGTAAAGTACCTGGTATGGAGAAAAGAAAACTCGAAACATGTTTTTCGCCAGTTCTGTTTGAAGCTGAAGGACATGCCAATTCTATTGTAGTAATTATCGATATTCTGCGAGCATCATCAGCCATTTGCACGGCTTTTGCAAATGGCGCAGTTTCAATAATTCCAGTTGCAGAAATAGCCGAGGCAAGGGATTACAAATCAAGAGGTTATCTTGTTGCTGCCGAACGTGACGGATATATACTTGATTTTGCGGATTTTGGGAATTCTCCGTTCAATTTCACTAAAGAAAAGGTTTTTGGCAAAACTATTGTTTACAGCACTACAAATGGTACAGGAATAATTAATCTTACATTATCGGCTTATATGACAGTTATCGGATCCTTCCTAAATATCGGAGCACTTTCACAATGGCTGATCAGGCAAGACAGGGATGTCGTGTTACTCTGTGCTGGATGGAAAAACAGATTTAATATCGAAGATACTGTTTGTGCCGGAGCAATTGCAGATATACTTATGAGAAACGATTGTTACACAACTATTTGTGATTCAACACTTGCTGCAATTGATCTGTGGTCGCTGGCATCTCCTGATCTGTCAGGGTATATTGAAAAGGCAGCACAACGGACACGGTTGAGAGATAAAAGCCTGGATGATTGCATTGAATTCTGTCTTACACCTGATTTTACCGATAAAATTCCTGTAATGAAAAATGGAGCACTTGTTGCTGTTATCTAATTATGTCCCGTTGGTGTCAAATAACAGATGGTACAAATTTTTATATATTTTTGTAGCTTAATTATCTGTAATTATCTATTAATATCTATAAAAAGTCCTTTATGAAAAAACACAATTTTTATGCCGGTCCGTCAATTCTTCCTCAGTATACAATTGATAAAACGATTGAAGGAATAAAAGATTTTGCAGGTTCAGGATTATCTGTACTTGAGATCTCTCACCGCAGTAAGGAATTTGTTGCTTGCATAAACGACACAATTGCACTTTTCAAAGAATTGCTCGAGATACCTGAAGGTTATCATGTTCTCTTTCTTGGCGGTGGAGCAAGTTTGCAGTTTGCCATGGTCCCGATGAATATGCTGAACAGGAAGGCTGCTTATCTCAATACAGGTGAGTGGGCCGGGAAAGCTCTTAAAGAGGCAAAACTTTTTGGAGAAGTAGTTGAAGTTGCCTCTTCCAAAGAAAAGCTATTCAATTATGTTCCAAAAAATTACACCATTCCTGCCGATGCAGATTACTTCCATATTACAACCAACAATACAATTTATGGGACAGAGATAAAGAAAGATCTAGATGTGAAAATACCTCTTGTTGCAGATATGTCATCAGATATTTTCAGCAGACCCGTTGATGTTTCTAAGTATTCACTTATTTATGGTGGTGCACAGAAGAACCTGGCCCCGGCTGGTGTTACTTTTGTTATTGTAAAGGAAGATGTACTTGGCAAAGTAACCAGGCCCATTCCATCAATGCTCGATTACCGGGTACATATTAAAGGTGAGTCGATGTTCAATACTCCACCCGTATTTGCAGTATTTGCCGCTCAGCAGACCCTCACCTGGCTGAAAAATCTAGGTGGTGTGGAAGCCATACAGAAGAAGAATATTGAAAAAGCAAAAATTCTTTATGATGAGATTGACAGGAACAAATTATTTGTGCCTACAATTGCTGATCCTGAAGACAGGTCCCTTATGAATATCTGCTTTGTCTTGGCTCCGGAGTACAAAGAGCTTGAAAAACCATTTGCCGATTTTGCCAAATCAAAAGGAATGCTTGGAATTGAAGGTCACCGTTCAGTAGGCGGATTCCGTGCTTCTACCTATAATGCTCTACCGAAAGAAAGTGTAGAAGCTCTTGTAAGTGCAATGAGAGAATTTGAATCAAAAAATTAATTATAAAACCAATATTAAGGAATGCATTGACACCTGAGACCTTAATATTTAATGAAAACATCATTATGAAAGTACTTGTAGCTACAGAAAAAGCATTTGCTCCGGTTGCGATTAACCAGATTCATACTGTAATTGAGGCTGCAGGTTATGAACTTGTGTTACTGGAAAACTATAAGGATGTTTCAGATCTCCTCGCTGTTGTTTCGGATGTAGATGCCATGATCGTAAGGAGCGATCTTGTAACCTCGGAGATACTTGATGCGGCAAAAAACTTAAAAATAATTGTCCGTGCAGGTGCCGGCTATGATAACCTCGATCTGCCAGCCTGTACTGCACACAATGTTGTAGCTATGAATACTCCGGGCCAGAATTCAAATGCAGTGGCTGAACTGGCATTTGCTCTTATGCTTTATCAGGCTCGCGGTGGCTTCGTTAGCAAATCTGGAACTGAGCTCAGAAGAAAATCAATCGGGATTCATGCATTCGGAAATGTTGGGAAACATGTCGCTGAAATAGCTAAAGGATTTGGGATGGATATATACACCTTCGATCCATTTGTGGTTGAGAAAGATATAAAGAAGTATGGTGTTAAAGTCTGCAATACTACAGAAGAATTATACTCGAAATGTCAGTACATCTCATTGCATATGCCGTCAAACGATAAAACCAAAAAATCAATTGGTTATAACCTGTTGAAGAAAATGCCTAAGGATGCAGTACTCGTTAATACAGCGAGAAAAGAAATTATTAACGAAGTTGACCTTTTGAAAATATTTGAAGAACGGCCCGACTTTCAGTACCTCACTGATTTCGCACCCGACTGTATTGCCTTGTTTGAGGAAAAGTACAAAGGCCGGTTTTTATTTACAGCAAAAAAAATGGGAGCTCAGACAGAGGAAGCCAATATGAATGCTTGCCTGGCTGCTGCCCGTCAGATTGTCGATTATTTCAAAACGGGGAATGAAAAATACAAAGTAAACAAGTAGGACTTAATATGTTATAATAAATGGCAGTTATTAAACCTTTCAGGGGGTTAAGGCCCCCTCGTGCTCTGGTAAAAGATCTGGCTTGTCTGCCCTATGATGTAATGAATTCTGAGGAAGCCAGAAAGATGGCAAAGGGAAAAGAGTGTTCACTTCTTCATATAACAAGATCAGAGATTGACCTTTCGGCTGATATTGATACCCACTCAGACAAGGTATATAACAAATCAGTTGAGAATTTCGGGAAGTGGCAGAAAAATGGCTGGCTGATTCAGGATGAAATTCCACACTTTTATATATATGCCCAGACAATGAAGGGGCGTACTCAGTACGGAGTCGTCGGGTGTGCATCTGTCGACGATTATCTCAATGGAATTATAAAGAAGCATGAGCTTACCCGTCCTGATAAAGAACAGGACCGTATGGTGCATGTTCGTGTCAATAATGCTAATATTGAGCCCGTGTTTATTACATATCCTGCAGTTAAAGAGATTGATGAGATTGTAGACAGGATAGTAAGCACGGAAAAACCTGAATATGATTTTGTTGCAGAGGATGGCTTTGGACACCATTTCTGGATTATTAAAGAATCTGAAACAAACAAACTGATTGAAAACCTGTTTGCTGAAAAAGTTCCATATACTTATGTTGCCGATGGCCATCACAGAACTGCCGCTGCTGCACTTGTAGGAAAAGAGAAACGGGAAAAGAATCCGTACCATAATGGAACTGAAGAGTATAATTTTTTCCTGGCTGTCCATTTCCCGGCTGATCAGTTAGAGATAATTGACTATAATAGAACTATTAAAGACCTGAATGGCCTAACCACTGAGGATTTAATTACCAGGCTGGGAAGCGGTTTTGTTATTCAGGAAAAAGGCAGCAGAACCTATAAACCGAAGAAGCTACATAACTTTTCAATGTATCTCAACGGGAAATGGTTCAGCCTCACTGCAAAAGCCGGTACCTACACTGACAACGATCCGATTGGAGTTCTTGATGTCACCATACTTACAATTCAGATACTCAGCCCAGTACTTGACATTCAGGATCTTCGGAGGTCGAAACGTATTGATTTTGTCGGAGGTATTCGTGGGCTTCGTGAGCTTAAGAAGAGGGTAGATAGTGGTGAGATGAAGGTGGCATTCGCACTTTATCCTGTATCAATGAATCAACTTATGACAATAGCAGATTCAGGCAACATTATGCCTCCCAAATCAACCTGGTTTGAACCAAAACTCCGCAGTGGTTTAGTTATACATCTGCTTGATTAATAGATAGATAATATTAATATTTCACTTTTAGGTTTAGGGCGAAAAAAGGAAAGAACATGTCCGATATTGCCGGAAATATAATCTTACTAGGATCACAGCTTCCTTCAACAGTCAGGCTTGTTGCAGTATCTAAAATGAAGCCGGTAAGTGATATAATAGAGGCTTATAATGCCGGACAGAAATATTTCGGAGAAAACAGGGTCCAGGAACTTCTGAATAAAAAAGATCTTCTTCCAAAGGATATAATTTGGCATCTAATCGGACATCTTCAGAGCAATAAGGTAAAATATATTGTACCATTTATAGGTATGATACAATCCGTTGATTCATACAAACTATTAGTTATTATTAACTCGGAAGCTTTAAAAATTGAAAAGGTTGTCGATTGCCTTCTGCAAATCCATATTGCAACTGAGGAAACAAAATTCGGATTTTCTATGGACGAATTGTGTGAAAATCTAAAATCATATAATGTGTTGAATTTGAAGAATGTAAGGATCTGCGGTGTAATGGGAATGGCTACGTTTACATCTGACACTAATAAGGTTAAGAAGGAATTCGGATATCTAAGAGATTGTTTTTATTCGCTTAAAGATGGTTACTTTGGATCGAGTATTTATTTCAAGGAGCTTTCTATGGGAATGTCGGGAGATTATGAACTGGCGCTTAAGGAAGGAAGTACAATGATCAGAATCGGAAGCCTGATTTTCGGCCAAAGAAAGTAGCGACGCACAACTTCTGTGTCTCAACTCTAGGTTCTATGCCATGCGCCCTGCGCTCTTAGCTATTCCCGGTTATCTTTCCAGGATCGAAATTAATTCAAGAGTAAGTGCTTTCTTTTCGTTAATAAGGGAATCAGGATTTTCTTTAAGCATCTTTATCATTTCATCTTTTCGGGCCGTGTTTAATTCGTTAACTGACTCTTCGATTACGGTAAGACATTCGATTGCAGTTATATAATCTCCTTTCAGGAATACTTTTGCCAGATCAAGGGAAAAATCTGAATAGTTGAGTCCTGACTGCCAGCATGAAGATACTAACATGCTGATTGTATCGGATTTCCAATGTTTCCTGATTTCTTCAATAACCTCTTTACAAACAGTTTGATCCTTCAGATCATTCATAAAACCTGTGATAGTTTTTTTTATTGAAAAATCTTCAGTTTTATCGTAAAAAGCTATAAGCAAACCAATTGCACCTTCAAAGGGCTTTTTATGACGAAGCAAATCTATTGCTTCTGTTATCACAATATTATTATCTTTATTAAGTATTTCATCAAGTTCTTTGAACCTCTTCTCTGATTTTATCATTTATAGATTTTTTAAAACAAAGTTAGAAATACCATAATTAGTTAAAGCTGTTTTTGAAAAATAAAAATATTATACTAATTTAGTCGTGAAATAGGTTTGACAATTAAATATTTATATCATGAATAGAAAACATGGAATTTGTTCAAAAATTCTGATTGTGGTTTTAATGTTTACCAGTGTGCTTTTAGGCTGTAAGTCGGGAGGTACAAAAACACCTAAGGAAGAAGTAGTTGTAAGTGTTCCAAAAGATAAAGCAGCTGTGGTAGAAGATATTAAGCAGGCAGAAAAGATATTTAATGCGCTGCCTTCTCCGCTTGAATCAGCTATGCTTATAAAATCAGCTGACGCCAGGTTTGATGGGTCTCTTCTCAATCCTATTGGTAATGTCAATAGTTATGTGACGAATAAAAGCATGGCTCTTAATCTCGGAGTTTATACGTGCGATTTAAGTTTTGCCAGTTTATACGAACAGACGCAACTAATTATTGATTATATGAATGCTGCCAAGAAGATGGCTGACGGGCTGGGTATCCTTAAGGCAATTGAACAGTCGCAGATTGACAAACTGGAGGAGAATATCAACAACAGCGAAGTTATAATGGAGATTGTTAGTGAGACTTTCATGAACTCCAATTCATATCTCTCAGACAATAATCAGCCTGCAACTGCAGCAATGGTTTTAGTAGGAGGTTGGTTTGAGGGGTTATACATTTCAACTCAACTTGTTGATATGAAGGATTTTAATGGCAATAAACTTGTCGGCAGGATTATTGATCAGAAACTTTCAATCGACATACTTATTCATTTACTTGAGAGTAGCAAAGGAAATCCGGCAGTTGATGACCTTATAGTTCAGGTTAAAAAGCTTAAATTGGTTTTTGACAAAATCAAAATCACAACATCAGCAATACGACCAGAGTTTGATAAAAAATCAAATACCACAGTTCTCAAGTCTCAAATTAAGACTGATATGACACCTGAAGTATTCAAAGAATTATCTGCTGCAGTTTCTGAGATAAGAAAGACATTTGTAAATATCTAACCCCATGAGAATACTAAGAATAATTCCGATACTGACATTACTTATAGTTGTAACTACTCTTAATGTTGATGCTCAGTGCAAAGCATTTGCTAAAAAGGTTTGCATCCCTGAATTGGGAGCATATACACATGATGGAAACTATCATGCTGCAATTCTTGTCGAAGGTGAAGAGGCTGAATTGTACAAAACATTTTACTCCGATATGGAATACAGAGTCTCAATTTGCGGAGAAGATAAGCTTCCGGATGTGGAATTCAGGGTACTTGATGCAAATAAAAATGTACTCTATTATAATAAGGATGCGAACTATGCCAAAACTTGGGATTTCAAACTGCAATCAAGCCAGCAGCTTAAAATTGTAGTTAAAGTTAACTCATTTAATAAACCGGGAGAAACACCGGCAAGTGGTTGTGTAGCAATTATGTTCGGATTTAAAATAAAAAAATAATATTCATCTAATTATATATTGTGGTAGAGACAGGTCTGAGACCTGTCTCTACGTGTTTTAACAGACCTGTCTCTACGTTTTTTTTACCAGTTTGGGTGCCAGGTATCTGCCCGTGTAGGATTCTTTGCATTTTGCCAGATCCTCAGGTTTACCTTCAAAAACTACCCACCCTCCATCTTCACCACCTTCAGGCCCGAGGTCAATAACCCAGTCGGAACTTTTTATCACCTCCTGATTGTGTTCAATCAGTATCACAGAATGACAGTGATCGACAAGGGCATTTATTGATTTAAGAAGTTTGTTAATATCATGAAAATGCAAACCCGTTGTCGGTTCGTCAAAAATAAATAATATATGCCCGTTAGCTCGTTCCTGACTAAGAAAATATGCCAGTTTTACCCTCTGACTTTCACCGCCTGACAGAGTGCTCGACGACTGTCCCATTTTGATATACCCTAGTCCTACATCTGAAAGGGGTTTCAGCTTTTCGATGATTCTCTTCTCATTTTTTCCGGGATGTGCATTGAAAAAATCAATTGCTTCATCTATGGTCATCTCAAGCATATCATAAATGTTTTTCCCATGATATCTCACTTCTAGTATATCTTTTCGGAACCTCATCCCTTTGCAGCTTTCGCATGTCAGTTCCACGTCGGCCATAAACTGCATTTCAACTCTTATAATTCCTTCACCCTGGCACTCTTCACACCTTCCGCCTTCGATGTTAAATGAGAAATGCGATGCTTTATAGTTATTCTGGACCGAAGCCTGAAGTTCAGAATAAAGCTTGCGGATTTCGTCATATGCCTTGAGGTAGGTAACCGGATTTGACCTGCTTGATCTTCCTATAGGATTCTGATCCACGAGCTCAATTCCAGTCAGCCCGGAAATGTCACCTGTAATATCTCTGTACTGACCTGGTTTCAAATTGGTCCCGTTAATCCTGTCAGACAATACCTTATATAATATATCTGATACAAGGCTTGATTTTCCCGACCCGCTTACTCCGGTAACAGCAGTAATAGTGTGAAGGGGAAACTTTACATCCACACCTTTCAGGTTGTTCTCCCTTGCACCTTTGATTTCAATATAACTGTTCCATTTTCTTCTTGCTTTCGGAACGGGCACAACTAACCTGCCACTAAGATAACTGGCAGTAAGAGATTTATTTGCTGTTGTCAGATTGAGCCCCCCCTGGTAAACTAACTCACCACCAAGCCTGCCTGCCTCTGGTCCCATATCAATTATTTCATCAGCAGCTCTTATAATCTCTTCTTCGTGCTCCACAACCAGAACTGAATTACCCAGATCTCTGAGCTCTTTCAATACCTTAATTAAAAGGTTTGTGTCACGGGGATGTAGTCCGATGCTGGGTTCATCCAGGATGTACATGGAACCTACGAGATTACTGCCTAATGAGGTCGAAAGGTTTATTCTCTGTGATTCCCCTCCTGACAAAGATGAAGAGAGCCTGTTGAGTGTAAGATAAGGTAGACCGACATCAATAAGGAATCTGACACGGACGGTTATCTCTTTTATAAGTCTTTCAGCAACTTTGGCATCAGTTTCGTTTAGGTCAATTGCCGAAAAGACCTCAAACAACTTTCCGACAGGTATTGAAACCAGTTCCTGGATTGTTTTTCCTGCAACCCTTACATATCCGGCCTCTTTACGTAATCTCGATCCTTTGCATTCGGGACAGATTGTTTTTCCACGGTAACGGCTTAAAAGCACCCTGTACTGAATTTTAAATTTTTTCTCTTCAAGATGTTGAAAGAACCTGTTTATACCATAGAAATATTTATTTCCTTTCCACAAAAGTTCTTTCTGTTCATCTGTAAGCTGAAATACCGGTTTATGTATCGGGAAACCGAATAACCCTGCACTGGCAATAAGTCTCTCTTTCCACTTTTTCATCGTTTCACCTTTCCAGCAAACAACTGCATCCTCATAAACGGAGAGGTTCTGGTTAGGTATAACAAGATTTTCATCTATCCCTATAATCTTACTATAGCCCTCACAAACAGGACAGGCACCAATCGGATTATTGAAACTGAACAGATATTCCGAAGGCTCTTCAAAAAGGATCCCATCCTCTTCAAATTTATTCGAAAAACTTTCCCTTATCACACCTTTATCCTTAGCTATAACTACCTGACAATATCCCTTGCCAGTCTGAAAAGCTGTTTGAGCAGAGTCGGCAGCACGGCTGAAACTATCGGCAGAATGATTTATAACAAGCCGGTCGATTACTATATTTATCTGTTGCCCCGGTTTAAATTCACTTAAAGATTCTAACTCATCAGTTTTTATGAGTTCACCATCAGATTCTATCCGGTTAAATCCCTGTTTTTCAAGAAATGAAAAATATTCTGATACATTAATGTTTTCCGGTATCTCGGCAGCAGATGTAATAATTACTTTTGTTCCTTCAGGCAGAGCTGAAAGAAAATCAACTATATCATCAACACTGTGTTTTTTAACTTCTTTCCCCGATACAGGTGAATAGGTCCTTCCGATCCTGGCAAAAAGAAGTCTCAGATAATCATATATTTCCGTAGATGTGCCAACTGTAGAACGTGGATTTCGCGAATTTACTTTCTGCTCAATAGCAATGGCAGGAGGGATTCCGTTTATAAAATCTACCTCAGGCTTATTCATCCGGCCAAGAAACTGACGTGCATATGAGGATAGACTTTCGACATATCTTCTCTGTCCTTCAGCATAGATAGTGTCAAAAGCGAGAGAAGACTTTCCTGAACCTGATACGCCGGTTATTACAACAAGTTTATTTCTGGGAATTTTAAGGCTGATATTTTTCAGATTATGTACCCTTGCCCCCTTGATTTCAATCCAACCCTGCATTTCAGATTCTTTCTAAATAGTGTTAAAATTCTGTTAAAGCTCAAAAGTAATATATTCAAATCAAAAAATTTATTTTTATTTGTATTACTAATCGTTACTAACTAAAACCAGGCTGCCTATAGAATATCTCTACTCTAGTTAATTAAAAGAGAGAGTTATGAATAAGATGATTTCCGATTATGAACTGATTCTGAGGTTCATAAAAGGTGAGCAGTCATGCTTTGAAAAGCTAATCCACCGCCATAAAAACAAAGTTTTCGCATATATAAGTCTTTATATACGCGATTCGGCACTCGCTGAAGATATCTTTCAGGATACCTTCCTTAAAGTGATTCAATCTGTTAAAGCGGGTAAATATTCCGATAACGGAAAATTTATTTCCTGGGTCATGCGTATTGCTCATAACCTTATAATTGACCATTTCCGCAGAATCAAGCAGATGAATACTATTTCGAACGACAATTATGAATCTGACCTGTTTAATTCAAAATCGTTCGCTGAAGACAATGTCGAAGATGATATGATAAAACGACAGATTCAAAAAGACGTCAGGAGTATGATAAGTCATTTGCCTGACGACCAGCGTGAAGTAGTGATCCTGAGGCATTATGCAGGATTAAGCTTTAAAGAAATCGCTGAAATAACTGATGTCAGTATAAATACTGCTCTTGGCCGAATGAGATATGCCCTCATTAACATGAGGAGACTGATGGTCGATAAAAAAATCAGCCTGACTCTGAATTAAATCATGATTATTGTGTAAGAATAATTTATTAGTTATGCAATAATATGATACCCAGGGCCGTTTTCATATAAATTGTAAAACATGAAGCCTATGGGATTAATTTCTACTCCTTTTATCACATTCAGGGATATCAAAGTTAGAGACATAGATCTAATAGAAGATGCAATGGGTCTAAACACTGAATTCTGTGATATAATTGCACTTCTCCGGCATGTAAAAGTTGTTCCGGAGAGAAGTCTGACAACGAGCCTGATTAAGAAGATCAGGAAAATAGTTTAAAATTCTCAAAGAACACAGGAAGTTTTCCTGTGTTTTTTTTGGGAATATGAATTTAAAATAATATCTTTGTGATATTAATATAATATCAAATTCATGAAAAAAGAATTTATTGTAAAACCCGTTTCGGGTTATTTGGCCGTTCTGATGGCTATCTTATTCATCGGCGGCGCAATTGCAGGATTCGCTTACGAATTAATATGGCTTGGCGTAATTCTGACGTTGCTGTTTGTCTTCACAGTCATTGGATTCACAGTTGTTTATCCTAACGGATCGTGCGTAATGGTTTTATTTGGTGCTTATAAGGGTACAATCAGGGAAAACGGATTCTTCTGGGTAAACCCTTTTTATATCAAGAGGAGAATTTCTCTAAGAGCCCGGAACTTTAACAGCGAACCGATAAAGGTTAATGACAAGATAGGTAACCCTATTAAAATTGGTCTGGTGCTGGTCTGGAGGGTATCCGAGACTTATAATGCGGTATTTGATGTAGATGATTATCAACATTTTGTATTAGTACAAAGCGATGCTGCACTTCGTAAGCTAGCCGGATTATACCCTTATGATAATTTTGAGGACCACGAAGCTGTAATCGCTCTCAGAAGTGGGGGAGAAGAGGTAAATAATGAACTTGAAAAAGAGATAAGGGAAAGGCTTCAGATTTGTGGTATTGAAGTTATTGAAGCAAGGATTAACTATATTGCCTATGCCGAAGAGATTGCAAATGCGATGCTCAGAAGACAACAGGCTTCAGCTGTTGTTTCAGCCCGTTTTAAAATTGTAGAAGGTGCAGTTTCGATGGTCGAGATGGCCCTTGAACAACTCTCGCTTAAGAAAATAGTGGATCTCGATGAAGAGAAGAAAGCTGCTATGGTTAGCAATCTGATGGTGGTTCTTTGCGGAGATAAAGATGCAACACCTATAGTAAATACAGGAACTTTGCATTCATAGTATGAGTGATAAAAAACCATTTGTTCTCAGGATCGACCAGGAAAAGCTGAAGGCTCTGGAGAAATGGGCCGCTGATGAGTTCCGTAGTACCAACGGGCAGATTGAGTATATACTCGATCAGGCTCTTCGAAAATCAGGAAGATGGAAAACAAATTCAGAAAAAATTAAAAACCAGGAATTATGAACGAGGATCAGGTAATAAGATACACCTGCCCCAAATGTGGCAATAAAGAGTATGAAATTGGAGAAATGTGGACAATCGGAAGCATTTGGACAAGAATGTTCGAAATTCATAACAGGAGATTCACCTTTGTTTCGTGTATGAAATGCCGTTTCACGGAGTTGTACAAAGTTCCAAAGAAAAGGATCGGGGAGATGATTAACTTTATGACCAGATAAAACTAGCTTTTACTGATTGATAAAGTAAATGGAATGGCAGGCAGCAACGCCTGCTGTTTCTGTTCTCAGACGGCTTGGACCAAGATGAACCGGTATGAACCCCCTTTTGACGGCAGAATCAATTTCTTCCCTGCTAAAATCGCCTTCCGGTCCTATCAGCATTATTGCATTCATATTTCTTGAATATACATCAGACACATTTCTTCTTTCGAGTGTATCATCACAGTGTGCGATCATCCGTATTCCATTTAAATCTTTACTTATAAAATCTTTGAGACTTTTTGGTTCATTCAGGACCGTTTTGGTTGCTTTAAGCGATTGTTTCATTGCCGAGATTATAAGATTATTAACTCTTTCATTCTTTATTCCCGGCTTTTCGGTGTTTCTGCATAACAGCGGAGTAATCTGATCTATGCCAATCTCAACACTCTTTTCTACAAACCATTCAAATCGTTCAGGATTCTTTAAAGGTGAGATGGCTATATGAAGATTGTAATTCCTTTTTTCGAAATCTTTAACTATTCCTGTTATGTCTATAGTGCATTTCTTTTGATCCGGGTCGCTGATGATTCCTTCCCAAAGATTCCCTTTGCCATCAATCAGCCTGACATCCGCACCTCTTGTCATTCTTAAAACCCTGATTAAATGCTTTGACTCTTTTTCGTTCAGTGTGTAGGTATCACCGGTAATATCGGGTGCATAAAATATCTGCATAGAAATCAATTTGTACAAAATTATGTAAATTGAGTTAACCTTTGTATTTAATATTAAATTCCTTTGTGTTCCTTAGCAGTTATGAAGATTGGACTTCTTTCGGATACTCATGGATGGATTCACCCGAGGCTTTTTGATCATTTTGCAGAATGTGATGAAATATGGCATGCAGGTGATATTGGTAATATTGAAACGGCAGATAGACTGGCGGGTTTCAAACCATTGAAAGCTGTTTATGGCAATATTGATAATAGCCTGATCAGATCAATTTACCAGGAGAATTTGATTTTTTTGGCAGAAGAAATAAAGGTTTGGCTCACTCATATTGGCGGAACACCCGGGCATTATGACCGGAAAGTGTTACCGGTAATAAACGAAAATCCCCCTGATCTTTTCATTTGCGGACATTCGCATATAGCAAAGGTTATGTTTGATAAAAAAGCGGGATTTTTATATATTAACCCTGGCGCTGCAGGGTATAATGGTTTTCACAGATATATGACTGCAATCAGGTTTCAGATAGATGGGAAAAGCATCCACGATCTCGAATTGATTGAGCTTGGAGAGAGGGGCAAAATCATTTTATAAGACCATTGAGGTCTCCTGAATTATCTTCAGGTTTATTATCCGACATCCTCTGCAGGAACTTGCCAAGCCGGTCCTCAACTGCAATCATATAAGTATAGGGTACTTTTATAGTCGATTCCGGATCTTTCCTGTCATTCAGTTTCGTTTTGGCAATAATTGTATTGTAATTGTTGTTTCCCGACTGTGTCATCATAACTCCTTTGAAATAAGAAAAATAATACCAGGTAGATTCGTCCCCTTTAAGGTAGATATCAAACATATCGCCCGATCTTCTTCGCTGAATCTCAACATAGCCGTCGACATAAACATTTATAGGTTGCGAGCCTATAAAACCGACGCCGATTTTACCACTGGATCGGAAAGATGATGTAGATTCATTCCAGAATAGTTTTACATCGTTGAGAAGCAGTTCGTAAGTAAATTCTTTTGGCAGGTTCTTTGATGTGCCAAACAGATCCATTTCCTCCTTTAATTGTGAAGCAACAAACACTCCCAGAAGATCCTTCATACCCTTGTTGTTCAGATCTGTATTCAGATTAACAGGTTTAAGCGAAGGCATAGATCTAATCTCATCTGCCATAACCTTGAGCGCTTCAGCTGAAAAATAAAAGTCCAGTGCAAGGATAGCATCAATATTGACTTTCCCAGAATCTATTGCATGAATTACCTTGCCTGCACTAATGAACTTAACCAGATCTAGTTTTGCACCGAGATTAATATTTCCCTCTCCCGACAACGCGCAGTAGTTCTTGTCGAATGCAATCATATTTCCGGCAAGAGTCTGATCAATAAGCTTTTCTTTTGAGGTGATTAAGTATCTTCCTTTAGCTTTTTCATAGTAAAGCCAACCATTGGAGTTTACCAGAGCAACATCGGTCCATGATTTTTGTGCTGAAAGGAAAGCCGGATATATATGAATAGAATCAGTATTTATGAAAGATCCTGAAAAAACAAGATTATCATTAATATCTCTTGGCTTGTCGCTTACCGGGATTATGACATTTTTTGGATCGATCTGGGATTTGAATTTAATTGAAAAACTCTCGAGTGTCCTGCAGTTATGCAAAACTCCTGCTGCTCCTGTAAAAGTAAGATTATCAGCCCTGGCTGAGAGGGCAACATCCCCTGCAAAGGAGAATGCAGGACTTAGCAGAAATTTTTGAGAAACAGGGATATCGCCTTTCGCATTTGTTGTAGCAGTATCGACCTCCAACGTAGGAAAATTAATATGCTGGATCTCTTTATTTTCATCGACATAATCGTATATAGCACTACCCGTATATCGTTTGGTTGATTCAATATCAATTTTTCCGGAATGTAATATATGCCTGTGGTTCACAGCAATAATGGCGTCCTGCATCTGTTGTATTTTGGCTCTCCTGTTAATAACTATTTTCCCATTTTCAGGTTGAATAAGTGCATCAGCAATATGAATATAATTTATGTTTTCCGCTTCAATATATTCCTGGTCGAGGTGATAACTTCCTTTCCAGGATGAAAAAGCAACCGTATCGGAAAGATTGTTCGTTGCAAAGAAGGTTGGTTTATCAAGTTTGGTGAAGTCAAGCTTAAGGAGCTTATCAGTTGTTAAAAGCGGAGTGTTCGACTTTCCCTTCTGTTCCATGCTGAGGATGTGGTTCTCCATTGTGTATGTAAAATCTGTCATAGTACAGATATACTGAATCTCAGGGAATTTTACGACTGATGAATCAGTATTCAATCTGAAATGTGCCATCCTGAGGTCAAAATTGATCTCGGTGTTAGCATTTTCAGCAATAAATGAGTACCCGTTTGTGGAAAGCGATTTCAGATTATAATCAGCTGTATCAGCTTTAATTGCATTTGAAGCAAATCTGAATAGATTTGATGTGATCCTTGAATCGGTTAGATTAACTATTCCTGCCCCATTCAGTTTTGTTGGGAAGAGACTTAAACTGCCATCAAGGGTTGTTCCGTTTTCAAACATATTAAAGTTTTTACCGGTTGCGTTCGTTGCAATCCATTCATCATTTTTGGTAAGCCATTTAATTGCAACATCCTGGCCGTTAAGAATGGGGAATATTCCGGATTGGTCCTTTTCAGTACTGAATGTGGAAGCGTTGGTGATCATTGAATCGGGGAAGAATTTGAATTCATCTGAGACTGTTGTTGATGTCAGATGCTTCATTGTTCCACTCCCTACCAGTCCCTTGTTACTCATACTCAGAGAACTGTATAGATTACCCCTGCTGCCATAAACTTCAATACCTTCAGGAGGGATAGTCATATTAAACCCCAAAGAATTATTTTCCTGTATAACAAGATATTGCCTCATTGGCTTTAGAATATTACCTCCCACGAATTCGCCCGAAAGGTTCATATCCTGATTCGTATAGTGATCTATATTTTCATAGGTGAAAGGATCAACCTTGAAATAGAAATCCTTTTGTTTGTAAACTCCTTCAAGACCGGGGATCTTATCATAGAAAATATATGAATTAGTCGTAGCATTTATAATCGGATACTGTTTAAGGCTCTTTAATCCGGATTTGTTATTCGGATTATCAATATATAGTTCTGCGGTCCCCAGCTCTA
The DNA here is from genome assembly GCA_017882305.1 of Bacteroidales bacterium. Taxonomy (GTDB): domain Bacteria; phylum Bacteroidota; class Bacteroidia; order Bacteroidales; family VadinHA17; genus LD21. Next base: position 3,747 of record JADGPU010000049.1, on the reverse strand, counting down.
TGAGGTTATCTACATTTTTAATAATTGGATTACCCAGTTTATCCCTCTTCTCAGTCTCAACAGATATTTTTATGGAATCGATTTTTTGAAGTCGTATCTTAAAAGTATCATAACTGAATGAGAATTTATGACCGAATACTGTAAATAAACCTGCTTCAACGACACCGTCAAAACTAATATCTCTGTTCTTACCAATTATCAGTTGTTTATTATAAGGATAAATTGCAATCTTTTGTGAATCACTCAGAAGAACACCGGATACTCCATATACTGTCAGTCCGTATTTTTTCAGGTCAAGTATGGCATTATCCGTAGGAGCCTTTGTTTCGCTGACTATATTTATAATATCATAGTCCTTCCTTTTTGCATATGAATCGAGGAAGTCCTTCGTTTTTTTCTTTATTGTGATCTCATTATTAGCCCGATCGTAGAATATAAAACCTTTGTTAGCCATATCGATGCATAAACCTGTCACCGCTTCCAAAGGCTTATCCAGCCATTTTGCAAATTCCTCTACCGGGAAGGTCTCGGAATAAAACCATTCCGCAAATTTTGTCAGGCGGTTAAGGGGATGATAATCATCGAGACCCATCAGCTGTAAAAAATAGTCAGAATTGAAAAATGAAGCTGATTCAAATTCTGCCTGGCCCATAGAAGCGCCTCTTGCATGTGAAAGAACAATTTTCGATTCGTTCATGTTCCACGACAAATATTCAAAATACATATCGAGGCTGTGAAAGGAATCGTAATATGGACTCTTCGAGACCGGATTACTTGTCCGGAAGAGATTTACCTGTCGGGTTGCAGCGAAGTATGAAAACCCCAGGTTCGAATGGTATATCGAATCCTTGCCAAGATAAAGCGACATGGCAGCTTCCTGGCTGCTCAACCCGGCTTTAGAGAAGAGAAACTCTTTTGAACGTATTTTAAGATAAAGAGTATCATTTCTTAAAAGAGTGATTTTGGCCGGGGCTGCTTTTTTACCTGTTCCCTTTACATTAGCTCCTTCAAATGTGAGTCCACCTTCATAATTAACTCCTTTATAAATGTTTCTAATTTTAAATTCTTTTGCGTAAGTCTCAAAACGAGGGTAGTTAGCTTTGTCCTTATTGGTAAAGCTGATAGCCTGGTCGGAAAGTAATCCTAATACCGGTTCTTTAAAATAGGTAATATGTGTGAGTCTCGCAGAATCAATAACGAAACTACTTTTTGCCATATTAATTGAATAATTAGAGAGTTCAGCAAAAACATCCTTACGGGAATATCCGGCTTTTTCCCAGGTAACGACACCTTTTGTTCCTTTGAATTGCTGTAGCTCAGGATAGTATTTTCCGGTGACATTGTATAGCTCAGTACTGTCTTTTTGCATATAGCACGTTAATGTAGCATTTGATATAGTAACATAAATAGCAGTATCGTGCAGAAACTTAAGAGTATTATTTTTTACTTTCCATTTAACACTTCCTGATTCGGACAGCACATTCTCTTTGACCATCAAGCTGCTATTCTTAAAATACTTATCTAAATTGTCATTTGTAAACGTCTGATTTAATGCTATTTCACTTAATCCTTTAAGCCAGTTTGTGAAAAAAGCGATGTCGTGTTTATATTCGATGAAATTATTCAGGGTTATAAGAAAATCATTAAAATGAGGGACAGATCTCATTTGTCTTGTCGAGAGCTGGTTTGAAACATTAATTATCTTATCCATGATTTCAGCACTGAAAGCAGCACTGTCCCATCGCGAAAGAAATGTATTAAGGTTAATAATCTGATCAGCATTAAGGTTTGGTCCCATAAAAGCCGTCAGTTCCGTTCTGAACTTTGAACGATCTCCTGAAAATGCCGGTTTGGCTTGGGAAATTAAAACACCAGGAATTAATACCAGTATTAACAGACTTAAAATAATCAGCTTTTTTAACATGAAAATAATCTTTACTCAACTTTTTTTTGTCCCCAGCCCCCTACCTTTTACCCCCCAACCCCCCAAATGGGGGCTTTTAATTTATGGCCTATTGTTGACCCTCCAAAGAGGGACTTTTAACATCTTACTTATTTCTTATCCCCCTAAATGGGGGGCAGGGGGGTTAAACAGCTTCCACAATTGCTGTGAAATCCTCTTTTTTAAGAGCAGCTCCGCCTATCAACCCACCATCTACATCCGGTTTGGAAAATATTTCAGCGGCATTTGATGGTTTGCAGCTGCCGCCATAAAGAATTGGTAGCTTCCTGGCGCAATCGTTGCCATACTTTTCTTTAACCAGCTCGCGGATATATTTGTGCATCTCCTGAGCCTGGTCAGGTGATGCAGTCAACCCGGTACCGATAGCCCATACAGGTTCATATGCAACAACAATCATATCCATCTGTTCACCGGTCAGACTGAATAATCCTTCCTCCAGTTGTCGTCTAACGATAAGAAAATGTTGTCCTGCTTCCCTTTCATGTAATACTTCACCACAGCAGAAAATAACTTTTAATCCGCTGTTAATTGCGAGTAGAGTTTTCTTATTTAAAAGTTTATCATCCTCGTGATAATAGGTTCGTCTCTCAGAATGTCCGATTATAACATATTGAGCGCCGGTACTCTTTATCATCCATGCAGAAACTTCACCCGTATATGCTCCGGATGCTTCGGCTGCACAGTTTTGAGCCCCAAGAGCCACCTTCCCGTGTTTAAGAATTTCAGCCATACCAGCCAGGTGTATAAAGGGTGGACATAAAATAACCAGGGCCTTTTCAGAAGGGGTCTCCTTAAAATACTTATCAATCGAACCTGCGAATTTCAAACCTTCTGCCAGATCCATATTCATTTTCCAGTTACCGGCTACAATCTTCTTTCTCATATAAATCAAAGTTTTTAATTGTAATAATTTTTAAAGGTACAAAAACAAGTGCTTAAAATAATCTAAAGTTTGGAGTGCCTAAAGTTGAAACTTAAATTATTTATTTACAATTAAAAGTTTTCCGAACCACACTTCTCCCGGAACATTTGCCCACGACCATTTTCCAAGAATTATGCCATCTTTAAGCAAAATGAATCCCGGATTTGCCCGAACCATAGTTTTTAATGTAGTCTCATCTGTGAAACAGAATGTTAAACCATTCTCATAACTTTTCACCTCCTCCGTTCCTGAAGAGGTCAGAATATAAAAGTTAATGCTGTTAGCAATACAATAATTACCAAGTTTGAATCCACCGGCTAAATAGTTCTTTTTTGCCTCAGAAAGCTTTTTAGTGATCATTAAAACAGAATACCCGTGGTAAGTCAATATCTTTTGAGTAAGATCCTCTCCGCTCACTGAAGTAATTATGAAATCATGTATCGGAGGTTTATATCCTCTTTTAGTAAGAACCGATTTCTGATCAACAAACTTCCATGTTGAATCATTGGCCGGGTAGTTATTAAGATTAAAATCCTTTTTGACCCCGTTTTTTTCATATATAAAAGTTGTCAGGTACTCATCAACAGGGACACCTTCAGGTATAACCATTTTATCGGCAATTTTAACCCCTGTTTTGTACGGCAGAAAATCGATTACGGGGAGATACCTCAGGTTTGCCAGTGAAAAAATAATGAAAAGAATAATAAATATGAATATTACAATCCATTCGGCAGTCTTGTTAAGGATCCTTTCAATTTGGTTTCTACCTGTGTAAAGGACTATCAATAAGAAAAATAATACTATGTTTTTTCCGAATGTCTGCCAGTTGGTAAGATGTATTGCGTCACCGAAACATCCGCAG
>JADGPU010000013.1 GCA_017882305.1 Bacteroidales bacterium | reverse complement strand
TTTATTACTGCCGGAGAACTGCTAATCGGAGTTCCTGCATTGAAACTCCAAAGTTTTTTCCCGTCTGCCAATCCAAGAATATAAATATACCCATCCATACCAGTAAATAGTACTTTCGTTGATGATAATACTGCTGAACCGATTATCCTTCCGTTTGTACGGTATTTCCACAGTAATTTTCCATCGGAAGAGTTGTAACAATAAAGATATTTATCTTCGCTGCCAATTACAACTGATTTATTTCCTATTGCAGGAATAGCCAATATTGCGCCTGATTCCTCACTTCCCGGAATCTTCCATACAATTTTCTTCGTATTAATATTTACGCAGTATTTTGTGCCATCATAATCTCCAAAATATGCCATATCACTTGTCAGGGCGGGGGAGGAAGCAATATAGACTCCTATATTAATAGTGTCTTTTTGTTTCCCTGTCAGTGGATTTACAACCCTGATCATTCCATCACATCCACCGAATACAATTTTGCCGTTAAGTATAGCAGGTGTCCCATTGATATAATTTTCAGTCTCGATCTTCCACAGAGCTTTACCTGTTTCAGGATCAACACAGTGCAGGAAATAATCATAGCTTCCGGCAACTATTCCTGCTTTATTTCCGGCAATCCAAACATTAGCTGAACCAGCAATCTGATTATCAGTTGTGTATGACCATATTAATTTCCCAGATGATTTGTCAACTGCTCTGAGAATTCCATCACTTGAACCGAAAATTACTTTGTTACCAAAAACCATTGGAGCTGCGTCTATAGAGGCTCCTGATTCGAATTTCCACCTTATCCTGCCATCGATACTCACTGCTATCAGCGATCCTTTGTCATTTCCAAAATAAACAGTTCCCTCACTTATTACCGGTGATGATTTTGTTGTGCCCCCGGTTTTTATGCTCCATAAAAGGTCAGGTAATACCGGAAGTTCATATTCAATTTTTCCGGCCAGGTCAGCCTTGCCTCTGAATAACGGCCATTCGTCGACACTGACCTGAGCCTCAGAAATTGAGGTAAGTAAAAACAAAATTATTATTGAGTAAAAAAATCTCATCTATTTGAAATGACTTAAGGCTCCGGTTGGACATATATCGATAACCTCTTTGCTTCTGAATTTAAGTATATTATTAAATTCTTCCGTTAGTGGTTCAGAAATGATGCTGATAAAACCTCTGTTGACAAAACATAGTGCAGGTTCTTCTTTAAAATCTTCACACAATCTTACACAAAGCCCGCATTTAATACATTTCGCATTCTCAAATATAAGCCCGGTATTAATATTTATCTTCTTTTGGATTGGTGAATTAACAAGCTTGCCCCTTGGGTCTTTAATTGAGAATTCATCAGCTATATCCCTGAGTCTGCAATTATCCATTGCACGGCAATCGCAGTGCATACAACTCGCAGACTCCAGGGCTGCCGATTCTTTATCGGATATTTCTCTCACCCGTATTACTTCATCAGGGCATTCTTTTAACCACTCCATTAATTCACCTTCCTCAAGTCGGCCAATATGAGATGTAAACCGTTTAGATAATTTTTCTGATTTTCCTTTGTCCTCTGCAGGTAAGATGTTTTGTTGATTGACAAAAATGTTTTCCAGCTTAATTTGTTGTGAAATAAATATTTGCATATTTTTTATTGAAACAGGAGTATCAACTTTTTTCCGCCGGCATGCATTCTCGCAATATCCCGGACAATCTGTACACATTAAGGGATAGGAGTGAAGCTGTTCAATCGAAAGTTTAAGAGCCCCTTCAAAATCCTTAGCACCTAATAACCTGTTCATTAGAGGAATATTGTATCCTGCGGGACAAACAACTTTGCATGGAGCCTCGCACTCTGCCCGATGCTCTGACAGAAGAAGTTCGACAGCTTTCTGTCTGAGGAAGATCACCTCTTCGGATGAGCAATCAATGTCCATTCCATCCTGACCCAAAGCTGAACATGAAGGTAAAAAATTTCCGGTTCTCTGATCCTTTACCATACAAACCATACACGAAGAATAATAAGGGAGTCTTTCATTATGACACAGGGTAGGGATATTAATTCCGGCACCTCTTGCAATATCCAGAATAGTTACCCCGTCTTTAACTTCCAAATCGGTATTATTTATCTTCAGCTTAACCATTTATATTAATAATTTCAATCGCCTTTTCAGGACAAACAATTCTACAATTATCGCATTTAGTGCATATTAACTGGTTTATCTCATGCTTTTCATAAGGTTTGAAAGGTATTGCTTTTACCGGGCATTCCTGTGAACATTTTGTGCATCCTGTACACTTGTCATTTACATTATATTTTATAAGATTCCTGCATTTGTTAGCTCTGCATATACCTCTTGTATGTTCTTCATATTCCTCCCTGAAATATCTAAGGCCGGTTAGAACAGGATTAGGAGCAGTCTTCCCGAGTCCGCATAAACTACCATCTCTGACAGATTTGCAAAGCTTTTCAAGCTCGTTAATGTCCTCCAGTGTTGCTTTCCCGTCAGTTAATCCTGTAATAATATTCAGCATATGCTTCGTGCCAATTCTGCAAAATGTACATTTTCCACATGATTGTTTGTGAGTGAATGTCAGAAAGTATTTCGCCATATCAACCATACAGTCTGTGTTATCAAGCACGACCATTCCACCGGAGCCCATCATTGCACCCAGTTTTGTAAGTTCTTCATAATCAATTGGAGTATCAGCTTTACTTGCAGGAATACAACCTCCTGAAGGACCCCCGATCTGAACAGCTTTAAAAGTATTACTATCGCCAACACCATCACCAATCTTCTCAACTATTTCACGTATTGTTATTCCCATTGGAACTTCAATAAGGCCACCTTTGGAAATCTTTCCTGCAAGGGCAAATACTTTCGTTCCCTTGCTCTTTTCAGTTCCGACAGATCTGAATGCTTCAGATCCGTTTGTAATAATCCATGGTACAACTGTAAGAGTCTCGACATTATTAACCAGAGTTGGCTGATCCCTGAAACCTTTAACCGCAGGATATGGTGGTCTCAGATGTGGATTACCTCGCTTACCTTCAAGAGATGATATTAATGCAGTTTCCTCTCCACATACGAAAGCTCCGGCTCCTTCAAAAATTTTAATATTAAATGAAAAAGCAGTGTCGAAAATGTTGTGGCCGAGTATTCCATTGTCATAACACGATTTAATGGCATTCCTGATCCTTGTAACTGCTAGTGGGTATTCTGCCCTGATATAGAAAATCCCTTCAATGGCGCCTGTTGAATAGCCTGCAATGATCATCCCCTCAATTACCCTGAAAGGAAACGATTCAAGAAGCATTCTGTCCATAAAAGCACCAGGGTCTCCTTCATCCCCGTTGCAGATGACATACTTCGGATTCCCTGATGCCAATAGTGAAATTCCCCATTTTTTACCGGTAGGAAATCCTGCTCCTCCTCGTCCTCTTAATCCGCTATCAGTTATAGTTTTGATAACAGCTTCCTGATCTGAATCTTTAATGCACCTATAAAGTGCTTCAAAACCACCCGACATACAATACTCTTCATATGACTCGGGAGAAAGAATACCACTATTTTTTGTGGCAATATGTACCTGATGATTCAGGAAATTATTAAGGTATTTCTCTCTTAATTCAATCGGAATATTTACCTGTCCTGAAATCTTATCTTCCGAAAGAAACGTATCGACCAGATCATTAATGTTGCCTTTAATTCTCTTGTTTAAACTCCTGGGCCTGATATGTTTAAGAAGGATCTCTTCAACCTGAATTTTACTGACATTTGTATATCTCGAATGAATGTTATCTTTTGTAACTATTTCCATCAACGGTGTCTGGTTACATACTCCCACGCAGCCGACAGGCTTCAATCTTATATTGAGATTATACCTTTCCTTAACTGTAATTATTTCAGAGAGAATCTCCTTGCTGCCTCCGGCAACACAACATGAACCAATCCCAATCCTGATTTCGGCATCAATATCCTCATTCCTGTCTGATTCAGGTGTTTTGATACTCTGGTTGCCTGAAATAAGGAAATCATGAATTATCCCTTCTACCTGGGTTGGTTTAACATGACCATAAGTTTTACCGTCAATCTGAACAACCGGTGCCAATGTGCAACATCCAAGACAGGCAACTTCTTCAATTGAAAACAAGTTATCGGGTGAAGCATTCCTCGTATTATCAATTTTAAGAATCCGTTTAAATGCATCTGATATCAACGGACTTCCTTTGACATGGCAAGCAGTTCCCGAGCAAATTTTTATAGTATGCTTTCCGACAGGAAGATGCCTGAACTGTGAATAAAATGTTGAAACACCGGAGATTTGTCCGGGAGTTATATCAGTTACCTTACAAATATATTTAACAGCTTCAGAGGGCAGCCAGTTAAGTCTTTTCTGAACCTCCTGGAGTATTAAAATAACCTTTTCAGGATCTCTGCCAGTGAATTCTATTACTTCATCAATAACAGAAGTAATATCCTCCTGAGAGGTCTGTTCACATCCGCAGTCATTGGTCAATATGTTTGATTTATCTGTATTCAATTTTTCGATATGCAATAGAGGTTTTTCTTGCCTCGAATATAAATTTTCTTGTCTGAGAATGCCGGTGAACAATCTGCACCTTCTCCAAGCGGAGATTCGGCAACCAAACTGAACGATGATCCAGCCTTTACAATGTGCATTACACCACTCCTGTCAAGAAGATAAATCATATTATCAGCTATTACAGGTGATGCATAAAAAGGATTTTGAAAATAATGAGTCCATAATGTATCTCCCTTTGCTGCGTTATAACAAGCTACATCACCGTTCCCTGTTGATACAAACAAAAACTGATCAGTAGCGACAGGACTTGAAACATCCGGAGTGTAGGTGTTGTCTTCCCATATAATCGAGACTCCATTGGATGGCTTAATTGCTACCAGCTTTGCATAATCAGTTACAGCATAGGTCATTGTACTGTTTACTGCCACTGATGGAGCAACATCTCCGCTCATGCATTCTACTTCCCAAAGCTCATTTCCTGTTAATGGATCATAACCACTCACGTATGGGTTTCCGTTTATTATCAATTCTGATTTCCCTGTAAAATAAGCCATAACAGGTGAGGACCATACGGCATGGCCATGTCGCAGAGTTTCCCACCGTTTATCGCCCTTTTCCAGATCAAATCCTATAAGCGATATTTTTGCATTACTGTCGAACTGAACGAGTAGAATGTCCTTATAAATCATCAGGGAAGAAGTATAACCATAACTGCTTTCAGGAACTCCTATGTTTTTTGCCCATTTCTGTTTTCCATCCATATCGAAGCAGACAAGGTTGCCATTTGAGAAAACGGCACATACCACTTGACCATTTGTAGCTACTGTCGATACAGCCAGCCCAGATTCCTGATCAGTTTTGGGCAATACTGCCGGTTCACCCTGTATATCAGAAGCAGATCCAATCCATAATATTTTTCCTGTTTTTTTATCAATGCAATAAATCTCGCAAATCCTATCCTGTGCCCCGGTAATAAAGATCTTATCTCCCCATATAACAGGAGAGCTCTTTCCCTTTTTAGGCACCTCAGTTTTCCAACCGATATTCTTTCCTGAGGTGGCATCCCATTCAGTCGGATATCCCGCGCCTCCCGCAATTCCACGACTATCCTGTCCACGAAAAAATGGCCAGTTTGTTTTATCAGGTTTCTGGGCCTTATCATTGCTGCTTTCCTCCTTCTTCGATGAACCGGTAGCATTTCCTGATATATCCGGAAGTTCAGCACGCAGAAAAAAAGATGCAGTAATTCCTGAAATAAAAATAATTGCAACTGCAGAAATCAGGTATCTTCTGTTTTTGTCGCGTCTCAACGACGAATCTGGTTTTGAATCAGCAAGTACAGGGTTAAGTTTTTCATTTTCTGTCATAAGTCTCTGGCAAAAAATGAAGATAATGACCCCTGCGATCAGGAGATAAGAACCGGTTTCCACCTGCCATCTCGAGCTGAAATAGGCTTTTCTAGCCATCAGATCCATTGCTCTTACCTGCTCTGCCTTAGATGCGTTAGATGGATCCTTATCATATTGTTCCTTTACTGACATCAATACCGGATTGTCTAATGGATTCACCGTTTTTAACTGCACCAGGCTGAAGATCATAGTCATTGCCACAATAAGGGCAAATCCTCCGGAGATCTGACTTATAACTTTGATAATGCTGATATCTTTTTCAGTAAATTTAAACTTCATTTAAACCTTTACTTTAACCGGACAATATTTAAAACATCTTCCGCAACTATAACACTTTCCCTGATGGGGTTTATATTCATTTCTTTTAGTTCTTATTGTGAGTGAGATCATTCCTATTCCGAATGATATTCCCAGGAATGCGCCGGCCCAGGGTGAACCACTTCTGAATCGCCCGATTATTAACTCTTCTTCTGAAAATAAATCTGATTCTGTCTTACCCGATTCTTTAAAGGCCACAACATCTTTTAACTCTGATTCATTACCTGTTTTCTTTTCTGTTCTGATCTCTCTTGCCAGCCTTACTGTATTGTTTACTCCTGACAAACCTGGAGCGAGGTTGTAAAGTAAAAATGCTCCTGTAACTGCAAACAGGGGAACAAGAAGGAAATAAAGAATAAAACGCTTTCTTGATCTTTCCGGCTCTTCCCTTTTTTGTTCGGTATCAGAAGGAATTATCGCATCATAAGGGCAAACTTCTTCACAAAGCCTGCAATTTGTGCATTCTGCAGGAGTTATTGTCAGATGCTTTCCTGCAAATCTTGAAAAAATATTAAGAAGGACGCCATAGGGACAGAGAAACCTGCAATATGGCCTGTTGACAAATATCCCGGCTAAAAGCAACAGGGCGCCGAAAATTATCATCGTGTAAGGTGCATCCAGTCTGAATATGCCAACGAAAGGATCATATCTGCATATAAGAAACTGGCTATTAGTGGAAGCGAACAAGATAGCAATCCCAAGATAAATGAAAGGTACAAAGGCCAGAATTATCTCAACAGCTTTTGGAAGTTTGACAGGTTTTAAGCCTGTGAGTTCCTGAATGGCTCCGAGAGGACAAACTCCTGCACAGAATACCCGGCCGTAAGCAAGTGCAAAAAGTAGTGGGATAATGAAGAACAGAAGTGCTGTGAGAGGAATTGAATACCCTGTATTAAATAAGGCAAGCGATACGTTCTGGACTGATCCGACTGCACAGATACAACCTTGTCTGTAAAAACCGAAATAAGCCAGAGAAAAGACCGACATCCATATCAAGCCCTGCCTTGATCGCTTTTTCAATGCCAGCCAGGTTGTTACTATCAAAGCTCCAATTAATACCAAAACATCAAAGTACTCCCATCCCGGAGCTCTGGGAACCGGCATCTGGTTTGTGGGATAAACATGACCTGATTCAAATTCAGGTCTAGGAAACCTGTCCTGCGCATATAACGCCATATGCCAGAATAATAGCAGTATAAGTATTATATAGGGAAGGGCTTTCTTCATGTATGCGTTTTGCGTTTTTTTGTTTTTACTTTTTATTTTTATCTTTTGTCTTTTGGTAAATATGCAATATTTGCAGGAATCCTTGAGATGGCATTAGACGGGCAAGTACGTGCAATTGAACATTGATTGCAGTTCACACACCTGTCATGTCTTATCTGCATATAAAGTGATCCGTTTCCAAAATCGCCGCATCCTTTAACACATTTTGCACATCCATCACATATTTCTTCATTTATTGTATATTCAAAATAAGGTTCTTCAACAAATTTTCTCGTGATAGCTCCGGTTGGACATAACTGGTTTTCAGCTCCCGTGCTGATTGTTTTTACTCCCTGACGGAGATAACCTCCGCAAAGGTCGCAATAGCCACACATACGGAAAGCATGTACACATTTTGATGCCGATGGAGTAAGTACACAATTAGTTTTGCACTGACCACACTGAGTGCATTTGAATGGATCTATCTGCCAGACATAACCTGAGGCTGAAGTCTTTTTTGCCAGAAAAACTGGTATGATAACCAGTGGTACTGCAACTATCAGCTTACCTGCAGTTCTTACAAAATCTCTCCTGGACTGATATTTATTATTACCTTCCTTCATGCCTATTGCAATTAATATTTATTACAGTCTGTTTTGCCATTACAAATCCCTTTTCCAGGGCAGGTTGTGCAGTCATTTCCACTGATAACTTTCTTACCTAAAGAAATGACAATTACAGCCATCAATATCAGAAGGAGATACCTTCCCAGTTTCTTTAATAATTCACTTCTGGTCATATCTTATCGTTTGGTGTTTTTCGTTTCTCGTTTTTCAAACTCTGTGGATCTCTGTGTAAGTTCTTTAGCGGATTTCTTTGCGACTTTTATTCTTTATCCTGTGCGTACTTTGCTGTTAATGGATTTACTTTCAACTTTCTACTTCCTGTTAAATACATATAGTTTTGAGTCGGCAGGATAAGCTCCATATATTGTTTTCCCGTCAGCTGAAGCAAGATCAAGCGGCACAGACTTTACGAAGTTATTTTTTGAATTAACAAACTCAACAAATTCTCCCTTTTTGTTAAGGATCTTAATCCTGTTAATTCCTTTTTCAGCAGTTACAAATCCATCAGGAATGAGTATGAAATGAGGCGGGGCGCAACAACCGCAGAATCGTTCCGGAGCCGTTCCGGCCTCACCGAAATAGCTTTTTAAAACCCCGTCAATTGTACGGGTTTCAATCCGATGGCGGCCTGTATTTGCGACAAACAAGTTATCCTGATCATCGAGGGCTACATCAAAATAGGGGCTTGGGATAACAAATTGTCCGTCATTCTGTCCAACCATATTTTTTACCTCACCTCCTTTGTCAAGAATGAAAACCATTTTATTTCCTGCATCGGCAAAAGTAACAAATTTCCTGTTTGCGCTTACAGAAGTTATTATGCAGCTATCCTCAAATGGCCCCCATTCGTTTAATATCTTACCGGCAGTATTCACTACCAGTATCTGTTCTATCGTTGAAGCAAAAATTGTATCACCGAAGTTAGAAAGTGATGTCACAGGGGATGGAGTTTTAACATTCCAGATGAGTTTCAGATCTTTATCATAGCATGACACAAAAGAATCACCACCAAGATAAACTTTGCCGGAAGGGGTGACAGTAACTGCCTTAAGTAAGCCCTCATTTACCTTGAACTCATTTGAAATCTTCCAGGCATCTTGTATTTCCTGAATTGGCGAATTTTGGGTTTCATTTTTAACTGAACTTGCTGGTTTGACTGAATCAAAGATCATGAACCCTATGAAAACGAGTATGATCAATACGGATAAAATAGTTACTGCTTTCTTGTTCATCTTGATTTTATTTACCAATATTAAGACAAAGTAAATTTCTTGAATCCCTCATAATGAGGTACTTACCTGCAATTGCCATAGGTCCCCAGGCCTCAGTCGCTTTTATAACCTTATGGCTGGTAATTAATGTGACTTTGTTATCCTGGATATTATAAAAGTAAAGTTTTCCATCATCATCGAGAAGATATAATTTATCTCCGCTTACAATATACGGCCCAAGTCCGCGTCCAAATCTGTATTCTTTTCCGCTTGACCACACAGAAGTTAACAGATCTGTTTTCTTATAGCAAACCAACTGCTTCTTTAATGCTCCGGCATTCTCGGGTAAAACACTCCATATATAATTTCCGATGATCACAGGTGTTTGCTGATCACTTGCAAGCCCATTGGTTGCTTTATGTTGTTCCTTTACAGTTGCCGAATATCCCGATCCGGTTGTATTTATTACAATCCGGGCACATCCGGCACCATAACTTCCAAAGACCGCTATTTCATTATTCCCGAGAAAGAGGGGAGAAGCTGCAGTTGTTGCCGGACTCCACTCAGTTGTTGTCCACAATAGTTTTCCAATATCTGTTTTTTCAGCAGAAACACCACAAACTCCTCCAACAGCGTTATAAACATACATTCTTTTCCCTTGAATTATCATCGGCATTATCGAACCATGTGACATCCGAAGGGAGTCTGGATTAGGTGTCTGCCATAATATTTTACCTGATGCACAATCTGCACCTACCATCAGGGCTTTTCCGCCCGGTGCTAGGACAGCAACATCATTATCAATCAAAGGACATTGACCCGTATAAAAATCAGGTGTAATTCTTCCTTTTTCTGTTCCAGGAATGCCAAACTCTTTTTCAAGGTCTATTGACCAAAACATTTTTCCGGTAACCGGATCAACACACATTACATGAGATCGCGGACCAATTGTAACAAGATATTTATCAGTTACTGCGGGAATCGTTCTGGAATATCCATGATTTCGTTTCAGATCAACATAATACCAGCGCCTCCATAACTCTTTCCCCGATGAAAGGGAGAAACATCTGAGAGCATCAGCTTTCTTTCTCTCGTTATAGTCGAGCAGATATACTCGTCCTTTATGCACTGCCGGACCAGCATATCCTTCGCCCAGTGTAGTCCTCCAGATGATAGCTGGTCCTGAAGTATCCCACGTTTCGGCAAGCGGCGTAGTATCCTTACTTATATTATCGAGATCAACCCCTCTGAATCTGGGCCAGTCACCCTGGACTAACGCATCCATTTCGGCTAGTGAATCAAAGAACTCGCCAATATTTACAGTATCAGATCTGGCTTCCATTTTTGGACGATCATCCATTCCCGGAACCCTTTCACTTATATTTAAAGGCTGACCTTTCAGTAACCACCAGAATAAAACTAATGCAAAAACTAAAATAACTCCAGAAACAATTAATGTTCTTTTCTTTATTTGTAATAACATATTTTTCCCCCGGACATTCTGATAACGTCCAATTTTGATTGAAATTGCAATATATGAAAACCAGCTTTAATAAATTTAATGAATTGATATATTAGAGCTTTTAGCATAATAATTTATGAATTTTTAACAGCATAAGTGTTTTGTCTTAGAAAGAGTATAATAGCCCGGGGGAGTGAAGTTATCAGGTCAAAAAAATGATTTTTATTATTTTAATAATATTTAATAAATCCAAGTAATACATATCATTCATTTAGTTAATATAGTTATTTACTTAATTAATTTACGATTTATGCTATAAAACATATCAATTTGAGTAATGATTATAAAAATATTATTAGCTTTGCACCTTAAGATTTAAGTTTTCTCAACTATTAAATAAATATTAAAGAAATCAGTATGTGCGGAATAGTCGGAGTATTTGATCTGAAAGTTAATCATATGGAGTTAAGGGCGACTGTTCTTAAAATGTCAAAGAAGGTAAGGCATCGTGGACCCGACTGGTCAGGCATATTCTACTGCGAAAAGGCTATACTTGCTCATGAAAGGTTATCGATTGTTGATCCTCAGTCGGGGAAACAGCCCCTTTACAGTAAAGATCGCAACCTAATACTTGCCGTTAACGGTGAGATCTATAATCATCAGGAAATTAGAAAACGTTATGAAAACACTTACGAATTTCAGACTCATTCCGATTGTGAAGTAATACTTCCTCTTTATCAGGATAAAGGTCCGGCTTTCATTGAAGAATTAAATGGAATTTTCGCTTTCGCATTATATGACAGGGTGAAAGATTGCTATTTCATTGCACGTGATCATATTGGTATAGTACCTCTGTATATTGGATGGGATTCATTTGGAAATTTTTACGTAGCCTCAGAGCTTAAAGCACTGGAAGGAGTATGCAATAAGATACAGGAATTTTTGCCGGGACATTACCTCTATAGCAAGGACGGGATAATGACAAAGTGGTACAAACGGGATTGGATGGAGTATTCTGCCGTTGAAAATAATCCTACAAGTATTAAGGAGCTTAAAGAAGCACTCGAAGCATCAGTCCACCGACAGTTAATGTCGGATGTTCCATACGGGGTTCTGCTCTCCGGTGGCCTCGATTCATCAGTGGTTTCAGCAATAGCTAAAAAATTTGCACCGAAAAGAATTGAGTCACAGGATAAGAGTGAGGCGTGGTGGCCTCAGCTACACTCCTTTGCAGTAGGACTTGAGGGTTCACCCGACCTGGCTGCAGCACGGAAAGTGGCTGATCATATCGGAACGATCCATCATGAAATTAATTTTACAGTTCAGGAAGGCCTGGATGCACTAAGAGACGTTATTTATCACATTGAGACATACGATGTTACGACTATCAGGGCATCTACTCCGATGTACCTGCTTGCAAGAGTGATCAAATCGATGGGAGTAAAGATGGTTCTCTCAGGTGAAGGTGCCGATGAGATTTTCGGTGGCTATCTCTATTTTCATAAAGCTCCTGATCCCAAGGCTTTTCATGAAGAGACTGTTAGAAAAATCAGCAAACTGCATTTATATGATTGCCTTCGTGCAAACAAATCACTCGCTGCATGGGGTGTGGAAGGCCGTGTTCCTTTTCTGGATAAGGAATTTATGGATGTTGCAATGCGTCTTAACCCAAAGGATAAGATGATAAACAAAGATCGTATGGAAAAATGGGTCCTGCGAAAAGCTTTCGAAGACTACCTGCCAGCAAGTGTGGCGTGGAGGCAAAAAGAACAGTTTTCGGATGGAGTAGGGTACAATTGGATTGATACTTTAAGGGCGCTCACTACAAAAGAAGTTACAGATGAACAGCTTGCAAATTCAAAATATCGCTTTCCTATTAATCCACCCATGTCGAAGGAAGAATATTTCTACAGATGCATTTTTACAGAGCATTTCCCGAGCGATTCAGCTGCATCCTGTGTTCCATCAGTTCCTTCCGTAGCATGCAGCACACCAGAAGCTATTGCATGGGATGCCTCTTTTAAAAACATGATCGATCCTTCAGGCAGGGCAGTGAAGAGCGTGCATAATGACTCGTATAAATAAATCATTTTACATCAATCCATGACTGGGAGTTTAAGATTGCCACGCCCTCCTACGTCGGGCTCGCAATGACAGTGCACGTAAGTTTATATAAGGTTGTGAGATGAACTGAAGCTGATAAAGACCACGGTCATTGCGAGGAGCGAAGCGACGAAGCAATCTTAACGAACAAGTCAGAATCAGGATGAGATTCATTCCTCAGATCCAATTTGTTTCCGATTATTTATTCTAATTTTGACCCATTCAGAAATGAAGATCGATCCCGGTCAATCTGTCGTTTAAGCATGATAAATAACATTACTGATACTGAAGAGAATAAGAATGCATGTGTAAAATTTGTACATGATATTGATTATCGGATCCCTATTGTGTATATAAGCTATAACCCGCTTGCCGAAAATAATTATAAAAGACTTGGGATACCTTTCCTGCTTAAATAAGCTCGCAAATAAACCATTCTCATCGGTTTTTGTGCTGTAATCAAAAAAACAATGATTGATGCAACCTTACTAACCTTTTTGAATTATTGATGCTGGCATATTTTGATTCAAAATGGACGAGACTGATCTTTTAAACAGAATCAGGAACAAACCTGAAAGCTTCTCAGAGCTATTCAAATTATATTATCAGCCAATTTTTGGCTATATAATTCGAAGGACCGGGAATTTTGACGATACTGCAGATATTGCAGCAGATACTTTTCTAAAAGCATTCAGGCACATTCACAACTTTAAATATACAGGCATCCCGGTAAAAGTGTGGTTATACCGTATTGCTACGAATGAAGTGAACCTCTACTTCAGACATAAACAAAAACACAACTCACTCTTTGAACGGATAAATATTGAAGACAAAAAGATCTTCGATAGCTATATGGCTGAGGACAGAAAAGAAATAGAAGCTGAACTTCAAAAACATGATCAGTTCCTTATAGTACTCAGAGAATTAAAGAGTCTTCCTGTTAAATATCAGGAAGTAATAGCTTTAAGATATTTTGAGGGGAAAGAAAACAAAGAAATCGTTGAGATTCTTGATATTAACGAAGGAACATTAAAATCTCTTTTATCCAGGGGGTTGGAAAAACTTCGGCAAAAGTGCAACCAGATTTAACTTTTAACATTATAGGCTATGGAAAAGCAAAACTTTGAAAAGAAATTAACAGAAATGGAAAAGCCTGAAATTTATCCCTTAAAACACGAGGATATGTTAGCAAATGCTATCATAAATGCTAAAGACAAATCTGTAGTCAGCTGGTGGTGGTTAAGTATCCCACTTTTTATAATAGCGATGCTATTGATGAAGAGTGTTTATATGCCGGGAACGACACTGATCTCTAATATTCATGAATTGGCAAGCCGGGAGAAATATATGTCTCTTATATACTTCCTGATCTCTCCGATAGTGCTGATTGTAGTAAATGCTTTCAGCATACGTAAAATCTATTACCTTACCGGAAGTCCGAAGTCAATGAACTTTCTGGAAACCGTCTGGCTTAATATCCTAATTATTGCTTTATCAGTTCTGATATTATTAATTTACTCACTATAAAATCTCCAAAATGAAATTTCCCTGGTTTAAAAGAAATGGAATATTTTTTATACCGGTATCTATTATTGGCTGGATAATATTATTGGCCGGATTTGTATTTGCCATTTATAGTTTTCTGGACATTGACGGAAGATCGCATTCGGTTAGCGACACGCTTATGAATTTTGTATTCATACTCCTGATCATCGGCGCTGTTTACTCGCTTATTGCATACCTCACGAGCAGGTAGACCGCAGACCGTACGCCGGATACCGGTTGCCGTTATAACGCAAACCAGTAAGAAAACTTAATGAGGAATACATTATATGGTGTTACCTTAAAAAGATCTTTCATATCTGTTCCATAGGAAAACAAACCGTTCACATCAGTGCTGGTTCGTCCCTGTGACCAGACAAGATAAAGTGTTGAACCCGGCAAATATTCCCACCTGACAACAAGGTTTGATCGAAACTGCCTGAAATTGAAATCCGGATTTCCAAAGGAATAGGTTCCTCCATCATTAACATTATAATTATTGGTTATTGGATTGTAGGTCAATTCGGCCGACGTATATTCAAAAAACCTTTCTTTAAATTTATCGGCATCCGACTGAGTGATTTTCTTGAATGCAGAATACTTGCCGGCTGAAACAAATGGCTGCCCATAATATTCTATACTTAATTCAGGATTAACCGTATAATTAATCCTGAATGTAAAGCTTAAAGTTGTTTGATTCAATTTACCAAATAGATATATGGGGTTTCCGCCACTGGTTGTGGTATTTATATACTGCAACTCAGAACTCTGGATACCATAATCAGGATCTATCGCAATTGATAAGGAATTCAAAGGCCTGTAAATTATCTCGCCATAGTATTCATGACCTCTCATGGTTTTTACATCACCGGAACCATGATAATTACCTATGAAAAAAGAAAGTTTTTTAGACTGGTCAGAACTAAGATTCAGATTAAAACTCTGATTACCCGGAACAATAAATGACGGACCACCCCGTAACAGAGTTGTGGAAATATTCTGACTCTCCCGGTTAAATTGCCCATTGAGTCTCCATTTATTTTTGAACTGGGCACTAAAATTAGTATTGTAGTTTCTTGATAAAAGTGTAGCGGAAAAGTTAAAGTACATCCAGTAATTGATATTAAGATAGAAATAATTGAATATCCAGAATGGATTTCGCAAATAATAACCCATCCAGTTGCCCTGATAAATTACATCTGAGTATCTCATATATCCGATATCGTTGAATTCAAGTCCTGGAGATCGCACAATCACACATGTCTCAAACTGCAATCTTTTTTTACTTGTTTTTCCGAATTTGACTGTTCCGCCATAACCTGGCAGCGAAGTGAGGGATGAATCAACAGAAAGATATTTTGCATCCGGTCTCTGATAATACCGGGCGGATGATATTTGCGTTTCAGTTATTGACCTTGTGGAACCTTTGATATCACTGAATTCAGCATTTCCTGCTACATACCAGGTTCTCTCTTTCCAGTTATGCTGGAAATCTATTCCTGCAGTATAAGCTGCTGAATGAAGAAAATCGAGATTGGTGGATTTTATATCTCTGTTTACCGATGTAAAAATAGCACCCAGAATCGTTTGCCCTTTATTGAAATCCTGTTGCACCCGTCCTACAAAATAATTTGTGAGAGGCTCAACAGTCACTTTTCTTCTTACACCTGCACTGTCAATCAGAGCATCTTCTTTAGATGTCAAGCTCTCCTGGATCCCAATAGACAGTCCTTTTTTTGTCTTGCCCGATATCTTCATAGCGCCAAGAATAGTAGTAGATTCCGGCATTTTAACATGTTCATTATCGCCAAGTGAAGGGTAATACTGCGGATATCTTCCGATCCGTCGTGAGTAAAACAGATTGTCGGAATACATATTATGGATTACTATAGTCTGATTTGGCATGAACTGAAAAATATTCTGGCCTTCAATAAAAAATGGTCGTTTTTCAGAAAAGTATGATTCAAAAGCAGTAAGATTTACCTCGGACGGGTCAGCTTCAACCTGGCCAAAATCGGGGTTTATTGTGAAATCCAGTGTAAAATTATTGGAGAGGCCTATCTTTCCGTCAAGTCCGGCTGAAATCTTTAATAATTTGCCTGTATTAAATGGATCTCCTTCAATTTTTTGAAATCTTTCTGTACGTGCAACTGCATAGGGCATTAATTCGATCTGGTGTTTTGGTTTTATATTATTTATCCCATGTAGTTCACCAAATAAATGAATTACACCTGGGGATCCTTTTGGAATATATTGCCATTGAGAGCGTTCCTGCAAACGGTAAATTGCACGGGTTACCTCAAGCCCCCATATCTGTTCACTGTTCTTATCGAAACGGAGCTGACTTAAAGGAATTTTCATTTCGGCACACCATCCTTTATCGTCAATGGAAGTTTTCATATACCAGATCGGATTCCAGCTGTCATCCTCGTTATTACCGTCATCTGACATTGCCGCATCACTTTTAGCACCGGAAGCGGAGGCAGCGAAAAGATAATCCGTCTGCTTATCAAAGTGGCTGTCAATTTCAACGAAAATCATGTCTCCGCTAAAATTATCTCTCCGGGCCATTATCTTGCTTATCTTGTCCGGTTCAGTGTCATAAGCCCGGACAAAAATATACAGATTATCATTGTCGTATAATACTTTGAAAGCAGTTTCCTGTGAAGGAGGTTTATTTTCAGTAGGCTGAATCTGGGTAAAGTTTGTGGTCCATTCCACAAGGTTCCAGCAGGTGTCATTCATTACGCCGTCAATCATGGGAGGAGTTTTTGCAAATGCAGTCTGATATGTTCTCTTTACAACGGTCGAATCCGTTGAATGGGCATAACTACTTGTAAATAAAAAAATTAATATCTGGCTTAGAACTATTCTTTTTAAAAGACTAAATTTCATAAGGTTAAAAATGTTAGAGGGTAAATCAATTAATATCTGGTTACAATTCTGATAACGCTTCACGATCAGAAGGGTTACAAAATACATTGTAAAGACTTCAATTAATATGGAATGATGCTTGGCTGACGTTCAAATTCATTGTCTCAAAATCTTTAGTATCTGTACCCCACACACTGCATGCCTTATACCCTTATTCGTATTTAAGGCTTTTCGCAGGATTAGTTCTTATAGCGGTAATAAGCTGATAACTAATCGCAAGTCCGGTTACTACAATGGCCAGGAACAGGGCAAGAACAAACATTCCGATAGTAAGTTGAATATGGAATGCGAAATTAGACAGGTATTTTTGTAACATGAATATCGAGAGAGGAACTGAAATAAGAGAAGCGATCAGGAGGAGTTGCATGAATTCACGTGAGATAAGCCTGAATATTGATCTCCCGGAAGCCCCCAGTACTTTTCTGAGTCCTAATTCACGCCTTCTTTGTTCTACAGTATATGTAGCCAGACCAAAAAGTCCGATACATGCAATTAGAATGGCCAGCACTGAGAAATACTTCAAAAGTGTTCCGGTACGTTCTTCAACTCTGTACATCTTATCAATTTCCTGATCGAGGAATTGGTAATCGAACGGATAGAGAGGCATAACCTTTTCCCATGTCTTCTCAAGACCCGTAATCGTTTCATGCAAGTTACCGGGTTTAACCCTGAAATAGATAAAATTCAGGTATTTGGCAGGCCAAATCCAGACAGCAAGAGGTTCAATTTTTGATCGCAACGACTGATAACTGAAATCCTTCATCACACCTACAATAAGGCCCCGCGTTGTTCCGAATTTTAGTTGTTTTCCGACCGCATCATCTGTCCCCATCAGTCTTTCAAGCTGTTCATTAATCATAAAGTTACCAATCGTATCATGAGGAATATCCATTGAAAATGCCTTAGAAAAGGCTCTTCCTGACTTCATTTTTATACCCATTGCTTCCGGATAATCAAAATCCACTCCGCACATACTCACAAGCGAATGTTCCTCAGGTGATTTTCCTTCCCACCATATGTTATCAGCGTTACTTCCAATATTCTGTGGAGGATTTGTGCAGGCTGTAATTGATAATATAGATGGGTTTCTGGAGAATTCCTCTTTAATGGCAGCATAATTATCTATCATATTACCTTTCATCTGAAGGTATATAAGGTTCTCTTTATCATATCCCAGTGATTTGCTCTGCATGAATTTAAGCTGGCGATACGTAACTATAGTAAAAAGAACAAGAACTATACTGATCATGAATTGTGCAACCACAGTTATTTTTCTGAAATAGACACCCCTGTTACCACTTGTCATACCCGCTTTTAAAACATTTATCGGCATGAAAGAAGAGAGCACGAATGCAGGATAGCTGCCAGCAAGAATGGATGTAATAATCGTGATTAGCAAAGTACTCATAATAAACACCGGAGTAATAAGTTCAGTTTCCCTGAATGTTTTACCTGTAAGAAGGTTAAATGGTCCTAAGAGTGCAGCTACTAAAGCAATAGCCAGAAGCATTCCGGTAAAGGCATGAAGCATGCTCTCTCCAAAGAATTGAATCACAAGATCCCTCCGTTTAGCTCCGTTCAGCTTACGAAGACCAGTCTCTTTTGCCCTTGCAGCTGATCGTGCTGTGCTCAGGTTCATAAAATTTATACATGCAATGATGAGTACCAATATTGCGATAGATGAAAATATCCAGATATTTACGATGGCTCCGGGAGGATGTCCGAAACCCCAGTAACTGTGTAAATGGATCTTCAGGTAGGGGAAGAGCATGAATTTAGTAGTGGATTCAGGATGATGGTCTTTTACAATTTTTGTAATTTTAATATTTACAGCATCAGTATTGGATCCCTTCACAAGTAAAACATATGTTGCAATAGAATTATTTGACCAGTCGTCGGAATACCACTTTGATTTCTTCATGTAACTGAAAGGAATGAGGAAATCAGCATCAATTGAACTGTTGGCAGGTATCTTCTTCATTATTCCAGCTACCTGAAACACATCAGAATTATTTATCTGAAGATCCTTCCCCAGTGGATCTTCATTTCCAAAGTATTTAACAGCCATCTCATCGCTTATAACAATTGATTGAGGGTCACGCAGAACTGTCTGGCGGTCGCCTTCCAGGAGAGAGATAGTGAACATCCTGAAAAAAGTTGAATCAACTGCCATCACTTTATCTTCATTAAAGGTCTTATCGTTTCGTCGGAATAGAAGACTACCGGTATTTGTCATTCTGCAACTGTTCTCAATCTCCGGTATATTCTCCTTCCAGACGGGCCCCGATGGCCATGGCGTGACATTGACATGAAATAGTCCATTTGAATAAGGCTGCTCCTCTTCAACCCGGTATAAGCGATCACCATTTTTATTAAATCGATCGAAGTTCAGCTCATCCTTAACCCACAGGAATATGAACATGCTGCCTGCCAGCCCGATGGATAATCCGAATATTGTTATAAAGGAGATCAGCCTGTGGCGCAGAATATTACGTAAAGCAACCTGAATATTAAACATCCTCATTCTTTCCGTATTAAAAAGATAGACTTAATTAACGTTTGACTTTCTGAAAAAGATATCGCCGCTTATTGTTTCAAGCTTAATCGGGTCACCTCCATTATTTAGTTTTTCAGTTATTTTCAATGGAATACCGCTATGCATCTTATTCAACACAAGTTCATGGTTCGAATACATTCTGCCTGAGATTGTTGAAAAATCGATGTTTGCCTGTTTGCTTGCCGGTACTGCCAGGTCGATATAACCACTGATTGATTTTATGTTCATTTCCCTGGTTTGACCGGTTATAGTGATGTTTGCATCTATTGTTTCAATTGAAAAATTGATTTTTTCTGGAATATAGATTTGCCAGTAAATGTCACTTTCATTACAGCAATTATTTTTCCCCCTGAAATATTTATCCTTGAAATTTGCCTTGACAACTACTGTATTGCCTGCTTCATCAAATGAGGTTATATAAGCCTCATTATCTTTATTATCATTTATATTAACTGAAGCTTTTATATAGACTTCATTTTTATTCCATGTCTGAAGACTTATGGAATCGGCTATCTGAATTTTCAGCGCAAGTGATTCTTTTCCTGAAAAATCTATATGCTTTTCTATTATCTGCTGGGCCTGGATTGAGCCAAAGCATAGCCACACTATAACTAAAATGCTATATGTTTTCATTTATCGAAGTATTTATAAGATTTAAAAAGAGGAGGGAATTAATTTCCCTTCCTCAGATATATAGTTCCGCTTACAGTACCAATGTTGAGTTTAAAACCGCCTCCGTTAAGAGAATAATTCATTTCATTGCCTCCGACCTTTTTCAGATTCTTTTGAGATTCTGAAAAATCGAAATCAGAGTATATTGCACCGGAAACTGTCCGTAATTCCAAATCAGTTGCTGTTTTTACAGGTAAAGTAATGTCAATTTCACCGCTTATTGAATTTACAGAAGATGATTTGGAGGAATTAATGCTGCTGTAAGTTATGTTTATATCGCCGCTTATGGTTGATAGTACAAGAGGGCCTGTCACATTTTTAAGATCAATATTGTGGCAGCTTTTGATGTCAATCTCGTTTTTCATATTTATAATTGAGATATCATTATTTCTTTCACACCCACTAGAAAGTTCTATTGCCAGATTTTCCGGCACTTTGATCTTATATTCACCACTTCTTGTGAATGGCAGAAGACACGTAATGGTAATCAGATTGTCAATTTTTTGTACGTCAAGACCAATACCCGTATTATCAGTTCCGGCTGGAAACACCGGCTTTAAACCCTTGGCCTTTGCAGGAGGAGTAAGATCTTCAGAAGTTGAAGTAATTATAATATCAGTACCATTATAACCTTCAATGGGTAATTCATCACTGAAGTCCTTAAGGATAAGTCTCCCTTCCTTGTTGTTCTGGGTAGTAATCTTGTATTCCTGGGCAGAGAGAATTCCTGCTGTAAAGAATATTAACAGTGCTATCAAGCTGACTTTCATCTTTTTCATAATATTTATTATTAAGTAACTAACATTTTAATCAGGCAAACCCGGAATCTGCCACGATTTATTTTAAGCTGAATTCAATCTTTTTCCTTTTTTTCTCAGATAAGAACTCTTAAACTGTTTTCTGCTACTGCTCTTACCTCTTTTAATGTTCTCCTATTTGCGATAATCTCTTGTATTGGTTTTAATGCGCTTTTCACCTTTCTCTCAGCAAGTATATTTATAAGAGTAACCTGCAGAATAGGATCGTTCTGAATTGTAAGAGACTTGACCAGAGAGTCGCAGACAGCTTGTTTATCTGCAAACTTTGAAAGAGCATAAGCTGCTGCCATCCTAACATTTACATTCTTGTCATAATTCAGAGTTTTAATCAAGACTTCAATTATTTTTTCATCAGGGTTATCAAGGTCATTTGCATAACTCACTGCCTGGATTCTGTCACTTGATGATTCTTCTTTCAGCATAGTGAACATTGCAGCTTTTTTAAGATCAGACACTTCAGAATGCAATTGTTTTAATTCATTTGATGCATAAGTATTATTAAACCCGGCACGGATAAGCATGCCAATGAATGTTCCGCAAATAAGGAGTGCAATCCCTGCAGCAATTCTAAAGCGGTTCAGGTTATACCATGGAGTAACCGGTTTCCTGGATGATGTAGCATTGCTTTCCTCACTCTTTTTAATCTGACTATGAAGCATATGGTAAAAATTGATACGCAATGAATCATCTGGTTTGACCATTTCGTTTTTTGAAATAAGATTAAGAACCTGCTGACTGTCTCTTAATTCATCAAGACATCTTTCACAGGTTTCAAGATGCTTCTCTATCTCCTGACGTATTCCTTCGTCAAGGTTGTTATCGAGATAATCGATCATTTTTGTTTCAACTTCCTCACATTTCATAGTTCTTAGCTTAAATCTGTTTAAAATAGATACCCCTGAGCCGTTTAATTGCTCTATGCATAGCCACTTTAATTGCAGGCACCGATTGGTTTATGATGAGTGAAATTTCTTCATACTTTAACCCCTGGTACCGGCTCAGCACAATAATTTCCTTTTGTTCAGCGCTGAGAGCAGAAAATGCATACTCAAGTCTTTCATAATCCTCTTCCGGGAAGCCTGAGTTATCATTTGTCAGATCAACCGGATAAGAATCGGTTTTCAGGAAGAGCTCTTCTGATCTTTTTTCCTCCCTACAATAATCAACATGAAGATTCCTGGCCATCTTATACATCCATGATTTCACACTGAGTTCGTTCTTATATGAGTTTTTATACTTGATCATCCTGTAAAACAAATTTTGAGTAAGGTCCTGACTGATATCCCTGTTCCTTGTAAGCTTAAGGAAAAAGTTATACAACCTGATATGGTAACGTTCAAACAGGACCGACATCTCTGCCAATTTTCCATCTTTAACATGCTGCATAATTACTTCATCAGGAATATCTGCCACTGTTCGAATTTTTGGTTGCTATATTGATTACTCATAAAGGTACAAATGGTTACATGTAAAACCGGAATATTTTTTCGGTAATTATTTAGATTGGTAGATTTCGAAATTATCCGGTGTCATCTAACCACGAGCAGATCTTGACTAGCAGTAACGAATGGGAGAGTGCGAGAATGGAGTTTCACAAAGGTTCACAGAGGAGACACAGAGAGCCACAGAGAGAATATTTTGTTAATCGTTGAACTAAACGTTTATTTTTTAAAGACTTTTCCTAAAAACGTTTTCATATCATTCCACGAATCCCTGTCAGCTTCGGCATTATATTCAATTGGCATATTGAATTCCTTACCAATTTTAGTTGCATCAGGATTAGTGAATGCATGTGTTGCATTTGCGTAGATTTTAAAAGTATTGTCAGCTCCGATAGAATCCAGCTGGCGCTTAAAATTCTCCAGATCTTTCTGAGAGACAAACTTATCGCTTGCTCCGTGGCAAACCAGAACATTGGCTTTCAACAATTTCTTTTCTACAGGTGCACCACCCAGTCCGCCATGAAAACTAACAACTCCTTTCAGGTCAGCACCGAGTTTCGCATAATTCAGCACCACGAATCCTCCAAAACAATATCCGATTGCAGCAACATTATCAGGATCAGTCTGTGTATATTCTTTTAATTTCTTCAAAGCCGCATCTAACCGGCCTTTTGCCAGATTTGAATCTTTATAAAATGGAGTCGTAAGTTCCTGGGCTTCGGTTGGATTTGCCGCAACTTTTCCGTTTCCGTACATATCCACTGCCATAGCTATGTAACCAAGCTCTGCCAGCTTTCGTGCACGCATTTTAGCATAGTCATTCAGACCCCACCATTCATGCACAACCAGAATAGCGGGACGCTTACCTTTTATATTATCATCATAAGCAATAAATCCTTTAAATGTCACACCATCGACAGTGTAGGATATAATTTCCTCTTTAATATTCAACAGCGGGCCTCCCGACCGGCCAATCGAAGAAATACTTAGCATGATTATACAGATTAGTATAAATTTAGAATAAATTTGATTTTTCATGTTATACAAGTTTAATTTGATAGATTATTTAAACTGTTAAACAAAATATACCTTAAAAAGTTTTAAATATTAATAAAGAAGTATATGGAGAGTTCCCAATTTGTGTTAGCATCAAGACCTATCGGTTTGCCATCCTCCGCAAATTTCAGAATGGAAAAGGTGGTTCTTAACGATCTGAAGGATAACGAACTATTATTAAAATCATGGTACATATCCGTTGATCCCTATATGCGGGGACGCATGAATAGTGCAAAGTCGTATGCAGCATCCTTTGAGGTTGATCAGCCAATAAAGGGAGGAATCGTAGCAAAGGTGATAGAAAGTAAAAGTAAATCAATTCTTGCAGGTGATGTTGTGGTTGGTACGTTTCCATGGGCAACCTATTCAGTTAATAAGACAGAAAATCTGCGTAAGATTGACATTGAGAAAGTCCCTCCGGGTTACTTTCTTGGAATTCTTGGAATGCCCGGTTTTACAGCTTATGTTGGAATGATGGAAATATGCAAACCTCAAAAGGGGGAAACAGTTGTGGTGTCTGGTGCTGCTGGTGCTGTTGGTATTGTAGCAGGTCAAATTGCTAAATTACAGGGAGCTAGAGTTGTTGGAATCGCCGGCAGTGATGAAAAATGCAAAATATTAAAGGAACAATTCGGATATGATGAAGCAATAAATTACAAAACTTCAAAATCTATAAGAAAAGAGATAGCAGGGCTGTGCCCGGAAGGTGTGGATGTTTACTTTGATAATGTAGGAGGAGAAATCACTGAAGCTGTGGTTGCCAATCTTGATTTTCATGCAAGAATTGCCTTATGCGGACAAATTTCCCAATACAATAATACAAAGCCTTCTGTAGGATATTCGATTTTACCTCATCTTCTGACCAGGAGTGTCATGTTACAGGGTTTTATTGTCAGCAATTACAGTAATCGTTTCGGGGAAGCCCTTTCGCAACTGACTAAATGGTTAAACGAAGGAAAGCTTAAATACACTGAAACAATTATAGATGGCTTCGATAAACTTCCTGAAGCTTTTCTTGGCCTTTTCACCGGGAGGAATCAGGGAAAAATGCTGATTAAAACGGAATAACCGCCTATAATTTAGAATATTTCCTGATTTTCCATACCACCTTTCCAATATAGGGGTCCTTATCCAGAGTGAAAGAATCACCTTTTCTTAAAAGGGCAATTTTATGAAGTACCTTATCTGTGGGAAGGCATATCATACCATCTGCTTTTTGTGAGTCTGTTGCATAAACTACAAGGTCAAGTTTTGACCAATCCATCTGGGCGGTAGACTGAGCGAGTGCGATATGCGGTATCACCGAACCTTCATGCACAAGAATGACGATTGGAATTTTACCTGCTTCAATATTATGCCAGCCTCCTGAAAATACCTTGCCAGTCTGGTAGTCGATCCACTGTCCGGGTGGCAGATAGACATCACGTTTTGTAACATTTTCAAATAAAGGAGCAACCAGCATTTCAGAACCGAAAAGGTACTCGTCATCGATTTGCCATGAGCCCGGATCTTCCGGATACTCAATAAAAAGGGCCCGTAACATCGGGAGACCTCTTTCGGTGCAGTCTTTTGCCTGAGAGTAGATATATGGCATGAGTTCATATCGCATATTATCAGCAAGCCTGAATGCATTCATAAAATTTTCACCATATTCCCATGGTTCAGTAGGTGGTGAACCATGACTACGTGTATGGGAAGTAAGCATTCCAAAAGGAGTCCAGCGGCGATAAATATCCTCTGGCTTTTTATTTACAAATCCACCAATATCGTGCGACCAGAATGAGAATCCGCATAGACCAATAGATAATCCTGCTCTGAGGGTAGCTGCCATTGCAGTATTAGTGTTTTCTGCATCACCTCCCCAATGCAAAGGATAACGCTGACTTCCAGCCCATGCACTGCGTGCCCAGATAATTGTTTCTCCAGTCACTTGTTGTGTAATTTCAGCAACAGCTTTATTATATCGGAGCGGGTAGAGATTGTGCTCATAAAATCCTGTTCGTCCTGAAAAGTACAGACCATTTTTTGGAGCGGCTTCACCAAAATCTACTTTGATGACACCAACACCCTGTTTCAATAAACCTGCAATTTTATCCTGATACCAACTAACGGTTGCCGGATTTGAAAAATCAAGGACAGCATCCTCATACGGCAGGTTACCTTTGGAGTCTTTAACATAGAGACCTTTTTCTATGATTTCAGGAAACAAGGAGTTTTTGGGCACAAAATAGGGAAGCTGCCAAAGGCAGGTCTGGAACCCAATTTTTTTGAAATCAGCCATCATTTTGGCAGCATCGGTAAATCGTGTTTTTGAGAATTGATAATCGCATCTCCAGTCTTTCTCGAACCAGCCTGTGTCAAAGTGAAGAACATCGCTTGGTATCTTGTTATCCCTTAGTTTTTTTGTGACTTCTCTTCCTTCGGCTTCAGAGAAATAAGTAATTCTGCTCATCCAGAATCCAAATGACCAGAGTGGGGGCATAACAGCTTTTCCAGTGAGGTTTGTATATTCGTTCAGGATATCTTTAGGTTCACCTAGAAAAATGAAAATGTCAGCCTCGTCATCACCAATCATTAATGAGTAGTTACCACTATAATATTTGCCGAAATCGCAGGTGATAGGTGAGGAAGTATGCATGAATACACCGTAACCCCTGCTGCTCATAAAGAATGGGATTGGTTTGTACATAGCCTCATTCTGTGCACCGTTTGCATCGTCAGCCCATAAAACAACTTTCTGACCTCTTTTATTAAATTCAGTGAAAGACTCTCCGCAGCCAAAAATTTTTTCATCTGGCGACAAGGAAAAGACAGCAGACATACTTGTGGAATAATCAGATGCTCTGCGAACAAAGGAAAAAGGTAAAATTGGTATGAATGTTTCGGCGCCATCTACGTTATGAACGGTATGAGTAAGGGATTTACCCGCTGCATCACGTATTTCAACACGCCATGGAGATTTTGTTATTATTACCGATCCAAAAGGACTGGTGTACCTATAGCCACCAACAATTTCAATAAACTGCCAGGAACTATTATCATGGGGTGGTTTCCCAGTAACAAGCATCAGTGATTCCTGATCAGGTTTTACCTGAAAACGGGAACTTGCCCTTAAGCGTATCGTTCGGGGTGAGATAAACTCAATTGAGAAAGGCAGGGAGGGTGAACCGGCATATTCACCTGTCGGAAATTCATTTGGTTCTACAGGTCTCAATACTCCCATCATATTATTAAAAGCCTCTCGTGTGAAGTTTTCATAACGACGGTAGGTAATCTCACCTTTACCTGTTTTCGGATCAAAGTTGGAAAGACTATCCGCCAGATAATATGTGTTTGAAAAATTCCGGAAATCACCGCTGATGTCAAAAGGTTCATTTAACAACTCCTGGTTCTTATCTGGAGAATATATTGGAATCTGAGCCAACAGAGAAGAATATCGAAACATGACAACAGAGAAGGTTAGAATAAAATACTTCAGTTGACGAAGAGTAGTTTTTCTGGTTTTCATAAAACTCCTTATTATTTATATGGTAATTAAAAGTAAAAGTCCCGATTGAAATCAAATATCTGCAAATTCCTGTTAATATCTGACGAAAACGGGTAAACATTTCAAGAATTCAAAAAACTTAAGATTATTGCCCGGTACAAAAAGTAACTAATACTTATATGCAGAGATGTACAACGGGTATATCTAACCCTTCCGAAACGTTTTAAGGAGTTTGGTGTTTTACTTCTGCCAGATGCTCCTTACGATCATCAACCAGACGGATAAACTTATCCTGACATTCGGCGCCATCTACTATTACTGTTAGTTTCGTATTGCCTTCATGCAGTTGGGTTACCGTAATCCGGTATATTGTTTCCCTGTATCTGTAATGAATTTTAAAAGAAACCCAATCGGAAGGAATACACGGTTCAATAAATAATTTGTCTGTTTCAAGTCTTAACCCGAGTAGCGATTCCACAATAAGGCGATACATCCAGCCGGCCGATCCTGTATACCAGGTCCATCCACCCCGGCCAATATGTGGCGATAAAGCATAGACATCAGCAGCAATTACATAAGGTTCACCTTTGTACCTTGCAACTTCTTCAGGAGATTTGGTATGATTAATTGGGTTGATCATAGTTAATATTTCCCATGCTTTTTTACTGTCTCCCAATTTTGAAAATGCCATAGCCGTCCATATTGCTGCATGTGTATACTGACCGCCATTTTCCCTTACGCCGGGAACGTATCCCTTAATATAGCCGGGATTCAAATCTGATTTATCGAAAGGAGGGTCCAGTAATTGAACCAACGAATGTTCATGCCGGACAAGTCTTTTATTCACAGATTCCATAGCTATCCTTGAGCGATCAGCGTCGGCTGCTCCTGAAAGCACGGACCAGCTTTGAGAGATGGAATCAATCTGGCATTCATCGTTACTTGCCGATCCAAGCGGTAAGCCATTGTCGAAATATGCACGTCGGTACCATTCGCCGTCCCAGGCATTTTTTTCAATATTCTTTTGTATTTTTTTAGCTGCCTTTCTGCAAAGTTCAATAAATTCAAAGTCATCTCTTGTCTGTGCAACTTTGATAAATTGAGTTAGAACTTCAAAAAGAAAAAAGCCAAGCCAAACGCTTTCACCTTTGCCTTGGTTCCCAACCTTATTCATTCCATCATTCCAGTCGCACGTACCAATTAGTGGAAGCCCATGATCGCCAAATCTAAGCCCATGAAGGATAGAACGTTTACAATGATCGTATAATGTACTTATTTCTTCCGACCGGTTTGGAAGATCATAATACGAATCGTCTTCCGGGTTTACGAGGCGTCCTTCAAGAAAATGAATTGATTCATCCAGGACTCCTGTATCTCCAGTACCTATTACATAGCGACATGTCGCTAGTGGTAACCAAAGGTAATCGTCTGAACAATGTGTACGAACACCTCTTCCGGCAGGTGGATGCCACCAGTGCTGGACATCTCCTTCCGGAAATTGTCGACTTGCAAAAAGAAGTAGATGCTCCCGCAGGAGATTTGGTTTGGTATGAATTAAGGCCATTACATCCTGTAACTGGTCGCGAAAACCGAATGCTCCGCCCGATTGATAATATCCACTCCGTGCCCAGACCCGACATGCCAGTGTTTGATATAAAAGCCATCCATTTGCAAGGACATTTATTGACATATCGGGTGTTTCTATCTGCAGTGCACCAAGAGTATGGTTCCAATATTGCCAGACTGCTTCCAGCGCGGCATAAGCAGCACCAGATCCGCGAAATCGGTGTATGAGGTTGTTTGCATCCTCTATATCCCTTCCTGTGCCAAGCCTGAATATTATTTCGCGTCCCTGTCCGGCTGCAATTTCAAAAGAGACCTGAATTGCTGCGCAAGGATCAAGAGCTACTCCATTTTTTCCTGAAAGACGTGAACGTAACATTGCAGCCGGATTTTTCAATGTACCGTTGCGTCCAATAAATTCTGTACGGTCGCAGGTAATAGAGCTTGATGTATCGTCAGTCTGAAGAAAAGCTACCAGATCAGCAAATTCTGAATTATATGGGTTTGCTGCATATATCACGCTGCTGTTTAAGTCAACACTGGTATTCACATGCATGGCAGATTTGTGCCGCAAATCGCCCAATACCCATTCCACATAACTAATAGCTGATAATTTGCATGATCGTCCCGATTCGTTCCTCACTTTTAATACCGAAAACTTTACTGAAGCATCTATAGCAACATAAACCCAAAGTTCGGTAACTATGCCTCCTTCGTTGTGTTCGAATACACTATAGCCGAATCCATGCCGGCTCAGGTACAATTTTGATTCGCTGTTGGTCAAAGGTGTTGGCGACCAGAAGTGACCTGTCTCTTCATCACGAATATAAATGGCTTCTCCGCTTGCATCGGTTACAGGATCATTATACCATGGTGTGAGACGATATTCGTGGGAATTTTCAGCCCACGTATATGCCACTCCATTCTCAGAAATTACAGTCCCGAATCCCTGATTTGCCAGAACATTTACCCATGGTGCCGGTGTTAACCTGTCTTTCGATGTTGTAATTACATATTCCCGTCCGTCTGATGTAAATCCTCCGATCCCGTTATAAAAAATCAGGTCCTGTCTTGGTAATACCACATCTGATTGTTGATTTGGCCTATAGGTCCGGGTTGGTTTGAAATGCGAAACTGATAATTCTCCAAAGCCACGTCGTTTAATTTGATCTTCCAAAGCACCGCGGGTATCGCTAATTATAGCTCGGGCAACTGTTTGGAAAAGAATCCGGTCCTCAATTGATATCTGGTCTGCAGAGCGCACAAATATTCCGCCTGGCCGATCAATAATATTAGCTTCAATTCCTGCAGCGATTAATCCAATAATTTGTTCCTGGAGTAACTGACGGTAACCTGCACGATCTTCATTCCAGATTACGAGATCGACAGCTAATCCCTTTAATCTCCAATATGCATGTGCCTGAACGAGTTGACGTACCAGATTAATATTAACGGGATCTTCAATTTGTAAAAGCACAATCGGCAAATCGCCTGAAATGGAATACCCCCATAAACCGGATTGTCCACGACGGTTTTTTATAATGATCCCAGGTTCTGCCCGCAGTGACGAATTGGCAAAAATGATAGAACTAGCAAGTCGACCATATAATTGAGCATCCGATTCGCTCGCATTAATCTGTCGCAATACTACCTGACTATGTGTCCATGCAAGTTCAAAAACACGGTTTGCAATTTGCTTATCCTGGTACTTTTCTACAAGATTTAATGCTCCTTCACGGGATTCACTGATTCCTGTAACAATATCAATTGTAGCTGACCCTTCAGGTTCCAGAATTATTTGATATTGAATGGCAACAATCGGATCGAGCACTGAACCCTGACTTCCTGAGAGGGATTTGGAATTTGTCATCGCATTCGGCGAGATAAGAGTGTTTCCGCGTCCAATGAATTGCATACGGTCCGTTTCATAAGTAATATCCCTGATTTCAGCCCCATGAACTGCCATCAAGTGAAACATCCATGGCGAATGTTCGTCTATTGACCTGGGCCGCCGGGTGCAGAGAATTGCCTGTCGCTGATAGATAATTTCTGTCTGAACAAAAAGATTACTGAATGCAGGATGTGCTAAATCAGCTTCATTTGGCGCCAGTACGACTTCCGCATAGCTGGTAATATCAATAATCCTGCTTGTCCTGGTGCGGTTTGTCAGCTGGACCCTTCGCAATTCAATGTCGTCTTCCGGGGAGACCACTATTATTGTATGTGTGTCAATATCGAAATCGCGACGGCGAAATTCTGCACGACCTTTTGAAAATATCGCTTCATATTTTTCTGGTCGTAGAAGTGTAGGTTGATATGTAGTTGACCAGAAATTTCCATTTTCAGCATCACGTATATAACAAAAAGCTCCCCAATTGTCACGAGTGCTGTCTTCTCGCCAACGAGTCACGGCAATATCTTTCCAACGACTGTATCCACCTCCGGCATTTGTAATCATCACCCGATACCTACCCTCATTTGATAATAAATTGACTTCCGGAAATGGTGTATTAGGTGTATTAAACACACGAAGAGGTGCCTCCTGGTTATTAGCAGCAGGCCGAACATTTGTAACACCGGAAGTATGTGAAAAGGATGTTGTAGCCCTTGGTATCTTTTCCTGAAGCAACAATAAGGTTGCCTGGAACAAAGGATAAGACTCAAACCTCTTTTGCATCGGGCGATCTAATAAAATATAAGCCAAAGAAAGAAAACTCATCCCTTCATGATGCGCCATGAAAGATTTTACAACAGCCTTAGACTGCCCTCTTGGTAAGCGTACAGATGTATAATCTATAGCTTCATAGAAACCAAATTTTCCCATAAACCCTTCATCAGCAAGACGCTCAAGATTAGCACATGCTTCCTCTGGCATAATCATCAAGGCGAGCGCTGTTGCATACGGCGCTATAACCAAATCTTCAGAAAGTCCTCTCTTGAGCCCAAGACCTGGTACTCCAAATGCACGATACTGATAGTTTTGCAGAATATCAACACTATTATATCCCGATTCCGAAATACCCCATGGTACACCTCTTAGTTTTCCATATTCGATTTGTCTGTTAACTGCCGATTTGCAGGTTTGATAAAGTAAACTATTTTCATATTCAGGCATAATTAGAAGAGGCATGAGGTACTCGAACATTGAACCACTCCAGGAAAGAAGAATTGGTTCACCATCGATAGTTGTAAGGAGACGTCCAAGTGCAAACCAACTTTCCTGTGGTACCTGATCTTGTGCAATAGCCACAAAACTCGACAATCTTGCCTCTGATGCCAATAAATCATAATAACTTGAATCGCGTCGCCGGTCTTCAACATTATATCCTACAGTTTGCAAATGACGAGACTTATCATAAAGAAAACCATATTCCATGTTCGCAAATTCTCCTGATTGCCTGACTAGTGCTTCGATAAGTTCAATTCTTTCCTTTGCATGATCAACTGCTTTTCTGAAAAGACTTTTGAACTCATCATTCATTTCCCGAACCTCAGAATTTGTCTCAACAAAGTGCAGGTGG
This sequence comes from Bacteroidales bacterium, assembly GCA_017882305.1. Classification (GTDB taxonomy): domain Bacteria; phylum Bacteroidota; class Bacteroidia; order Bacteroidales; family VadinHA17; genus LD21. Next base: position 15,567 of record JADGPU010000013.1, on the reverse strand, counting down.
GCGGATGAGGCAAATTCTTCAAATTCAGTTTCAGCGACTTTGCGTAATGTTGGAATAGTATTAATATCCGGATATTTGTCCAATATTTCAGTAGAAACCGGATGTAACATCCATGGAGTCAGATATGTTAATTCATTAAAGGCGCCCTGAATTTGCTGTGAAAGATTATTTGCCCAAACTTTGTATTGTTCATTAGTATCGGTGGTGAATGCATTTATAATTTCAGCAGAAGATGTTGAAAGTTTTTCCAGACATTTTCGCATATAAACAAGCGTAACCGGGTGTTCATTTAAAATTACATTCAAGTATTTCCGGAATTGAACAATCTGGACAGGTATCGATTTCCCTGTCAGATCTATAAGAATTTGTAATGTATCATTAATACCTTCAAAAAGCCGGGGCCCAAGTATTAATTGATCAGGCAAGGTGAGAAGTCCCTGTTTCAGTGTCAACAGATGACCGGCAAGGTTTCCGCTGTCGACCGATGAAATATAAAGTGGCCTTAGTGGTTTCAAAGATTGAGTATTGTACCAGTTAAAAAAATGGCCCTGATATCTTTCCAGCGAATTCATTGTGTTAAAAGCATTCGAAGTTCGTTCGAGAAGATCACCGGTAAAAATGTAACCAAAATCATATGCTGACAGATTTGCAAGAAGAGAAAGACCTATATTAGTGGGCGATGTTCGGTGTGCTATCACTGAAATGGGATGTTCCTGATAGTTATCTGGCGGTAACCAATTATCATCAGGACCAACAAAAATTTCAAAAAAGGACCATGTTTTACGCGACAATTCCCTGAGAAAGCGATATTGTTTATAAGTCAGTTTTGCTGCACGTGGAACAAGAGGTCTGCTGATCCACCAGGCAATAACCGGAAAAACAAACCATAGTCCTATAATTGGCCATACCATTGCAAGTATTATCGGAAACAATATTAAAAGACAGGTTGCAGAAAGGATTGCTATAAAGGGAGATATCCACATGGTCCTAAAGTATTCAATAAGTTCAAACCTGCTATGGAGTTCATCCCTTGCTGTGGAATTCCATTCGAGAAGCCGTTTTTTTGAGATAATCAATCTCCAGCATGTTCGCAATAAAGCATCCATACTATAAAATGCTTCGTATGGAAGGCTTAAAAGCACAAATGCAGCCTGGTACAATTGCCTGAGAGCTGATTGTCGGGCTGCCTTTAAATGTTGCCGCAGGCGAACTTCCTCTGGTTTTTGAAATATGTAAACAACAGAAATAATCCCCGAAGGAATCAAAATAATTCCTATAACAACCAAAGTCCAGAACCACGATGATGATAAAATGGTCCAGCCTGCTAATAAAAGAGATAGTAGCGATAAAGGAATAAGACTACGCCTCAGGTTATCCAAAATTTTCCACCATGATAAAAGAGACAACGGGTTTTTTCGGGATGCACTATTTGTTTTAGGTAAAAATGGTAATAACCAGGGGATCAATTGCCAATCGCCTCTTATCCAACGCGAACGACGGGTTACATCAGTCATGTAACTTGCAGGATACTCTTCAAATAAAAGAACATCGCTTAACAATCCAGACCGGGCATAACATCCTTCCAGAAGATCATGGCTCAGAATTCTGTTTTCAGGAAACCGGTCTTTAAGCGTTTGTTCAAATACATCAACATCATATATACCTTTGCCTATAAAGGATCCTTCTCCAAATAGATCCTGGTATACATCAGATGTGGCACGAGTATATGGATCTATACCTGGTTCACTGCCGAACAGCCTCGCATATCTCGATCGGTTGGTACCCGGTAAACTCACAGCAACCCTGGGTTGAAGAATGCTGTATCCATCTGTTACACGGTGTTTTTTTGTATCGTATTTTGGTTTATTCAGAGGATGCGACATAGCCCCAATAAATTGTCGTGCTGAATCGCGCGGTAATTGTGTATCGGTGTCAAGTGTAATGACATACCTGATTTTTTTTAAAACTTCAGTATTGCCAATTATCAGCGAAAACATATTTTCAGGGCCTCCGCGCAGCAAGGAATTCAGATCTGATAGTTTTCCCCTCTTTCGTTCATAACCCATCCATATACGATCTTTGTGATTCCATTTTCGCGGACGATGAAAAAGAAAAAATGTATCATTATTTTCTCCCTGATATTTTTCGTTTAGTTCCGTAATTTTTTTACTTACCAGGCGAATAAGTTGGTCATCTTCCTCTAATTTTTCCTGTGCCGCATCTTTTAAATCGGTCAACAATCCAAAATGTAAGTTTTTATCCTGATTTGCCAGAAACCGGACCTCCAAAGCTTCTGCCAGATCTTCAATATTTTGAGTGTTTAAGAGCATTGCAGGAACAACAACCAACGATCGTGATTCCGGAGGGATCCCTTTTGAGTAATCAAGTCGTGGCAATGGAAATGGGTTGATTATAAAAGTGGCCAGCCAGTTCACAAGAGCTACTGACAGATAACTGGTACATAAAATCAGGAGAAAACCTAAGGCCCAGAGATGCCAACCGTCAATTCCGTCACCGTTGGCTTTTTCTAAAAGGCTCCAACAGAAGGTTAACGTCAATAATATAATTGAACCCAGATAGAAAAACAAGGGAAACCGGAAAATGATTTTTCTAAATATCGAAGATAATGAATATTTTATTTTTGTAAGGTGCTCAAGTTGAGACAGACCTCTACCGATGAGGTAATATCCGACATGGGCTGTACGGTCCTCCGGACCATTCAATTCAGCTCCTTTTTTTGCAAGTTCTATAGATTTATGTGCCACTTCAATTTCAGAAAAGTAGCATTTTTTTGCAATTTTTTCTATAACATGACGATAATGGTCACGGGTATGAAAATCCATTGAGATATATGCTTCAGCAGGGTCCTCGTGCAGAACTTGTTCTACATGGCTCATAGATTCAACGAATTCGCGCCAGTCTAAAGCGCTTAAGAAACGAAGGCTGCCTATGCTATTACTTATAGAAACCTGATCTGCAGCTTGTTGCTGGTTTCCATATTGAATTAATTGGACTATTGTCTGATTTGATTCTGAAAGCCTCTGTTCAATCCATGTCAATGGAAATGCCAAAGCCGGGCTTTGTCCTTGTAATCGACGGACAAATTCTGAAACGAATGGTGTTGACATCGGCGGGTGAGACCTTGCCATGTCAGCAATTACCAGGATCAGGCTCTTTGGGTCCTTTTCTGCTATTTCTGTCATCTTGTCAGCCCAGGAATCAGCAAGGTTCCGGTCGATTCTACCTGATGCTACCCTTACTGCAATGCGCCGAAGGTTCTCAATAAGAGCCAATCGCAACATTATGGGAATAGCCCACAATTCACCTAATTTTAAAGTAGTAATGGTTTGATATGCAGTTACAAAACGGCGCAGGCTTTCGGGATCGACATGTCCCTCTCCATGGGATATGATTTCTTTTGCGATATCGTAAACCCGGGGAAGTCCGGCAGATGGACCAATAAGTAAACGTGGCAACTCCTTACTATAACCCTTAGGTAAATGTCTCCTTCCGGTACGAATCTGCTCTTCAATTAAATAAAAATTATCAAGCAACCATTCACCCGCTGGCGTAATTTGACGATTGGCTTTCACTGCTTCTGATACAAGATCGTGCACTTCAAGCAATATAGTTTCATTTTCTGCAAGACGAGAAAGTAGTTGCTGGTCAGGATCAACTTTTGGACCCAGTATATGTAAACCTGCTAAGATTTTACCATACTGCTCCATCTGTTCGGTACTGAATAATTCCGAACGCAGGGGTGGTTCTCCATCTGCGTATTTTTGCGAAAGGTCATTTTCCCACAGATGGGATTTCAAAAGGTGTAATGAATCGTTAATTATAGAAGGCCCTATCTTCATGTATTGCTAATCTTTTATAAAAAATTCAACTAATTATTTAACTTAAACAAATGAGATTTAAAATATAGTTGTTTGATTCCGAACAACATCTTTAAATTTCAGCCTCAATTTTATGTATATAACATAAGATAAGTGTTATATAAATTCAGAAAGAAGTTATATAATTATTACTTTTTATAATGTAATCTAAATAAGTTATTTGATCAAAAATGTGATTGATTTTATCATGCCTTGCCTGGTCGTCGATTTCAAGAGGAGATAAGCGTATCCTACTTTCTCCCAATACATAAAATAACTTTAATTGTATATCAATAAGTTATCTTTCATGAGGTACAAATAGGGTACACCAATTTGCCAAATAGTTGAATTTTGAGGGTATAAAAGTATAATGATTCATTCTAAGTCTTATAATATATCCATGAAAAGTAGTAAATTAGTTCAACAAAAAGACTGCAAAGTACATCAATATATCTATTTTGGTAAATAAATATGAACACTTTTAGTACATTAAAAGAGTTCTGCGCCATTTTAAACACTTATAAAACCAGCTATATTCTCAAGCTTAGCAATAATAAAAATGAAAGTATTATATTAAATTGCATGTGGTAGATATTTAATGGACTTACCACAATGCTGGATGAGTAATAATTTTATATTTCAGAATTTTAAAAGTTAAATCAGACATGAAAGCTATGGGTGGAACCATCGTGAGTACAAAAATATATTGTGAAAAAATAGTAAATTAGACCAAAAATAAGTTTCAGATTGTATATTAATGCCTCCGTTATTATATTTTAGGGAGTACTTTTGAAAGAAAATAAACGAGGCAAACCACACCATTATATGGAAAATAAATGGCTTAAGCGTCTGGCTCGATTAAATCTGCCTTTATATCAGTATGAATCTGATACCATGAAAATCGTATATGCAGGGTATTCTTCCATAAAAAAGAATTACTATGCCCGATTGCTTCTGGATAGGAACAACCATCACACTTTTTTGGGGCGACGGTGGTTTTGGGAGATACCGGATCTTATTAAGTCATGCAATCATGATATAGTTATTGCTGAAATTAGTCGGATTACTTTTAATCATTTTCAGAAATGTAATGGATATATACTCCCCATATGGGTTATAATGAAAATAAATATTAATCGGCCGATGAGCGAGATCAGTAAGGGAAGTGTGTCTGATTTTTCGGATGTAAAGCGAAAAATTCGAAAATATAATCTAACCTATGAAATACTCACTGACAAAGGAAATTTTAATTATTTCAAAGATAAGTTTTACCTGCCTTATATAACAAAGCGTCATGGAGAGGAAGCCTTGATTGAGGATTTGAATATAATATGGAAATCATCTCCGACCCCTTTTTTGATGGCTATAAAAGAGAACAAGATGGTTGTAGGCATGTCGCTTGTCAAAAAATCAGGAGACTTTTTATTTTTACTTCGTCTGGGCTTGCTTGATGGTAACGAGGAATATCTGCATCATGGAGTGATAGGGGCTATATACTATTTTAGCATAATTGAGGGCAAGAAGATGGGATGTCAATATTTAGATATAGGGGGCACACGACCATTTCTGACCGACGGACTAACTAAATACAAGATGGGACTAGGCGCTGAGTTCGTAACAGGTGTAAGTATCGAAGGTGAGTATCACTGGTTTGGAGTTAACGAGCAGTCAGTCAGCGCACGTGAGTTTTTACGCAATAATCCATTTTTGCATGTCAATAAGGATTATCATTTAGTTACTACATAATCAGGACATATTGACCATCCTGCGCAGGTTTAACAGACCATGTCTGGACGGAGTAAACTTACCAACTGAAACGGGCCGGTTACTTTCCGATACAGAAATTCCTGAAAATATTACCTAAAATTTCATCAGATGTAATCTCACCTGTTATCTCTCCAAGATAATGTATCGCCTGCCGGATATCAATAGCAATAAGATCATCAGGGATCTGATCTATAAGTCCTGACATTACTCTTTCAAGGCTTTCGGAAACATGGATAAGAGCTTCATAATGTCTTATATTTGTGATTATTACATCATCTGAACTTAACTTTTCCTTCACGACAATATCACTCAATCTGAAACGAAGGTTATCCAGGCCTGATTTCTCTTTAGCTGAAATAAAAAGAAGTGTTTCCTTGTCTTCCAGATTGATATTTCTTTCAAGATCTTTCTGACGATCCTCTGAAGCAGTATCAGTTTTATTTATCAGGATAATTAAACGTTTTTCAGATTCTCCGATCATTTCCCTGATTGACAGCACCCGTTTATTGATAAACTCAGCCGAATCTGTAATTTCATCAATCAACAGGATCACAGATGCCTGGTCTATCTTCTCATGCGTCTTTTTAATGCCCATGGTCTCAATAATGTCTGATGTTTCCCGGAGTCCTGCCGTATCTATAAACCTGTACTCGATACCATCAATCACAATAGTGTCTTCAATTGTATCACGTGTTGTCCCTGGAATTTCTGATACGAGTGCTCTTTCCTCCATCAGAAGGGCATTTAATAATGTTGATTTGCCTGAATTTGGTTTGCCGACAATAGCAACCGGGATACCATTTTTTAATACATTTCCAAGCTTGAAAGAACTTGCCAGTTTATCTGCAAGTTCTTTTACTCTTGTTATTATAGCTTTAAGCTCTTTCCTGTCAGCAAATTCAACATCTTCCTCTCCAAAATCCAGTTCAAGTTCAATCAATGAGGCAAAGTTCAGTAATTCATGCCTTAAGCTGCTTATCTCTGCAGAGAAACCTCCCCGCATTTGATTTATTGCTATTTTGTGAGATGAACTGGTCTTTGAAGCTATTATATCTGCTACAGCTTCAGCCTGTGAAAGATCCATTTTACCATTAAAAAAGGCTCTTTGGGTGAACTCCCCGGGTTTTGCTGAGACCGCACCGCCATTAATTAATAATTCAAGAATTTTCCTGATTATATATGGGGAAGCATGACAAGAAATTTCAACAGAATTTTCACCGGTGTAGGAGTGAGGTGCCCTGAAAATGGTTAGAATTACTTCATCTATGACGTCGCACTCAGAGTGTATTTCTCCAAAATGAACTGTAAATCCCTTTTGATCAGCGAGTTTGATACTCTTATCTAAAGGACGAAATAACTTCTCACAGATGTTCAGACTCTGTGGCCCGCTTATTCTTACCACTGCAAGTGCTCCACCAATTGCTGTTGTGGGTGCACATATGGTTTCTTCCGATCTGATCATTTAATAAAATCCGTTGTGCAGCAAATGTATGAAACTTAATTGATCTGATAAAGCAATCGTCTGACGCCTGAAGCCTGCCTCCCGATGCCCTGTTAATATAATGATAATTATCATTCAAATATGACAAAAAGCCAATAATTAATCGGTATTTTTGGAAGTACGATTTAGAGATCATTAAATACCTGCTATTTATGAGTGTTCTGTTAAACAAAAACTCAAAAGTCATTGTCCAGGGATTCACCGGAAGTGAAGGAACTTTCCATTCGACGCAAATGATAGAATATGGTACAAAAGTGGTAGGAGGTGTTACGCCTGGCAAAGGAGGCCAGGTTCACCTGAACCTGCCTGTTTTTAATACAGTCAGAGAAGCAGTTGCTGAAACTTCAGCAGACGTCTCAGTAATCTTTGTACCTCCTTCAGCCGGAGCCGACGCAATTATGGAAGCAGCAAATGCAGGGATTAAACTCATTGTTACCATAACTGAAGGAATTCCTGTATCTGATATGGTCATGGTAAAAGAATATCTTAAATCATTCCCATGCAGACTTATCGGACCTAATTGTCCGGGGATTATCACACCTGGTGAGTCAAAAGTCGGTATAATGCCAGGATTCATTCACAGGAAAGGAACAATTGGAATAATATCTCGTTCGGGTACACTTGCCTATGAGGCTGTAGATCAGGTGACAAAGCAGGGGTTTGGTCAGTCAACCAGTATAGGTATTGGAGGAGATCCGATTATTGGAACCTCCACCTTGGACGCTGTAAAACTCATGATGGATGACCCTCAGACTAAAGCGATTGTTATTATTGGAGAGATAGGTGGTAATATGGAAAATGAAGCTGCCGAATGGATTAAAGACAATGGGACAAAACCTGTTATCGGTTTTATTGCCGGACAAACTGCACCGAAAGGTCGCAGAATGGGACATGCCGGCGCTATAATAGGAGGAAAGAATGACACAGCTGCTGCGAAAATGGAGATTATGAAAAATTGCGGAATTCATGTTGTTCAGTCACCGGCAGATATTGGCATAACCGTATTAAAAGCATTACAGTCTAAATAGATTATTTCTGACACAAAGCCTACACAGACATTTCAGACGTTTCAGACTTTCTTCTATATTTGCAGAAACTATTAAATCTTTAGATATGGGATTACTTGAAGGAAAAACAGCTCTTATTACAGGAGCGTCGAGAGGCATAGGCAAAGCTATTGCAGTCAGGTTTGCCATGGAAGGTTCTGATATAGCAATTACTAATATTGTGGATGATGATGAGTTTAAAACAACCATCAAAGAGATTGAAGCCCTGGGTGTTAAAGCAAAAGGTTACGTTTCAAATGCAGCTGATTATGCAGATTCTCAACGTGTTATAAATGAAGTAGTTAAAGACTTCACAACGATTGATATACTCATTAATAATGCAGGAATTACGCGAGATACTTTGCTTATGAGAATGACTGAAGATCAATGGGACACAGTAATAGCAGTGAACCTCAAATCGGTTTTCAATCTTACCAAAGCTGTATTAATGACCATGGTAAAACAAAAAAATGGCTCAATAATTAACATGAGTTCTATAGTTGGTGTCTCGGGGAACGCAGGACAGAGCAATTATTCAGCTTCAAAAGCCGGAATCATTGGATTTACAAAAAGTATTGCCAAAGAAGTTGGGTCACGAAATATAAGATGCAACGCTATTGCCCCGGGATTTATTCTGACTGAAATGACAGAAAAATTACCGGAAAATGTAAAAAAAGAATGGACTGATAAAATACCTCTCAAACGTGGTGGAACCCCTGAGGATGTGGCAAATACAGCTTTATTTCTTGCTTCAGATTTATCATCTTATGTGACCGGACAAACAATTCATGTATGTGGAGGTATGTTAACTTAAAAATATTTATTATCTTTACAAAACCGCAGGGCGCCTATCCTTTCTAGCACGAGGAAATGCAGCGAGACATATTTATTCCACACTTATTTTAAAAGGGCGCCCTGCTTCTTTTTTTTAGAATGCTGATCAATGCACAACATTATTTTCTTCCTGATTCTGATAATCCCTATAACCGGCTTTATTATTGAAAGATATCTTGATTATCTCAATTCGTTAATGTGGTCCGATACACTTCCCGAAAAACTAAGAGGGATTTGTGACGGAGAGGAATACAAAAAAACACAGCTGTATCAGAAAGACAATAACAGATTATCATTCTGGTCATCCTCTTTTAATCTGGCAGTTATCCTGATTATGATTATTGCCGGAGGATTTGCACTGGTTGATAACCTAGCCAGAACATTCAGCACAAATGCAGTAATTATCTCACTTGTTTTTTTCGGAATAATAGGTTTTGTATCCGACATTATTAATATACCGTTCAGCTGTTATGATACTTTTGTTATTGAAAAGAAATTTGGATTCAATACAATGACTATCAGAACGTTCATCACCGATCACATCAAATCATGGCTTATAGCACTTCTGGTTGGAGTTCCTGTGCTCGGACTAATTACATGGTTCTACTATAAGACAGGAAAAAATTTCTGGTTGTACGCATGGGGATTAATAACGGTTTTTTCTGTTTTTATCAACCTGTTTTATTCTGAATTAATTGTCCCGTTGTTCAATAAGCAAATCCCTCTGCCGGAAGGATCATTAAGAACGCTGATTGAGGCTTTTTCTCTAAAAACAGGCTTCAGACTCAGAAATATTTATATAATTGATGGTTCTAAAAGAAGCACTAAAGCAAATGCCTATTTTTCCGGATTTGGTCCCAAGAAGAGAATTGTTCTTTACGATACACTGCAAAAGGAACTTTCAGAAGAGGAGATAGTGGCAGTTCTTGCTCATGAAATAGGGCATTATAAGAAGAAGCACGTTTTACTGAATCTCTTTTTTTCTGTTATTATCACGGGATTAATGCTTTTCCTCCTTTCCATAGTTGTAAACAGTCCATCGCTCTCTCAGGCATTGGGATTGATGAATCCCAGTTTCCACATTGGATTAATTGTATTTGGGATTCTTTACAGCCCTTTGTCATTAATAATAGGATTGCTGACAAATTACGTTTCACGAAAAAATGAATTTACTGCAGACAGATTTGTGAGAGAGAACTTCAGCCCGCATATATTAGCAACAGCATTAAAAAAGCTTTCCGTAAAAAACCTTTCAAATATGATACCGCATCCGGCTTATGTGTTTTTCCACTATTCCCATCCTCCGTTACTCCGCAGGCTTGAAAGATTGGAATGAATTTCCTTATATTTGCGAAAACTTTTGCCTCCTTAGCTCAGCTGGTAGAGCAGCTCATTCGTAATGAGCAGGTCGTGGGTTCGAGTCCCATTGGAGGCTCTTTTAAAGACTGAGAGTCTCTGGAAACGACTGACCTCTTTAATGTATTAATAGACGAAGTAAGAAAGAAATAATAGTTGGAATTAATATTTTTGAAGCTATTATCCATAATTTTTTACTTTTTTCTTTTTCTACCTGTTGAAAGTCTTTGCCAGTTTGAATTTCTATTCTTGGAAAAAGGTTTTTTAACCATCCATAAAAATAAACTGCAGGAGTTGCAGTAATCAGAGATAAAATTATAATAACAAAAATCAGGTCTTTGTTGAACAAGTTATCCATAAATTTGGGAAATATGAGCTTTGTTTTGATAAAAAGTTCAATTAGATTTATTAGAAAAAAATTTAGTATCACAATGGTCGATCCAATTATTAAAATCACATACTTCTTAATGAAAGTGGACTGATTCCTGCAATTTGAAAAAAAGTTCTCTACCAATCGAATTGTTCCATTTACCCAGGTTCTATCCTGCCCCTGAACTAATATATAACCTCTGGATGAGTATGAGTGCTTGATTTTTATTATAAATTTACAACTTGAGACATTTTCGTAAAAAACTAATAAAATTTCAGTAATTTTTTTGTTACTTAAAATCTCCTCCTCTTCTAAAATCTGATCAAATGATCCATTGTATGTTGAATTATCAGACGCAGTAAACTCTATGCCAGAATTACCCAGACCATTTATTATCTCCTCAATTGTCACGGCGGATAATTCTTTTTGAATAAGTTCTTTCCGTTTTATCTCTTTTACCTTCTCAAGAAACTCGTTAGAGAGATTAACAAAAAGCTTGATTAAGGATATTACATCATCTTTAGTTAATATCTTATTATCAATCCAAACTTCTTTAGTCTCTACAAGATTATTCATCCATTTTATTTTTACTTGATCTTTTATCTAAATATAAATTTTCCTCTAAGGTTGTTAATTCAAAGATAAGCAAAAATAAAAAGCCTATCCAGAGTTAACTGAACAAGGCTTTCAAGGCGTAAATAAATTTGTTTTATATAGTAATGAGCTGATCGTGGGTTCGAGTCCCCCATTGGAGGCTCGAAAATTCCTCAAAACGGTCAGTGATCTTCGATGCAACGAACAGATAACCCAGCTTGTTTAGTATCGCAACCACGAAAAACTCTGCTACTGCTGAAGTATAATCCCCAGTTCCACGACTGGATTTCATCACACATGGTTGAAGACCACCATACAGCATAAGAATTCCAGTAATCCGGGAAACCTCCCGTATAAAGCCTGAATCCTCCCGGAAGTGCAGTAAATTCAAAATCGTTTGTTACAATAGACAATGAATTCTTCCAGTGAGCCGACCCTGATTCCTTTAGCTTGTCACCTGCTGTGTTTATGTCCCCAAGAAAAGAAATCATGATCCTCCATTCTGAAGCTGACGGTACATGCCAACCCCTTGGACATAATTTTTTGGTATCTACGGTATACCAGTTATATAATGCGCCGTAGACATCTTTATTTTCTATATTATTATCAAACCAGCAGTATCCAGGAGTTTTTAGTGCTTTCCACGCCTTATCCTCCGTAATTAAAGGTATTGGTGAACCATCATTATATTTTGTCGTTTTTAAATTCTCTGCCATCCAGGCTTGTTTTCCTATAGTGATGACAGGATAAACATTTCCGTCAATATCTTTAACTGCCTGTGCGTGTAGTCCGGTTAACCTTATGCAAAAAAAGGTTAATACCAATAATATTAAATTTTTCTGTTGCATTTTCCCTACTCCTGAAATTTTCTAATAATTGCCCTTGCTAAAATTAATCATTAATATTCAAACCTATAAAAGCCTTAAATAATTAATTTGCTGAAATGAATCTATTCATTATTTTTGTCAGGCTTAAAAAAATTGCGGGAGTAGCTCAGGGGTAGAGCATCAGCTTCCCAAGCTGAGGGTCGGGGGTTCGATACCCCTTTCCCGCTCAATTGAAAATCAGATAGTTATACACTATCTTGCTCTTTCTTATTTTACGCATTTGCACCTAATTTGCATCAGGTTTATTCTATAAGATATGCTGAGGAAGTACTATTTTGCTTACTATTTTGATTCTATCATAAAGGCAATACCTGCAAAAAGATCTTCACTCTTTTTTCTTAATTAATTCGTTACAATAAATACCCAGCCTGATCACGTCTTCACGGGATTTGATGTTAATATTCTCCTTCTTAATATACTCTTTAAGCTCAGATTCATATTCAGGGAATATTTTAAGAAATTGTCTTTCGGAGCTGAATTTTTCTAACTTATCATTCTTTCTTACCCAGAATACAGATGTAGGTGTAACCTCAACATTTGGAGGGAGATCTATGTACGCAACAGCGCCATACTGATAGATGACTTTTGTAAGTTCAAACCTCCGCTGTTGGGTGGGCCCGACAGATTGGGACTTCGCTCCATATCCGATGTCTGTTCCTTTAGGTGTATAATTGCTTCTATTCTGAAGGAAAAATGTGACCCATCCGCTTGAAAGGATCTCATAGAACGCATTTTCTACTGGAACAAATACTCTGTTTTCCAAATGAATACTATCTATGAGTTGAGGATTTGTTGAATACCTGTAAGTCCCATTAAGTTCGGTAATCATCTTTTCGTCTACCATATTGTAATTTAATAAGGTAGAAAAATTTATTCCATCTTTCATTATTACAAGCCCTTCTTTAAATGAGGGGAATAAAAAATGCGGTAATGGATTTCCCTTGTTGTCCTGACCCGATAAATCAAATGAGAGGATAACAATAAACAGAGTAAACAGAGTGGTTTTTAAAGAACTGTGCACTGACTTCATCTTAGTTTTATTAATGATTGTTCACTTTTCTTCTCTTGTAAGCAAAGTTACACCTTTATTGAGCCAAAGTTAATTTATTATGCAAAACCTCGGATTTTATTTGAAAGAGCCCCCTTTGGATATGTTTATTATTTTATCATCCTGATATGCTCGCATCTGTGCCAAATTCCCATTCTTTATAAAATTGTTTCAGAAAAACCTCTAAAAACTCATGACGTTCAGCAGCTAACCTTTTTGCCGTTAATGTATTCATACGGTATTTAAGAAGGAGGAGTTTTTCATAGAAATGGCTGATTGTCGATGAAGTTTCTGTTTGACAGGTTACTTTTCCGGATTCATCTGAATTGACTATTTCAGGATTATAGATTTTATTATTCCTGAATCCGCCATAATTAAATGCCCTTGCAATACCTATGGCTCCAATTGCATCCAGCCTGTCAGCATCCTGTATAACCCATAGCAACGGATCATGATCATCAGATTTATTTTTATTCGAAAATGAAACATTCTTTATTACATTTAATACCTGGTCCCTGATATCTGACATCCCGAATTTGTCCATAAAATCACTTACTAATAGATAATCCTTTTCACTATTTTCGCCTGTAAATTTCGAATCCGCCGTATCGTGAAGCAGCGCAGTAATCTCAACTGTGAAAGGATCTGCAAGTACCTCCTTCTCATTTATAAACAAAGCGAGTTTTCTTACTCTTTTAATGTGCCACCAGTCATGTCCGCTGTCATAGCCCTTCAAATTCTGCCTGACAAACTCTTCTGTCATTAATATTTGATCATTCTTGTTCATTTCTTCAATTTAAATTGCCAGTTGAACTTACAAAATATATTTTTGTAAAACCGTTTATCAGGATAAATTATGAGGGCAGCAATAATAACAATAGGAGATGAGCTTCTGATAGGACAGACTATAGACACCAATTCAGCATGGATAGGTGCTGAACTGAGCAAGGCTGGTTTTGACGTCTATCGGATAACATCTGTGCATGACAGGAGGGAAGATATTATTTACGCATTAAATGAAGCAGCCGGCAAAACTGATGTCGTTCTGATCACCGGAGGACTTGGTCCTACAAGTGACGACATAACTAAACAGACACTCTGTGAATTCTTTAATACTCATCTTGTTATTAATGCTGAAGTCCTCAGGATGATTGAAGAGATGATGACCCAGCGCAGTTTTCCAATGAATGAAAATAACCGGCGTCAGGCGGAAGTTCCTGAATCATGCAGGATTTTAAAAAACGCTGTTGGAACTGCTCCTGGCATGTGGTTTGAAAAGGAAGGCACAATTTATATCTCAATGCCGGGTGTCCCGCATGAAATGAAATATCTGATGACTGAACTTGTACTTCCAGAATTAAACAAACGCTTCACATCTCAAACCATAATTCATAGAAATATAATGACTTATGGTACTTTCGAAGCTAAACTCGCAGAGATACTTACTACTTTTGAATCCGGACTTCCTGAAAATATTAAACTGGCATATCTTCCTGCTTCCGGAGTAATAAAACTGAGACTTACAGGAACAGGATCAGATTATAATTCTTTATCAAATCTTATTAATGAACAAGTTGGTAAGCTGTATAAGACAATTCCAGAGTTCATCTATGGAGAAGATGAAGAGTCTCTGGAAATGGTTATCGGAAAACTTTTAAAATCAAATAAAAAAACGGTTTCCACTGCAGAGAGTTGCACAGGTGGCGAGATTGCTCATTTATTAACAAGTATCCCTGGAAGTTCAGCATATTATAAAGGTTCTATTATTGCTTATGCGAATTCAGTGAAGACACAATTACTTGGTATACAGGAATATACTATTGAGAAACAAGGAGCTGTAAGCGAAGGCACTGTAAAAGAAATGGCAATTGGCGCCAGAAAATTATTTATTACAGATTATGCCGTTGCTACCTCGGGTATAGCCGGACCAGATGGGGGAACAGAGATAAAGCCTGTTGGAACTGTCTGGATAGCAGTTGCTTCCGAAAATGAGGTTATTTGTGAAAAACGAGTTTTCGGAAATGACAGAATCACTAACATTAAAAGGTTTTCACTAGCTGCTATGAACCTTCTCAGAAAACAGATAATCAACCATTCACCTTCATTATTGGACACTCATCAAAAAAAGTAGATTAAATATTTGTATAATAAGATAAAAATCACGTATTTTGCGCTTCGTTTTAAAACGACAAACGTTAGTTAAGAAGTAAAACAAACATCAATGTCAAGAATTTGTCAGGTTACAGGGAAAAAGGCGATGGTCGGAAACAACGTTTCGCACTCTAA
>JADGPU010000129.1 GCA_017882305.1 Bacteroidales bacterium | reverse complement strand
GTACACCTTATGGGTTGAAAGACCATGTATACCGGCGAACAGGGCTGCTCGTCCGATGCCGGGGGGTAGGTCGTATGAGCACGGTAGTGATACCGGGCCAAGATAAATGATGGAAACCGGTTTTAAAATCTTTTACAGAAACCAAAACCGTACAGAATCCGGCTTACAGGCCAGCTGTTTAAAAAAATGACGGGCAATTGTCCGTCATTTTTAATTTTAATATAGTTAATGTTCTTCTGTTTTTATATGTGTAGAGACAGGTCTCAGACCTGTCTCTACAGCAAACAGACCTGTTTTTACTACAATCTATTTGATTTTAAATATACTGTCTTGCATCGGAACATCCACTTCGACCTTGGTGAAATTAATCAGGATATCCATTCCCTGTGCGGAATTGCTTGTTTTCATGGGTATCATGACTCCGCTGGTATCAGTATAATCCGATAGATATGAATCCATTGTTACAGTCATACCGTTCATTGAAGTTGTGGTTGATGTCTTAACAAGAAAATAAGAGCTTTTGTCGATGAACATGTCAATGACAGCTCCTCCTTCAATTGTGGCTTTTATCTTATAGGCAGGTTTATCATTTACATTTTCCTCACCAGCCAGGGCAAGCTGACCATTCTTTAAATAACTGTTCATAAAATTCTGGAACATACAGCTTCTGAGAGTCTGGTTTACCTGTTCGGGAGTCATTTCCACAGGGTCTGTGGAACCAGTCATGGGACTGACAACATATCCTTTCTCTCCATCGAAAGCCTGTATCATATCCTGTCCGTTAAAAGTAGTCACCAATTTAATCTTATTGGGATTTTTCATAAACATTACCATGGGCATTTCCATCCCCATCATAGACATATTGCCAGTGATCTTAATCGTTTTCAGACTTGCAACATGGTCAAGTTTGTTGGCTTCGGTATACTTCTTTACGATTTCATCAAGTGATTGCGCGCTTATGACAGACATTATGATCAATCCTGCCATAATAAAAATTAGTTTCTTCATACAACTGGTATTAAAGATTAATAATTAAATGAATTTATTGTTTTTCTTAATGCAACGAGTTTCCTCAAAAGATTATCCATCCCGGAGAGCTTTAGCATATTAGCTCCGTCCGATTTTGCAACAGATGGATCAGGATGGGTTTCAATAAATATACCATCAGCACCTACACTTATGGCCGCTTTACCTAAGGTCTCTATCATTTCCGGACTGCCTCCCGATACACCTTGCACCTGATTAGGTTGTTGAAGCGAATGTGTTATGTCCATAATTACAGGAACTCCGATCTGTTTCATTACCGGAATATTCCTGAAATCAACAACAATATCCTGATAACCAAACATATTGCCCCTGTCTGTAAGCATAATGTTGTTGTTACCTGACTCCCTCACTTTCTCCACAGCAAATTTCATGGATGACCCTGACAGGAACTGTCCTTTCTTTATATTAACCCATTTCCCGGTGACAGCAGCAGCTGTCAGAAGATCGGTTTGTCTGCACAAAAAGGCCGGAATCTGCAATATATCCACATAATTGGCTGCAATTTCAGCTTCATTGGGGTTATGTATATCGGTAATAACGGGAACAGAATACCTCTTTCGTACTTCTGCTAGAATTTTAAGCGCGTTAATGTCTCCAATCCCTGAAAATGAATCTCCCCTTGATCTGTTGGCTTTTCTGTAGGATGACTTAAATACAAAAGGAATCTGGTATTTTTCAGATAAACTCTTCAGATGGCCTGCTGTTTCAAATACAATCTCTTCAGATTCAACAACGCATGGTCCGGCAATTAACAGAAAGTTTCCAGATTCATTAAAATTTATCCCGGGAATATTTATTCCAGCTTGTGACATATTATAACAAAGTTAAAAAAAAAAATTATATAAGGAATTGTCTTCTTGTTTTTCTCTGTTTCTCTGTGTTTCTCAGAGCAACCCTGTGACAGTTCTTAATTCTTGTTTCCCGCTTATCTCGCTGATCGTCGCAGATGGATTTTAAATATCAGCGTTAATCTGCGTAATCTGCGGGAAATTTTTTATTTCTTATCATAATTGTAAATATCTTTCCACATAGCAGAAAGTCTCTTCCTTATCTCTTCCTCTTTGGCGTTTATCCCCGGATCATAAAAAACAGTTCCCTTTATCTCTTCAGGAAGAAAATTATCAGGGATAAAATTTCCCGTGTAACTATGCGCATATTTGTAGTCTTTCCCGTAACCCAGATTCTTCATAAGATTGGTTGGAGCATTCCTTATATGCAAAGGAACAGGCAGATCACCTTCGGATTTAACAGTCCCAATGGCATCTTCAATAGCCATATAAGACGAATTACTTTTCGGGGAGGTAGCCAGGTAAATCGCAGCTTCCGACAAAATAATACGCGATTCCGGCCATCCGATTACATTTACTGCTTCAAAACAAGCCTGGGCAAGAAGCAAGGCATTCGGGTTGGCAATACCGATATCTTCAGCGGCCAGGATCAGCATCCGACGTGCAATAAACTTGGGGTCTTCTCCTCCTTCAACCATGCGTGCAAGCCAGTAAACAGCCGCATTCGGATCGCTTCCCCTAAGCGATTTTATGAAAGCAGAGATAATATCATAATGCTGTTCACCATTCTTGTCGTATAGTGCAAGATTCTTCTGAACATGTCTCAAAACCATTTCATTGTTAATGATGATCTTTTCAGGAGATGATTCATCTGCTTCAGAGCTTACCACAAGTTCAAGAGCATTGTAGAGTTTCCTGGCATCACCCCCGGCGACACGTATAAGAGCCTCATGCTCTGAAATTTCGATATCGTATGCAGCAAGATAGCTGTCCTTTTTTAATGCTGTGTTCATTAATTTTAAAAGCTCCTCCTCAGTTAATGGTTTCATCACATAAACCTGGCACCTCGAAAGGAGCGGAGATATGACCTCAAAAGAGGGATTCTCAGTGGTTGCTCCGATAAGGGTTATTATTCCCTGCTCAACTGCACTCAGAAGTGAATCCTGTTGTGACTTGTTAAACCGGTGAATCTCATCTATGAAAAGGATGGGATTAGGCTGGTTAAAGAACTGCTGATTTTTTGCTTTTTCGATTGTCTCCCTGACATCCTTAACTCCTGAATGTACGGCGCTAAGATGAAAAAAAGGCCTTTTAAGTGTGTTTGCAATAATTCCTGCAAGAGTTGTTTTTCCAACACCCGGAGGACCCCATAAGATAAATGAAGGAATATTTCCCGATTCAATAACCTTCCTCAAAACTGCATTTTTGCCTACGAGGTGTTCCTGTCCGCAGAACTCACCGAGTTCTCTCGGTCTTAACCTTTCAGCAAGAGGTTGATTTGCCAGCATCTTAAAAATGTTTGCATAAAAGTAATAAAACAATTTTTGTTCTCACAGATTTTGATAACGACACTATATAAATAGTGAGTTTATTGTTATTATTGTATTATGGAAAGTAATGTACTCACCCCCATGGGGTGTGAGTTCATTAAGCTACGGAACAGAAAGTGGGAAAAAGGGTTTGAGTTCATTAAACAAGAAAATCGTTTTTGCTATTTATATAAACTGCAATGAATAGGCTTATTTGCATTTTTTTCGGATTGATATTTATTACAGGATGTTCAGTTAAGTCCGCTCAAGAGAAAGATAAATTTGTTGAAGGTCAGGATATTACTACTGACAATGGAATGGTAGTCTCCGCTCACCCGCAGAGTTCCCGGATTGGCGTCAGCATTTTGCAGAAAGACGGAAATGCCGTTGATGCCGCCGTGGCCACAGAATTTGCTCTTGCTGTATGCTACCCTGAAGCGGGCAATATAGGCGGTGGTGGATTTATGCTGATAAGGACAAGTGATGGCAAGACCGATGTGATTGACTACAGGGAAAAAGCACCGATACATGCATCACGCGATATGTATCTTGATAAATCCGGAAATGTATCTGAAGGTCTGAGTACTGAAACACATCTTGCAAGTGGAGTACCTGGTACCGTAGATGGAATGATAATCGCCCATTCAAAATATGGCAAGCTCCCTTTTAAAGATGTGATTCAACCGGCAATTGACCTTGCAGAAAAAGGATTTCCTGTCACAAGGAGGCAAGCTGAAGATTTTAATTCAAACAGGAAGTCATTCCTTGTCAGAAATTCATTCAGACCTGCATTTGTGAAGGATTCATTATGGAAGGAGGGAGATATTCTTATTCAGAGTGCCCTTGCTGAGACTCTTAAGCGAATAAGAGATCAGGGCCGCGAAGGATTCTATTCAGGAATGACTGCCCGGTTGATGATCAGGGAGATGAACAGAGGCAACGGGATCATATCAGAACAGGATCTGAAAGAGTACAGATCGGTTTCAAGAATACCTCTCACAGCCGACTATAAAGGTTTTAGAATTATTACCGTGGCGCCTCCTTCAAGCGGAGGTATTATTTTAATCCAGCTTTTAAAGATGACCGATCCTTATCCGCTGAGTGAATGGGGTTTTAATTCCTCTAAGACAATTCATCTTATGGTCGAAGCAGAAAGAAGAGCTTTTGCAGACCGTTCGGAATATCTTGGCGATCCAGAATTTGTTAAAATACCAGTTAATCAATTAGTTAGTAAAAAATACCTGATTGACCGCATGAGTACTTTCGATGAAAAGAGAGCTTCATTTTCACAGGAAATCAGGCCGGGTTCCCCGGAAGGATATACGAGTGAGGAAACAACTCACTATTCTGTTGTAGATGCAGGAGGAAATGCTGTCGCAGCGACAACCACTCTGAACAACACATTCGGCAACAGTATTGTGGTAGACAGTGCAGGATTCTTGCTTAATAATCAGATGGACGATTTTTCAGTGAAGCCGGGTTTCCCTAATATGTACGGACTGGTGGGTGGTGAAGCTAATTCTGTTCAGCCAGGAAAAAGAATGCTGAGTTCGATGACTCCGGTAATTGTGGAAAAAGAGGGAAAACTTCTACTGGTTTTAGGATCCCCCGGAGGTTCAACTATTCCGACAACGGTTTTCCAGGTAATTGTTAATGTGCTCGATTTCGGGATGAGTATAGCGCAGGCAGTCGATGCCGGAAGGTTTCATCATCAATGGTTACCCGACTGGATCAGCTACGAAAAACATGCTATAGACAGCGTTTCTTTAGAAAAACTTAGAGATATAGGTCATATATTAAAAGAACGCCCATCTATAGGCTCTGTCAATGCAATCATGATACTGCCCGGAGGGAAAAAAGCCGGGGGTGCTGACAAAAGAAGCAATAATTCATCCTGTGGGTACTAGCTGCTATTGCGTTTCAATATTTTTTACTAAATTGCCTCAAATTTATTTTCTTTAAAAAAAATAAATTAATACTTTTAACAATTGAAAATGAATTTTTGGGAATAATCGGGTTGTAGTTATTGTATTTGAATACATTCAGATATATTCAGTTATGAAAAAAACTCTGCTTATTGTGGTTATCATTCTGGCAGTAATTATTGCCCTGCCTGTAATTAATCTGATCCGATGGAGCAATCTATCGAAAAAGCCATTGGATATAATTATAGTTGATAAGACTGTTCCTACACTGGAACGCGAACATCACAAACCATTTACCTGGATACTGACTAATGAAAGATTTGTAAAAAAAGAAAATAGTGCCAGTTATTCCTACACAAAAGACTATTATGGATTCTTCCCTCAACGTCCTTTGCGTGAGAAAAAATGGGACAAAAAGGATTACCGTCTCTCCGATGTTATTAATCTCGCAGATAAGAATGATGCGATATATTTTACTGATACTTACGGAGTATTTTTTAACGACTGGTTCAGAGGTATAAACAAAAGCCGCAAATCGAGAAAAATTTATGGTGGACTTAATAATAATGACTTCCTGCTTCTTAAGGAAATGAAGGACAGGAATAAGCTTATTATAATGGAATACAACGCATTCGACTATCCGACAGCTCAGTTTGACTCATTTAGAACCCAGGAAAAACTAGGCATAAGTTTTTCAGGCTGGACAGGAAAGTACTTCAGTTCTCTTGATACAACAGGCACCAATTTCCCGGTCTGGATGACAGCCATGTATCGTAAAGAGTACAAGAAACCATGGACTTTCAAAAAACCTGGCGTTGTTATTCTCAAAGAGAAAGATATTGTGGTCCTCGAGGAAGGTATACAGCTTAAAAATACGATACCTCATATAATTACTGATGCTGCATCATGTCAAAAGTACGGAGTCCCCGCATCAGTCGCATTCGACCAATGGTTTGATATTATAGATCCTCTTCAAAATAAAGTTATTTCAAAGTTTAAGCTTGATACAACACCATTAGGTGATTCTCTATTGATTAACAATGCCTTGCAGAATGATTTCCCTGCAGTTGTTCAGGATCCGGTTACACAGAGAACCTATTATTTCTCAGGAGATTTTGCAACTTACGATGTACCATTCTGGACAGCCAGACTTAAGGGTGTGGAGAAACTTAAAGGAGTTCTATTTTCCGATAAACCGGATGATACCCGAAGATTCTTCTGGCTTTATTACAAACCATTAATCTCTGGTATATTCACTGATTATTATGTGTCTTTGAATAAGAAATAATAAACCTGAAACTATTTTGAAAAAAAGTACAGGCTTCATTAGACCTGTGCTTTTTTTTATGCAGTAAAGTCCCCTTTTTTTGCCCTACCTGGCGGATACATTTCGACTCGGTGGGCTGTTTTAGCGAAGGCGCCTGCCTGCCGCGATGGTGCAGCGCAGCTGACAGAGGGGTTTTAAACAAGAAATCAGAATTTACTTAAGGACTCCCTTTGCTTGGATTTTGCGATCTTTGCAGTTAATATTACCTTTGCTTATTATGAAGATATCAGTAGTCCAACCCGATATAATCTGGGAAGATAAATCGCTTAATTATCAGAATCTTTCCCGACTTATCTCTCCTCTTTTTAATAAGACAGATATCGTTATACTTCCTGAAATGTTCAATACAGGGTTCTCTATGAATCCGGAGGAACTAAGCGAATCGCCTTATGGAGAAACCTTCGTATGGATGAAGAGTATCTCTGAAAAAGGAAACTTTGGATTGTGCGGAAGCTACATTGTTAAGGAAAACATGAACTTCTTTAACAGATGGGTATTTGTTTCTCCTGGGAATGAGGTCTGGCATTATGATAAACGCCATTTGTTCAGGGTTGGAGGTGAAGATAAGCTTTTCTCAGCCGGGAAATCAAAATTGATTTTCAGTTTCCGGGGTGTAAAGATCAGTCCTTATATATGTTACGATCTGCGCTTTCCTGTATGGAGCAGGAACGTGGAAGACTCCGACCTGATTATTTATGCTGCAAACTGGCCTGAAATCAGGCAAAATGCCTGGACTGCTCTTTTGAAAGCCAGGGCAATTGAAAATCAATGTTATGTGGCGGGATCAAACAGAACAGGAACTGATAGTGCAGGAATAAGATATTGCGGAGAATCAATGATAATAGATTTCCTGGGCGAAATTCTGTCATCTGCCCGTACTGAAAGTGATTGTTCTGTTTCCGCTGAAATATCCCTGACCGAACTATCCGATTTCAGAAAAAAGTTCCCCGTATTTAACGATGCTGATGATTTTACAATCAATACCAAACGCTAAATGCGAAACGCAAATCCTGTCTCAATTCAGACAACAAAGAAGACTTTGATGATATGATAATGGCACCGGCAGCTCAGCAGTGTTTTTAACCAGTTTATATCTCGAGGGTTTCTCATTATTTTCGCTAAGCTCCCGGGAGCAGAAAAGACAACTCTTTGTCTTTATGAAGTGCCGTTGACTTTCTCTTACGGCATCGTGACCCGAACTAAACTTTCCCAGGTAAATCTTCTGTTCATCATCCGGCAAAAAGGGACACCCTTCTTTATGGATGGCGTGATTCTCATTTGTCCGGGTTCTTAAAGTCACATAATACTTTGCAACCATTGTTCAATGATTTTGAATTTTAATTAACTATCAGATCAGAAACCATACT
>JADGPU010000128.1 GCA_017882305.1 Bacteroidales bacterium | reverse complement strand
CTGATTATTAAATTAATTTTAGATGAAAAATAAAAAGCCTTTATGAGTGAAACGAATAATGGAGTAATTTGGTATGCAAGGTTCTCCCCCATGGGATCAGCGTTTTATCCTCCTGGTCGAGGTCATGAATCTTAATCGATAATATTCTACTGGCCACATTTCCACTGGTAAGTCTTATATCTCTTCCGAACTGATCTTCCTTTGCCAGTTTATTAAATGCAACAAACTCACTCACCCATCTATCGCCTTTGTTGTCTTTCTGGCGGTAGCTGATGAAGACTTGTCTGCCAAAGCATTGCGAAGGCAGATGTCATATTCGTAGCCTGCTAAGAGACTTGACATGATAGTTATTTATATAATAAAGTTACGAAAGACAACAACGTAAGCCAAATAAAATATAATACTACCCAAATCTATTGCCTCTGGTTAAGTTTAAATATGATAACTTTAAACCAGTGAATTATGAAGCAAAAGGACAAAAAATAAAAAGGAGAACAAAAATGAAATACAAAAATGTAATCTTATTCTTAGTAACCTTGTTTTGCGTTGGGTTATCTGGACTACAAGCACAGACCGTAAAAGATATTGATGGCAATGTTTACAAAACCGTAACCATTGGCAAACAGGTTTGGATGGCTGAAAATCTGAAAACTACGAAGTATTATGATGGTAAAACAATCCCTTTGGTTACTGATAATACCGCATGGACAGACTTAACTACGCCTGAATATTGTTGGAATAATAATGATGCAACTGCCAATAAAAACACATTCGGTGCTTTGTATAATTGGTATACAGTTAGTACAAATAAATTATGCCCTAGAGGTTGGCATGTTCCCACCGATGAAGAATGGACAAAACTGACAACCTATTTGGGAGGAGAACGTGTTGCTGGAGGAAAATTAAAAGAAACAGGCACAACCCATTGGGAAAGACCTAATACTGGAGCAACCAATGAAAGCGGGTTTACTGCATTTCCGAGTGGCGGTCGATACGAAGATGGGAGATTCTACGATCTTGGCAGCAAGGGGTACTGGTGGTCTTCTACTGAGGAGGGTGAGGCAAGCGCTTGGTGCTTTGAACTGCAATACGCTCTCAGATCGATAAATAGGTTAGGCTCAAGAAAACTGTTCGGTTTGTCAATTCGCTGTTTGCGGAATTAATTTCTAAATATGGATTCTCTTGATGAACTATCTGTATATAAAGCAATCCATGATTGGTTGCCATAAATATCAAATTGAAGGTATTTTTGTTATAAATTAGTCAGCAGTGTTTGATGTCTATTTTAAGCCATTTACGGTCAGGCGACATTATCGTTAAAGAGCAAATAAGCACGACAGATTGAGTTTATGGAGTTGTTAGGCTTTATGTAAAAAAAAATAGGATATGGATATTATTGAGACAATTAAAAAACGAAAATCAAGCAGGACATTTAATCAAATTGCATTAAAACCTGCTGACAAGCAAGACCTCGAAAATTTCATTATTGAAAATAACAAAGGCTTAGAAAATGAGGTTGTAAATTTCAGAATCATTGAAAAGAACAATACTGACAAGAAAATGAAACTTGACTTAGGAATGATTAAAGGACACAATAGTTATATTTTGGGAACGTCAAAATCAACAGTAGCATCAAGGGTGAACTATGGATACCTTATGGAAAAAGTAGTATTAAAAGCCACTGAAATGAACTTGTCAACCTGCTGGGTCGGATACTTTGATTATACGTATTTTAATGAAATATCCATTGAAGATGGTTTTGATATACCAAGTATAGTAATAGTCGGATATTCTGAAGAAAAACAAACATATCAAGATAAATATATAAGATTCACTATTAACGCCTCAAAAAGGCATAGTTGGGAAAAGTCGTTTTTCATTTACAAATTGAAAACGCCTTTAACCCCTGAATATGTAAAGAAATATTCTGATTCTCTGGAGATGGTAAGATTAGCACCATCATCTGGAAATACTCAACCCTGGAGAGTATTTTTTGATGAAACTTTGAATGAATTTCATTTTTATAAAAAATCAATGAGTAAAAGGTACGAGTTAAGAGGATTACATGATATTGATATGGGTATCGCATTATCTCATTTCGAGTTAACCTCTTTGCAAAACGGACTATCAGGAAACTGGCTTAAACACACAAAAGAAAATGTTGACTCAATTCATGATTTGCAATACATAATGACTTGGAAATATGAATAAAATGCACGAACACTAAACAACAGTACATACTTATTGAAGGTTTTAAAAGCACTCGAATGGAAAAAAATGCAGGTAACATCTGTAAAGGCTGATATAAACTTAGCAATTTTATGTAGATAAAAATATGAACAAATTAAACTTCAAGAAAATCATTATTGTTTTAATCCATGCATTTATAGTGTGGGCACTATGTGGGCAACAATAACGATTGGGCGTTCTGTTACTACAATTGAAATAACATTAATGATTCATGCAATAGTTGCTCCGATTTTTGCCTTTATGGTTGCTTTGGTTTATTACAAGAAATTTAACTACACATCTACTATTTACCCTGCATTTATCTTTTTATTCTTTGTAATTACAATGGATGCAGGATTAGTTGCCCCGGTATTTGAAAAAAGTTATAGAATGTTTAAAAGTATTTTGGGAACATGGATTCCTTTTTCATTGATTTTTTTGTCTGCTTATACCACTGGGTTAATTATTAGTCGAGATTTATCCTGCAAATCTTAGATCTAGTTTTTCTGTAATGCAGCACTAAGATGGAAACTCGATTATTTTTATAGTGCTCTTTTAATAGAATTTGATATCAACCCTTAATATCTAGCGTTCAGCAATATAAGGAACATCCAGTTTATGTACACTATAAACCTTGTATCTAACTTCCCTTTTTTAACATATGGTCAACACTGAATACTCCAGAGCCCCTGGTGGAAATAAACAAAAACAGGAAACAATAAATTACTGCCCACTCACCGCCGTTATGCAGAGGGAGTAAAGCATGCGTTCCATGTATAAACCAGTAAGCATAAGCCATTTCTCCACTACAAATGAATGCTGTCCAGCGAGTCCAAAGACCTATCATGACCAGAAGGCCTCCAAAGAACTCTATTGGGCCTGCGATAAATACTATGTACGGAGGTATCACTTGTCCTGCCGGTGGGAAGGAGAAAAGCTTTTGTGAACCGTGCCACAGAAAAAGAAATCCAACAACAATACGAAGGATAGAATAAACTTGCTGTTCGTACTTTGAAATAAACATTTTTGTACTCATTGTATTTAATTTTTTAGTAGATCCTTTTTGGTGCAATTTTTTTTAAATGTTTTATTAGCAATATATTATAGAAATCAAAATAAGGTTGGTAATTCCAGAAAATATTCAACTTAATATTTCTTATCGGCCTTATTTCATAATATCTGGTAATCAGAATCCATTGGGTAAAGGTATGTTTTATTAATAAATGTACTTATAGTAAGGAGGAAGAACATAATCCTATCAAAGTTACAATGCACCATAATACAAGTCAAATTTATTTAAAAATAAATTTAAACCGGCGCGGGGTGGTCAATTTGTCCGACTTTTCCATTTACCCCTAATTTTGCCACCCCGCCAGTCTGGCGCACTGCCATACACATTGCTGTTAGAACAGGGCGGTAATGTTATATTCCGGATTCAGGGTCCGATCAGTATGCTGGAAATGCGAAAACTAATTGTCAACAACAGGTATATTGATGGTGTAAAATAGTAAAGAACTATTTAATCTCCTTTTCTATTGCACTCACATTCCACCCGTCAACTTTCAAAAGAGGCTTTTCTCCATCCAGGTTTTGGAGATCGAATTCAACCTGCAGAACTCTCTTTTCCTTTGGAAGAAGAGAGATATAATTATCCTCCCAGAATACCGGAAGTACAGGTTCTTTGGAAGTTAACTTCAGAATCTTTGGATTAACGGCGAAAGCAAGACCCGTGCCGGGGTTTTCAATTGTAACCGTGAGCTTGCATTTATTTCCTTCCTGTTGAATTTCTGAAGCAGTAACATTTACGGTTGCTGAAGGAAGTTTACTAAGATCAGTAAAATCAGCTTTCTCATCCCCATTCGAGCTTAACCAGTAAAAATTGGACGATATTAGTTTTCCTGAGGCATCATTCAATTCCAGTTTCAGGAAATAAACTTTTGAGATATCCTTCGGGATATCGAGGGTAGATATTTTCTCACTCCCATCTGCAGCAACTTTGGCGTCCATCATTGTCGACATTACCGGCTTCATATTAAAATCGTATATTCGCACTTTCGCTATCAGTCCGGTAAAATCGTGGTAGAAACAATTCACAATTTTAATTGAATTATCATCATAACAATATTGAATGTGAAGAGGTTCACATGCACTTTTTGCACCATAAAATGCTCCGTTGGGCATAAAATAATAGTCGTACAACTGCCAGTACATTTTGGGCCAGGCGGAATTATACATCCAGTAAATAATCCCGCTTGAACGGTATTTATTGGCTGCGAATGCTTCGAACATCGCCTTAACTGCCTCATTCTGAAAAACCTGTGATTTCATACAGTACTCTTCAACTCCGGTTGGTTTCCCATAGCGCGATTCAAAGGCAGTCCTGGCAATCGGATAGAATGCCTTATGTAATCGAAGGTCCCATGACGGACTCATAGGCCATAGATCCTTTTCCGGCATCATCATTCTCATTGTCTCTATTGGAGGAATTTGTTCACCTGTTGGACCTGCTTCCGTATTAAATTCAAGTTTTGTATACCAGTAGGAAGGCGTCTCATAGGCATATACGTCCGGATATGGGCCCATGTGAACACCGGTTATGCCGGCAATGACACTGGGTTCTTGAGTGGCCGATGATTCTGAGGGTCGTGTATTATCACATTCATCCAATACTTTTAAGTACCGTTTTTCAACATCAGCAGGCGGGAAATTATCGCTTCCGTATAACCATGTAAAAACCGATGGGTGATTGCGCAGATGGATAATCAGATCTTTCCAGCTCGCTTCAGCAACATCTCCTGTATGAGGTGTCCATTTTTCCCATTTTTCCCATGAACTGCAGCAGCACCATCCGACCATCAGCAAAATGCCTTCTTCATCACATCTCTCAAACAGATAGTCCGATCCGCGCGGGGCTTCCATTCTCAGCGCATTCAGATTCATGTGTTTTGCATACATCAGATCAGCATCAACCCTTTCATTTGAAGGCCTCAGCATAAGGTCCTGCACATAGCCTCCACCCCTGATCACAATGTTTTTACCATTTACCTGGAAAACTTTTGTATGCTGTTTGTCAAAATTGTTCATCCATGCTGTTATTTCGCGAATACCAAAGCGAACCTTCTTTGTGTCGGTTGTTTTGCCTGAAGCATCAAAACTAAGGTTCAGGTCATAAAGATTCTGGGGTCCGACAGTATGGGGCCACCAGAGGCGTGGATTGGCTAATACAAGTTGGGGAAATGTCTCAGGTAAAAAGCTCACCAGCTTTGCTTCACCGGATTCCAGGGAGACTTCCTTTGAGAAAGTAATGTTTTCAATGGTCCCCTTTAAAACTCCTGTTACCTTTTTCGCCTCTGTGTTCCGAAGTACTGCTGTGATAGTCAGTCTGGCCTGATCGGTTGACGGCAGGTTCAGCTTTGTCACTACCTGAGGACTTTCAATAGATACATCTCCTGTTGCATGAACAGTAACATCATACCAGATGCCCATTCCCCTGTCGGGTGGAGTGGGGTTCCAGTCAACCCATGTAATGGTAAGATCCATTCCCTTTGGAGGAAATATCTCGAGAGCAAGACAATTATTATCACCAGGCATAGCTGCTTTTGAAATGTCGAGGTTAAAAAGTCTGTAAGCGCCTTCAATTGTGGTTGTATCAGCAATAAGTTTGCCGTTCAGCCAGATATTAGCCTTGTAATTGATGCTGTGAAATTGAAGCCATGTGTGCATTTTTTTATACTCGGCAGGAATTTTGAACTCAGTACGGTACCACCATGCAACTTTAAACCGACTGCCATCCGGCATTTCCCGCTTTGGATAAGGAATAGTGCCCGGAAGGTTGTTGAAATTGGTCCCATAGTAGGGATCGGGGTAAACTTTGTTTGCTACAAGTGCAGCCAGGACAGTTGTAGGGACAGAAGTAGGATACCATCCATCAGTCCGGAATCCGGTAGATGATATAGTCTTTGCATCTGATTTTATTTCTTTGGAAGACTGGATTGCCCAGTTATCTTTTAACAGAAGTTTTCCACTTGTTGAAATTTGTGCAAGACAGTTAATGGTAAGCATAACCAATAAGGTGAAAGCTAAGACAATACGTGTTTTCATATTGCAGATTCTGTTAGTTATTGAAAAAAATCAATTTGTGGGTATTAAAGTTAATAAATTAGGTTTATTATTATTAGGTTTATGGTCATTATCTTTTATTATTAGCTAGCCATATGAGTGACACCCATACTTCAGCCCCCTCCGGTCCGGGTTTAAAACGTGTTCTCGGACTATCATCCCTGGTACTTTACGGGATTATCCTAATTCAGCCTACTGCTCCTATGCCATTGTTCGGCGCCGCGGCCAGCCTGGCACGTGGTCATGTAGTTACTACGATATTGATTGGTATGTTTGCAATGCTGTTCACTGCTATCAGTTACGGACGAATGGCTAATGCTTATCCCAGTGCCGGGTCGGCTTATACATATGTCAGCAGGGAAATCCATCCCTCACTTGGATACTTTGTCGGCTGGGGAATGATTTTCGATTATATTATGAATCCTATAATATGCGTAATCTGGATTAGCAAAGCTGCAATAAATTTAATTCCTGAAATACCCTACGGAGTCTATGCAGTTGCCTTCACCTGTCTGTTTACCGCAATGAACCTGCGTGGCATTGAATCTAGTTCCCGTACCAACTCTATCATTGCAACCGGTCTGGGTGTCGTTATAATACTTTTCCTGGCAGCAGCTGTCCGTTATCTGTTCTTGAATCCTCCGGCAAATGCAGGAGAATGGACCAGACCATTCTATGACCCAAAAACTTTTTCATTTCCTGCTGTATCAGCAGGTGCATCGCTGGCGGTACTTACATACATCGGGTTCGACGGTATCTCAACTTTGTCGGAAGAGGTGCATAATCCGCGTCGCAATATCCTGCTCGCTACTGTGCTTGTCTGTATAATTACCGGGATACTGGCATCAGTGCAGGTTTATGCCGCCCAGATGGTATGGCCGGGAACTACCTTCCCCGATCAGGATACTGCTTTTTGTTATATTGCAGGTAAGGCAGGTGGTCAGTGGCTGTTTCATACGGTCAACCTTGCATTATTGGTAGCTACCATCGGTTCAGGGGCAGGCGCTCACCTAGGAGCAGGCAGACTTTTGTATGGCATGGGAAGAGACAATGCTATCCCAGGAAAGTTCTTTGCTAAAATCAATCCTAAGACACGTATACCCTCTAACAATATTATTCTGGTTGGTGTAATAGTACTCGGTGGAGTATTCCTGCTGAGCTACCCGTTAGGAGCTCAGTTGCTTAATTTTGGGGCACTTATTGCATTCATGGGAGTCAATGTCTCATCTTTTGTACGCTATTTTTTACGTAGCGAACACAAAACTTTTACACATTTTATAGTTCCTGTGCTCGGATTTTCAGTCTGTCTATATCTCTGGTTCAGTTTGGGAATCAAAGCAAAAATCGTAGGTATATCATGGCTTTCTGTTGGCCTTATTTATGGTGCATATAGGACAAACTTTTTCAGGAAACCGCTTCAGTTTGCAACGCTTGAGAGTCCAGAAGAAGTTGAAGAACCAAAGGAAATAAAAGACTAAAAACTGTCACAGAGAAACACAGAGGAGACACAGAGTTGCACAGAGAGACTTAAGGAAAAACGCTCTTTGTTTCTCTGTATAAGTTCTTGAATTTCCTATCTGATTTTTTCGAAATCAACATTTAAACCAACAAAAAAACGTCTACCAGGAGAAATGAAATCGATATTTTGAGGAATCACTACATTGAATATATCATCAAGGCCTGTTG
>JADGPU010000012.1 GCA_017882305.1 Bacteroidales bacterium | reverse complement strand
TGTACATTAGTATCACATAATTCCCAATAGGGAAAGATTTGAACATATCTGCTGATTTTTGTAATCCCATATATTTGGGATCAATTTTATAGAAGCCATCCTTAGCTTCTACTTTTCCAACTCTTTTTAGCAGCGTTTTATCATAATTCGGAAAATATGTTAATAGTTTGTTATCTAACCAAAAATGTGCTGCAATAAATTTTCTTTCCTTTACCTTCCCGAATATTCTATCATTGTTTAAGAAAAAATTTTTGATTTCATTTTCATTTATTTCTTTTTTAAGCAGATCTGATAATTTCAATTTGGTTAAATAGCTATAACCGTTTTTATCAAGTTCATTTAACCACAATTCTGCAATTTGACTACAATTAGTGTAGATATTTTTTGCATCAATTTTTTCTTTATTGCTAATCTGAGAACAATTTGGCAGTAATAAAATAAAAGCAAAAAGACTAATTATCAAGCGACTTCTTTTCATTTTGTTTTATTAAAATAATACAATGCAACTCAGAATAATATGTTAAATATAAATCAGTTAAGAAAGTTTTATTTATTAAGCTCTGGCCACGAACCAAACCAGTTCTTCTCTTTAGCACCCAGCCAACTATGTTCGATAGAAACTTTAGCTTTATGAATCTCATACTGGCATAGAACCGTATTATGGTGACCTTTGCAGGTCATGCCTAGCGGATCATTTTTATAAAGTCCGTTAAGAATAGGCAATGCCTTCCTTGAGCGAATCTGCCCTAATGTCCAGATTGCCACATCTGATCGTTTTTGCGAAGAATTATTAGTATCTGCAAGATATGCGATTAGAGCATCTTCTGCCTTACCCGGGTAATGTTTTTTAGCAATATTAATGCGTTCCCTTATTCCTATGCCACACATAATGCGCCCGGCCAGAAAAAAGCTAAAAAACAGGATTGCAAGGCAAATTCCAACAATAAATAAAATTCGTTTCATTTTTTTATAGATTTTTAGTTACCGATTCCTTGTCATATAATAGGCATTTCGTTCACATATGGAGATGAAGGTTATTTATTAAGAAATATTGAGAATTTTTCATTTATACGCTGATCGAACCACTTATCTATAATTGACTTCTTAAATCTCCACTCCCTTCCTAGTTTTGCTGCAGGAATATCCCCTTTTTGTGCCCAAGTATAAATAGTCTGAGGTTTCAGTTTTAAATACTGAGCAACTTCTTCAAGAGTCATAATATCATCCATATCTTATTTTTTCAAAATTTTTAATATATTGGTATCACTAATTTGGGAATTGTTATTATCCTGATATTGAAAAGGTTTTTTTACTACTTCATTATACTGATTATCTCCATTTGAGACAAGTTGTTGTACGGAATAAATAATTGCTGTATAAAAATTACCTTCATATTTCCTAAATAATTTAAACTCCTCATTTTTATTTGCTAAAAACGGCCTTAAATTCCAAGCCAGCTGAATACTTGCAAATGCTAGAATTATAATCCAAATTCTGAATACTGTAACCCCAATATGGGGATAAATATCTTTCTTTTCACAAGCAAATTTCAACGCTTCAATCATTAGTCTCATTCCAAAAATCCCACCAAATAAGAATACTGCTACATGAAGCAGTTGCAAAAAATGATAATTACCTCCAGTAATCTGAAAAAGAATAATTATGGGTGAAAAAGACAATACTATTTCTGAGGTGAGTACAAATCCACTTAAGACAATAATTATCATTTGCCTCAGATTCATCTTAGAACCCAAGACTTGTTGAATCACATAAAATGATGGAAAACATATTATTATTGTACATAAAAACAGAAATATGATTTTTAATCCAGCCATAATAGATTGAAGAAAACTATGATAACTGCCCATTACTGCGCCATATAGAAATGTAAACGCGCAGATGATTAGAATCTGATTAAGAATTATTTTGTTTGATTGCTCATTAGTTCGTTCATCAAAGAGTGTTTCTGTGTCTTGAAATATTTTAAATACTTCCAGTAACCTGATTTGACTTTTCATAATAAATGAAATTTTGGTTAGACTGTAAAGATAGTAAACCTCTATTATTTAATACTATTAATTATTGTTAATTATTGTATATTGTTGTATATTATTATTAATTAGATCAAGATAGGGTACTTTCGGCCCTAAATGTGGTATCGTATTTTAAAATGAATATTATAAGACCTTTTGATTTGCTTTGATGCAAAAAAAGTAACCAAAGAACCGATCCCGCGAAGCGGGAGAGCTCGCGAACACCTTTAAAAAATAATTAA
Source organism: Bacteroidales bacterium (assembly GCA_017882305.1). Lineage (GTDB taxonomy): Bacteria > Bacteroidota > Bacteroidia > Bacteroidales > VadinHA17 > LD21. The sequence continues at coordinate 46,607 of JADGPU010000012.1, read as the reverse complement.
AATTGTGAGCAAAAATCAAAATTTATTCAAACCAAATCGCCGTAAGGCGAGCAATGCCTTCAGATCTTTTTTGGAACAAGATTAGCATTTTGGAGGTTGCGAAGCGATGGGCCAATACAAGCATTACTGTTTGAGGAGGACGAAGGACGACAAGTTGTAATGCGTGGGCAGCCGAGAAAATGATAATCCCAAAAAAGATCTGAGGCCGCCCTTTTTTGGTTCATTTTTTGGGCGAGCAAAAAATGAACAGAATTATAGATGTATCACTTCCCCATAAGCCTCTGCAGCAGCCTCCATTATTGCCTCCGACATCGTAGGATGCGGATGTACTGATTTAATTATTTCGTGCGCTGTAGTTTCAAGTTTTCTGGCAACAATTATCTCTGCAATCATTTCGGTAACATTGGCTCCGATCATATGTGCACCAAGCAGCTCGCCGTATGTTGCATCAAATATAAGTTTGACAAAACCATCTTTTGCACCTGACGCGCTGGCTTTTCCTGAAGCGGTAAACGGGAATTTTCCAATTTTGATATTATAACCGGCTTCCTTGGCAGCAGCTTCGGTAAGACCACATGAAGCTATCTCAGGAGTGGTGTATGTGCATCCTGGAATATTTTTATAATCAAGAGGTTCGACTTCTATTCCTGAAATCTTTTCGACACAAATTATTCCCTCTGCTGAAGCCACATGGGCAAGTGCCGGTCCATGAACAATATCACCGATGGCAAAAATGCCAGGGATTGATGTACAATAATAATCATCTACAACAACTTTCCCTTTATCAGTCTTAACACCAGCTTTTTCAAGACCAATATCTTCAATGTTTGTCGTAATACCGACAGCTGACAGGACAATATCTGTTTCAACAATTTCCGTTCCCTTGGGTGTTTTGATAGTAACCTGGCACTTCTCTTTTGTAGTATCCACAGATTCAACTGATGAACCGGTTATTACCTTCATACCAGTTTTCTTAAACGATCTCTCCAGTTGTTTTGAGACCTCTTCATCTTCAACCGGAACAATCCTCGGTAAAAGCTCTACAAGGGTCACCTTTGTTCCCAGAGACTGATAGAAATTGGCAAATTCACTTCCGATTGCCCCTGATCCTACAACAACCATTGAACCCGGTTGCTTTTGTAGTGTCATAGCCTCACGGTAGCCGATTATCTTCTTTCCGTCCTGTTTCAGGTTTGGAAGCTCCTTCGATCTTGCACCTGTCGCTAATATTATATTTGATGCAGTATAATTATTTTTGTTCCCTTCAGGATCCTCCACCTGAACCTTATTGTTTCCTTCCAGACGACCAAATCCTTTGATGTGTTCAATATTGTTTTTTTTAAAAAGGAACTGAACTCCTTTACTCATACCGTTGGCCACATTTCTGCTTCGTGAAATAATTGCGTTAAAATCGGGTTTTACTTCACCAGAAATAGTAATTCCATATTCAGATGCATGAGTCAGATAGTCAAAGACCTGGGAACTTTTCAGGAGTGATTTTGTGGGTATACATCCCCAGTTAAGACAGATTCCTCCAAGTTCAGCTCTTTCAACTACTGCTACTTTCATTTTCAACTGTGATGCTCTGATAGCGGCTACATAGCCGCCAGGTCCGCTGCCAATTATTATAAGATCGTAATCCATTTTAATCTTTATTTATATGTTAAGAATATTCTTTTGTTTTTAAGCTCATATTAATAATTTAAGCATGTGACCCCCTTCCCAACCTTCCCCCACTCGCGAAGGAGTAGGACCATTTCCCCCTTGTGGGAAATAAGAAAGAGGGTAGTTTAGCAAAAAATTATTAGTACTGTAAAGGCACATTTTATTAAGTAGTTAGAGTTTTCCTTTTTGATAATTTCATAATTAACAGAGTAGTGGTTTTTACCAGTACCCATATTATTACAAGAGTAAAGATTATAGTAGCGCCTACAGGTATACCTGCATAGTAAGAAATAACATAACCTGTTGCAGTACCAATAAATCCTGCAAGAATCGACCAGACAACTATATTAAAATATACTCTTGTAAATAACATGGCAATGTTTGGCGGGATAGTCAGCAATGAGATGACCAGAACCACTCCGGCCATCCTTATATTCAATACTATTGTCAGGGCTATCAATGATGTTGTTATATATTTAATCACATCAACATACGAAGAGTAAGTCCTTGCAAATATCTCATCGAAAGAGATATAAAGAATTGTCCTGTAGAATATCCCGAAGTAAAGTATTAATATTACTGACATTGTTCCTAATGCAATTATATCGGCATTAGAAACGGTGAGGATACTCCCGAAGAGATAACTCATCAGGTTAGGTGTATAGCCGGGTGTCAGATAGATGAAGATTATTCCAATCGCCATACCAAAAGCCCATAAAATTCCTATTGCTGAGTCTTCTCTTATTCTCTGCCTGACAGAAAGATACTCAACACCCAGAGCTGACAGGATACCAAAAACAGCAGCTCCGACTACAGGATTGATACCCATGAAATAGCCAATACCAATACCACCGAATGAGGCATGTGTTATACCTCCGCTTAAAAAAACCATCCTTTTTGACACAACGTATGTTCCTGCTAATCCTGCAGTTATGCTGGCAAAAACGGCTCCCAGAAGTCCCTTAATTATGAATCCATATTGAAATATACTTGTTTCCACTATTTATGGTATTTAAGTACAGTATGTGGAACATCGCCATGTGTAACAAGTTGAATCGGACATCCATATGAAAGCAGGTCTTCATTTGTAATCTCACTTGAAGGGTGATAGTGAAGAGTCCTGTTTATACAGGCAAACGATTTAATATGTGCTGAAATGGTTCCGACATCGTGTGAAACCATGAGTATTGCCATTCGTTTGTTGAGTTCTCTCAACTTCTCATAAAAATCATTTTCAAAAGCCATATCGACGAAATTCCCAGGTTCATCAAGCAGCAGTAATCTGGGGTTTCCAATAATCGCCCGCCCAAGGAACACCCTTTGCATCTGTCCGCCTGACAATTCGTTTAAGGTGGATTTAGACATCCCTGCCAATCCAAGTTCATCAATCACTATATCTGCCTTTTTCTTGTCGGATCTGGACATCGTTGAGATGATTCCCTTCCGGATCATAAGGCCGGAAAGAATTATGTCAGAAACTGTTACCGGGTAGTTAATGTCTCCTGTTGACATCTGGGGAAGATAACCGATACTGTTTCCATCTAAAAGTTCGCTGTTGAAAACCATTTTACCCTTAACCGGTTTCACCAAACCAAGAATTACTCTTAAAAGAGTTGTTTTTCCTCCACCATTCGGACCAATGACGCCAATAAAATCATTTTCATTTACCTTGATATCCACGTCCTGCAAAACGATATCTGCACCATAAGAAGCTGATAAAGAATACATTTCGAATAAATACGCCATAAAGTTGACTATTTTGAGCTTTCAATTAAACTTTTGTGCAGCGCATTAATAATATCTGTAGTTGACTTTTGCCAGTTTTCCGACAAAGGATCTATTAATATTATCTGAGCACCGATTTCTCCTGCGATAGCTTTCGCATTTTTGGTATCATATTCTCTTTGAACAAATATTGTCTTAAGGTTTTCTTTCCTGGCACGGTCAATAAGTTCTCTCATTCTCGAAGGAGGCGGCTCTTTGCCTTCAAATTCTACAGGTATCTCTTCAAGGCCATAGTCTCTTGCAATATACGCAAGGTTTGGATGATATATCATGAAACATTTGTTCGGCACATCCGAAAAAAGATCCTTTGCTTTATTATCCACTTCCCGGATTTTTGAAATAAGAAGCTGATAATTCGTTTCGTACTTCTGTTTTTGCCAAGGGTTAAGCTCACACAACAATCCTTTAACAGACGATGCCATCACCCAGGCACATTTGGGTGAGACCCAATAATGTGGGTCAGCTCCTTCGGTGTGCCCTCCTTCATGATGATGTAGTGAGGTCAGCGGATCAATCTTATCGCCTAATGATAACCTCTTCATTGTACTGTTTGTCTCATAAAAGCGGTCAAGCCAGTTCATTTCAAAGCCCAGATAACCATTGCTTATATAGGCGACCGATTTTCTGAGTTTGTTAATTTGCTCAGGGAAGGGCTCGTAAGTATGCGGATCTGCTCCGGCAGGAACCATTATATTAACTGTAAAATCATTCCCTGCAATCTCTTCAATAAAGTATTTGAAAGGCGCAATACTGACTGTTATTATTTTGGCGCCCGAATCAGGATCATCCCGGCCACAGGATGTTGTAAAACAAATTATCAGAAGAAAGAATATTATTCTCATTCTCTGGGAAAGTGATCGGTCGTTACAAATTTAACATATAACAGAACAAATAGTTTAAGTGTTGCAAATAAAATAATATAAGCTATTTTTGGATAACATTAATGGAAAATCGACTTCCTGCCGGATGAAGAATAAAGGAGAGATACTTGCATCAATATTGAAAAATTTTAAGGATTGCTATTTCTTCCTCCATAACACTAAGGAGTTCGGCATTGTTGAAAACATTATGAATGAAGGGTTTATCTTCGAAAGTCAGTTGGTTCATTCTACCGACCGGGTTAATCCAAACGAGCCAATTGAAATCACTTATTTTCTTTTTCAGAGAAAAGATTATGGCTCATACACTGTAATTATTGCAATACCTAAAGTAATTTATGAAATATATACAGGTGTCTCCAATAAAAAAGATGTTGGTATTGAGGAAGCATTGACTGTTACAGATCCTTATTACGGGGATAATGATGAGTTGATTTACACCCTGTCGCCCAAACATATCCTTGGATATTTTAACATCAAAACATCGGAGTTTCATCAGAACAGGAATTGGGATCCGTTTTTTAATAATTGCCAGGTAAGAACTTCAGGTAAAAAGCCAGGGTATTCAGGCAGAAAATAAAAAATGGAGACCGGCCCCCTATGCCAGTCCCCATTTTTTCAGGAATAGAAATTAATAAGTCTGAAGCGAGATCTTAAAAAATCCTGTGGCCTTAGCCGATGAAATCTGAAATTTCCAATTCCCTGTTTTATCCTGATTCTCTGTTTCAGATATCTTGAAAGACTTTCTCCAATTAAGATTGCCGGATTCGTCAATTAAGATATCAGAATAGTTTTTACCATTCGGCATAACAATTTTGATACGGATTTCACCAGATTTACAGTCGCCCATTACCGACATCACAACTGAATTTGCTGTTTTCTCTACATCAAAGATGTAATCCCGCGAAAATGTGTTGTCTTTTACAGTCTTGGAAAAATCCCATGTCGTTCTCTCAGAATCGCCTCCCATTCCATGTCCGTAGAATCCCTCCATGTCCCGACCAGAGAATACGTAAGGCTCATCTAAATTGAATGATCTGTTGCCTCTGGGCAAAGTCATAAAGATTTTTGCTCTGTCTCTATCCGCATTTTCAAGCTCTTCCCGGGCATCTTTCATGGAGTTATCTAATTCTGACTTTTGCTTATCCAGGCTTTGTTCAGCTTCTACCTGAGTCTTTTTTTGTTCGGCCATTGCTTTTTTCTGCTGATCAATTGCCTGCTGAATCTTAACATCCTTTTCCTGCTCCTCTTTTGTCTTCTCCTGGGCAATTACCTGCTGAAAGGAAGAAGTGGCTGAGACAAGGAAAATAACTATTAAAAATAATCTTAACTTTTTCATGACTCCCTTTTTTAGTTTGACTATGTAAAGATACACCCTCCCTGATTGTAACTTTGTTAACACAGGGTTAATGCCGGGTTAATGTTTCTTATCCCCATCTGAAGTTTCAATAAATTGAATAATTTTGAAAAAGTAAAATAAAGAAGATGAAAAACAAAAATACCGTTCTGATTCTTGGTATTACATCCATTTTAATCCTAATCTCTGTTCAGGTATTTATAATACTGGGTGTCTGGAATCAGAAAAACGAGTTGTTTGCTATCAGATATACAATCCTATCACAAGAGGCGCTCTATAATATATGGAAAGGAAGGTCAACCGATGGGTTTGACACTGTACGGTTACTATTAGATCAATATTCGGAACAGTCTGTAAAAGATCTACATACAATAAATGACAAGAAGGAACTTGCTGACAGAAAAAAAGATATTCTAGCCTATTTCACTAAAGTAGTAAACCAGGAACAGGATCTTTCCGGTTTACTCTCCCAATATTTTGAAAGCAGGGGTTTTGATAAAAATTTCAACTATAAAATTATTATCAACAGTGTAGAAATGATCGATGTTGATACAGTTGTCGTCTATCAGAAAGAAGGTTTTTCGAACCATAAATCTCCGGATCGTGGAAGAAGAAATCCTCCTCCGGATATATCCAGTTCTAGTATCCTTGTAAGAGGGGGTACACAACTGGAAGGTAATAATTACAGATTCAATTTTGACTATTATATTGACTTTTCCAATAAGCAAAAGGTAATCCTGAAAGAAACCTCTGCATCTCTGGGTTGGAGTACTCTAAGCATACTTCTTGTAGGCATTATGTTTATGATAACATACAGAAACCTTATGGAAGAAAGGAGGCTCTCAAATCTTAAGACTGACTTTATAAACAATATGACTCACGAGTTAAAAACACCTCTTTCTACAATTACGGTAGCTGGGAAAACACTTGAAATGCCACAGATAAGGAATGATGATGCCAAGATACTTGAAACAGCAAAACTTATCGGGAAACAAAGTGTTCATCTGAATCAGCTTATCAATATGATCCTTGAGATAAGTATGTGGGAAAGGACACAATTCCAGCTCGATAAGAAAACAGTTGATATTGAAGAGGTAATGAATGATGTTGTCGATAGCTTCAAATCGGGAGGCGGGAATAATGCAGTCATATATAAGAAATATAATTTTAGCGGAGCCAAACTCGATCTGGATGTTGTCTACTTTACAACACTTCTTAATAATCTTCTTTCCAACGCGGTGAAATATTCAGATAAACAGCCGGTAATTGATATTGAAGGTTTTACCCAGAATAATAATATTTGCATTAAGGTATCTGATAACGGGATCGGAATTAATAAGTTCGACCAGAAGCATATATTCGATAAGTTTTACAGGGCTTCAACAGGAAACATACATAAATTCAAAGGACTGGGTCTTGGCTTGTACTATGTCAAGAAAATCGCGGAAGCTCACGGTGGAGATGTATCTGTCAACAGTAAACCTGGAAAAGGAAGTACATTCACAGTTACACTACCTGATATTTCATAAAAATTAAGGATATAAAATGATATCGAAAAATAAATCATCTGAAATGAATAGAATCCGCCTGATTTTTGTAATAGTTCAGATGATGCTTTTTTATGCCAGTTTATCGGCACAGAAAACTTATTGCAACCCGCTTAATCTCGATTACGGGTATTGCCCTATTCCAAATTTCACGGAATCAGGCAAACACAGGGCAACTGCTGATCCGGTCATAGTTCTTTATAAAGGCGATTACTATCTTTTTTCAACCAATCAACGGGGCTATTGGTGGAGCACTGATCTGAATCACTGGAGTTTTGTATCAAGGTCATTCCTGAAATCATACCATAAAGTGTATGATGACTTATGTGCACCAGCAGTATGGGTTCAGGGAGACACTCTGCTCGTATTCGGATCAACCTACTCCACAAATTTCCCTATCTGGATGAGCACCAATCCCAAAGCAAATGAATGGGAAGAAGCTATAAGCTCGTTTACTATCGGCGGTTGGGACCCGGATTTTTTTACTAATGATGACGGAAAACTTTATATGTACAATGGAAGCAGCAATGCTTATCCTCTTTATGGCATTGAAATTGACCGGAAAACATTCACCCCGGTAGGAACAAGAAAAGAGCTTCTTCTTTTAAATGATGAACGGTTTGGATGGCAACGCTTTGGAGAATACTCTGATAATACATTTCTGGATCCATTTATTGAAGGATCGTGGATGACCAAACACAATGGGAAATACTATCTCCAGTACGGCGCCCCGGGTACCGAGTTCAGCGGGTACGCCGACGGGGTAGCCGTATCTGACCAGCCGCTTGGAAGTTTTGTACATCAATCTATGCCTCTCTCTTATAAACCGGGCGGTTTTGCCAGGGGTGCCGGACATGGGGCAACATTTCAGGATAAGTGGGATAACTATTGGCATATCAGCACAGTATCTATCTCAGTGAAGAACAGTTTTGAAAGAAGATTAGGTTTGTGGCCGGCAGGCTTCGACAAAAATGATATTATGTACTGCAATACGGCATTCGGCGACTATCCTCACTATCTTCCCGATGGAAAAGAAGATCATCTGGTAAGCAGGTTCACCGGCTGGATGTTACTCAATTACAACAAACCCGTTCAGGTATCTTCATCCCTGATCGGCTATCCGCCTGACAATGCAGTTGACGAAAACATTAAAAGTTATTGGTCTGCAGCAACTGGCGATGCCGGAGAGTGGATTTCCTCAGATCTTGGTGAAGTAGCTACTGTAAGAGCCATCCAGATTAATTATGCTGATCAGGATGCTACTCTGATGGGGAAACAGACAAACATATTTCATCAGTATAAAATTTATTGCTCAGGAGATGGGAAAAAATGGTCGCTCCTGATCGACAAGAGCAAAAACAATTCTGATGTACCTCACGATTATATTGAGCTGCCTCAACCTGTGGAAGTTCGGTATTTAAAACTGGAAAACCTTCATCTTCCAACCGGGAAATTTGCCATAAGCGGATTACGGGTGTTTGGCTCTGGCCACGGAAGCAAGCCTGATCCTGTAAGCCATTTAATAATCCTCCGAACTGAGAAAGATAAACGGAATGCCTGGCTTAAATGGACACATGTTGACAACGCTTTTGCTTATAACATCTATATGGGCACTGCACCTGATAAATTGTACAACTGTATAATGGTCTATGGTGTCAACGAGTATTGGCTCAAAGCAATGGATAAAGATATTCCCTACTTTTTTGGTATTGAGGCTATCAACGAAAATGGCGTATCAAAATTATCTGAAATAATTAAATCAGAATAGTTAGTATCTTTACTTTAACAATACTTTGTTATTTAATTACCCCCATCCCAGCCTTCCCTCAGGGGGGAAGGTTAAGAGCAAAGCCTTTCCCCCTTGGGGGAAACGGGAAAGGGGGTTAAATGACATGCATGTAATTAAATGAATTTGATTCATACTAATTAAAATATTCCGGACATGAAAGTTTTAGTTGCTGAAGATGACAGAGATTTTGGAAACATATTGACTCAATATATAACGATAAGCGGTTTCGAGGTAAAGCTGGGCCGCGATGGCAATGAGGCATGGGAATTGTTTAATCAGGACAAACCGGATATCTGTGTATTTGATGTGATGATGCCTGAGATGGACGGATTCACCCTTGCTGAGAAAGTAAAGGAAGCGCACCCCGATGTCCCGGTGATTTTTCTTACGGCTAAGAGTCTCAAGGAAGACATTGTAAGAGGTCTTAAGATCGGAGCGGATGATTATATAACCAAACCGTTCGATCCTGAAGTTCTTATCCTTCGTATAAATAACATTCTTAAACGGGCCTACTCATCAACGAATGATGAGTTTAAAGTATCCCAGACAGTCCTGAAGTATAACACTCTTGAGCTTATCTGCGGCAACAATAAAGAAAAGCTGACACTCAAAGAGGCTCAGTTATTGAAGTATTTCATTATTAATAAGAACAAGATACTCGCAAGAGAAGATATCCTGACAGAGATATGGGGTGAGGATGATTATTTTCTTGGAAGAAGCATGGATGTATTTATCAGCCGCCTGCGGAAATATGTTTCAGAGGATAAAAACATAGATATTCGTACTGTCAGAGGTACAGGATTCATACTTGAGGAGATAAAAAAGGAGGAGTAATGAAAGGCGTGAGGCGCGAGGCGTGAGGTCACCACTCACCCCTCATTCGTCATTCCTCATTACTTCTTAGCACCAAGAACCTCGGTTACTTTATTATACAGAGCTTCTCCCCTTAGGTTCCTTCCTATTATTTTACCGGTTTCATCCAGGAGAAAGTTAGCAGGAATTGAATTCACGGCATATAACTTAGCGGCTGCATTATTCCAGTACAGGAGGTCAGAAACATGGGTCCAGGTAAGTTTGTCATCAGCTATTGCTTTAACCCATGCCTCTTTTTTCTGGTCGAGAGAGACACCAAAAACATCAAATCCTTTTTTGTGATATTCATTATATACTTTTACGACGTTTGGGTTTTCCTGACGGCAAGGATTGCACCAGGCTGCCCAAAAATCGATTAAAAGCAATTTAGAACCTATCTTTGAGGAAAGGGCTACAGGATTGCCATTAACATCATTCAGAGTAAAATCAGGGGCTTTCTGACCAACAGCTACCGCCTTCATAGCGATAACCCTATCTTTCAGGTTTTTAATCTGGGGTAAAGCGGCAATGGAAGTATCAAGTCCATTTACCAATGATTCGATCTCATCTGCTTCCATCTCGATACTAATACCTACCAGTATTGAAGGAGAGACATAGGAGCGCGGGTTGGACTTAACAAAGTTTTTCTGAAGACTTATCATTTCAACCTCAATAGAATCAAGCTGTCTTTCAAGTATGGCAACATTTGCTACATCACGCGATTGACTTGCTGCCTGATATTTAACAACTAATCTCGAATATTTATCACTCAAAGGCTTATTAGAATTGATAAAAGCTTTATACTCATCCTGCGTCTTTGATCCGGTAATATCTGCTTTAAAAAGTGAATCAAGGCTTCCTTGGATAGTTATTTCCGAGTTCTCAAGGTAAAATGATGTCCTTTTCCTTGTATTCCCGGCAACTAGCTGAATCAGTTGGGGATAACCAACTACCCCACCTTTCATAGTAAATGTGCCTTTTCTCGAAACTGCAGAATCAATAGAAACTGTCTTGCCAGCATCTCTTTTCTGAAGATAAAAGGTAATACTATCGGATCCCTCAATTTTCCCTTTCACTGTATAATGTGGCTTTGAAGAACATGAAGACATTATTACACCGATAACGAACAGATAAATGACCTTTTTCATATACATTGGTTTTGAATTTGTAACGGATTAATGTTCAAATGAGCATGCAAAGATATAATTTATTATTCAGTATGGCGCTTGAAATATTTGTCAAGCAATTTTATGGCTGCCTTATATGAGGTTATTGTTCCTTCGTACAACTGGCGCTCAATCTCAGGAACCAGAATCCTCACCTCCTTATGATTATAGAATGAATTATTCAGATACTCTATAATTGTATTATGCATTCTTATGACTTCCTGCTCTTTTCTGAATGTGTCAAAATATCCGGAATTCCTGGTAAAACTAAAGTACTCCATTATTATTTCCCAGAGTTCTTCTATGCCTGTATTGGTCATTGCAGAACATGTCTGAACCAGAGGCAACCATCCCGATGACTTTTTTGGAAACAGGTGAAGAGCATTTTGAAACGATATGCGTGCATTCTCCGCGATCACTTTATTTGTTCCATCTGCTTTTGTAATAGCGATCAGGTCTGCCATCTCCATAATGCCCCGTTTGATTCCCTGAAGTTCATCACCGGCTCCGGCAAGCATCAGAAGAAGAAAAAAATCGACCATTGAGTGAACCGCCGTTTCAGATTGCCCCACACCGACTGTTTCAACCAGTATTGTATCGAAACCTGCAGCCTCACAAAGTATAATAGTTTCTCTTGTTTTTCGCGCAACACCTCCAAGGGTACCCGTTGTGGGAGATGGCCTTATAAAAGCTCCAGGATGGATACTGAGTTGTTCCATCCTTGTCTTGTCGCCGAGAATACTTCCTTTGGTTTGTTTGCTGCTAGGGTCAATTGTAAGTACAGCAAGCTTGCGTCCTGCTGCTGTAATATGTAATCCAAATGTCTCTATGAATGTACTCTTACCGGCTCCAGGAACACCTGTTATTCCAATCCTGATCGACCTGGAACTGAAAGGGAGACATTTTTCGATGATAGACTGTGCTGTTTCATAATGCTCTGGCAACGAACTTTCTACCAGAGTAATAGCCTGACTTAAAATTGTTCTGTTCCCTGAAAGTATTCCAGTGACAAATTCATCTGCTGAATATTTTTTTCGCTTCTTCCGTCCCGATTTTGTCAGAACATCAGGATTTATACTGGGTGGATGCGGAATCCCTTCATGTACCTTTATTGAGCTTTGAAATTCTTTTTTCTTATCCATTAATTATTTTACCGGAGCTGGTTGGTCAACATCAGCGGTAAGCATAAGCACAACCTCCGAATTCTTAGGATCATTTGTGTAAACATAGATCGCCTTCGTAACTTTTCCTGAATAAGTACCCGAGTTAAATACTGCTTTGATACTACTGGATTCTCCCGACTTAATACCTACACCCTGATTTCCCTGTTGCACGGCTGTACAACCGCATGTAGATCTTATAAACCTGATTAAAAGGTCGCTTTTTCCTACATTCGTAAATTTGAATTCGACTTCGTTTTGTGTTGAGCCCTTTATTTTTCCCAGGTCAACAGTTGTCGATGCGACTTTGAATACCGGAGCGTTTTCCAGTTCTTCCTTTGACAGTGAAGAAAAATCTTCGACAAGGTTTGCCGATACATAATAATATAAATTCTCCTGGATAACTCCATTCAGTTTTATTTTTATCATATCGCTGACGCTTCCCCATCCGGCGTTTTTTGTTGCATCATAAGTTCCTTCGATCATCCCTTTTTGTCCGGGTTTCAGGGTTTCAGGATTAGATTTCAGAGTAAGATGTGCCGGCACAACATCAAATTCAACTTTAACAGGCTTGGCAGAGGTATTAATCAACTGCATCACCCTCATCTTCTTTTCGGTTTTTTTAACATTGGTGAATGCAAGGTGGTTACTTTCGAACCTTACGGAGTCAACAGCGAATGTAAATAACTCTGCAATGGTTTTTTCATGCGGAATGACTTCACCTTTAATTACCAGAACGCTAACTTCAGGTTTTGTATTAGTATATACTGAAAGTGTTTTATTGAACTGACCCGGCCTGTCCTTTGGATCATATATAGCTGTAACCTTACCTTTAGCCCCAACCGGAATAGGTTGTTTGGTCCATTCAGGTGTTGTGCAGCCACATGACGCGACAACATTTTGAATTACCAATGGCTCAGTTCCTGTATTGGTAACAATAAAATCAAAAGTCTGCCTCCCTGCTTCTTCTTTAAAAGTTCCAAAATCATGTTCTGTCGCTGATAATTGCATTTTTGTTGAGGCTATTTGCGATTTTGCCGAAATGGCGAAAATCAGCAGAGAAAAAATAAAGAATAATCGTTTCATATCAATCTGGTATTTTATTATTTGAAGAATTATCAATTAGTTTTTTACAAATATACAAAATGAAAAATAAAATTCTTTCATATGACATTTCCCTGAAGGATTTGGTTGCATTGTATGTTTCAAAAATCAGGCCGGAAAATTGACCCGTACAAAGTGATGTAAAAATAATAAAGTTTGAGATTTTTAGATAGTTTAAAACAGATTATCATTAGTTTTGCTGTTTAGCCAGGATTTTTTGGAACAATATTTGTTGATTTAAAATCCGGTTATCTTATGAAAGCCTTGAAAAAAAGAAATATCAAAAAACTGATTATCATCCTTATAGGGTGTATTCTTTATTCAAATGCAAGAGGTCAGTTTTATAATGGCCTTCAGATGTCTTTTGGCAAAAACAAAGTACAGTACTACGATTTCTACTGGCAATTCTACAGGTTCGATGATTTTGATTGCTATTTTAACGAATATGGACGTGATCTGGCTCAGTTCACGGCAGAGTATGCCAAGAAGAAACTGACTGAAGTAGAGGATTTTTTTGATTATACACTTGAGAAAAGGATTATTTTCATCATTTATAATAAAAATTCCGAGTACAAACAATCTAATATCGGGCTAGTCACTTTTGACGAGGATAGCTACAATACGGGCGGTTTTAACAGAATTATAAAAAATAAAGTAATGCTTTATTATGAAGGCGACCATAAGGCATATGAACGCCAGATTGCAGCATCTATCACCGAAGTGATAATCAATGAAATGTTATACAATGCTGATATAAAGGACAGAATATCAAGCTCCTCATTAATCTACATGCCAGACTGGTACATCAAAGGACTCATTGGTTATGTGGGAGGCAGCTGGGATTATGAAGCTGAAAACAGGGTAAAAGATGGATTCAAATCAGGTAAATTTAAAAATATCAACCATCTTGAATATGATGATGCAATAGATGCAGGTATATCTTTCTGGAGATTTATCGGTGAAAAATATGGAGATGCTCTCATTCCTAATATAATCTACCTTACGAAAATTTATAAAAACATCGATGATGGGTTACTTTATATTATAGGTCAGAATCTCAAGAGCCTGCTGAAGGACTGGAAAAAATACTATACGGAAGAGTTTTCCGGTGATAAGAATCTTCCGGCCGATGATGCGAATACTATAAGGAAATCAAAAAAAGATCAGATCTACCAGCAGGTAAAAGTCAGTCCGGGAGGAGGGTATATCGCATATGTAACAAATGATTGGGGAAGGAAGCGAGTCTGGTTGTATAATCAGGCTACGGGCAAACGAAAAATTATTTTCAGGAAAGAGCCTCGATTCGAACAGGTTGTTGATAATACTTACCCTGTAATTGCCTGGCACCCGAGTGGAAAAATTCTGACTTTTATTAACGATGAAAAATCTGACCTTGAGATGTATTTTTACAGGGTCGCTGAAAAAACAACCACAAAAAGAATTCTTCTTTATTTTGATAAAGTCCTGGATTTTTCATATTCTCCCGAAGGATCACGTCTTGTCTTTTCTGCAGTAAAGGATGGAATAACGGATATATACATTCATACTATCTCTTCTGGCACTAATGAGCAGATAACCAGGGATATAGCAGATGATCTTAATCCTGCATTCATGAAAGATTCCCCTGACCAGATAATTTTTTCATCAAACAGATTGTCTGATACCATTACAAATACGGCAAATCCTTTTGAAAAAGTATCACAAACATTCGATCTTTTTACATACAACTTAACAGGAAAAAACAATATCCTGGTCAGGCTTTCTGAAGGTAAATTTACCGACAGGTTTCAGCCATCTGAGATCGCAAAGAATAAATTTGCCTACATAGGCAACCAAAACGGGATATTTAACAGGTACACAGCAAAATTCGACAGTTCAATAAGTTTTATTGATACAATCGCTCACTACAGATATTTTATTAATTCCCAGCCTTTCACTAATTATGACAGAAACATCAGGGATCATTCCGTCGTGTACGGAACTGATCCATTCGGTGAAGTTCTTTTCAACAAAAGGCAGTATGTTTTAAGGAAAGGACTTCAGAGCCAATCAAATCCTGTGCCTCCCGGGGAGATGGTGAACACTAAACTTCGGGACGAGAAAAATCAATATTTCCATAAAGCAGACAGCATAGAACAGTTAAGGCAATGGCTTGTTGCGGAAGATAAAAGAAGAAGGGATACACTTACCAAACCACTCTATGAGTATTATATCAAGAACGAGCCCATTGACATAAATCATTACATTTTTGAAAAAGAGAAACAAAACTACTATAATCAATTATGGCGTAAAAAATACATGGATATCGACCTCGATACAGGACATATTAATCTTCCGCTGATAAGAATTTATGAGACCTCCTTTTATAATAATTATATTGCTACCCAGGTCGACTTTAGTTTTCTTAATAATTCATACCAGGTTTACAGCGGAGGGGCTCCATATTTTAATCCAGGAATGAATGTCCTGACCAAATTCGGAACAGTCGATTTGTTCGAGAACTATCGGATCACGGGAGGGTTCAGATTCGCCGGGAATTTTGACAGCAATGAGTACTTACTTAGTATCGAGAATCTTAAAGGGACATTTGACAAGCAGTTAATATATCACAGAGAGACCTATTCCAGTTCTGATTCAATATATTTTAAAATTTACTCACAGGATATACATTTTTCTCTTTCCAAGCCTATTACACCTGTTTTAGCTTTGAAGGGAACAATTTCATACAGGTACGACCGGTATGTCTTTCAGGCTATTGATATGGCTACTCTTAACTATCCAAACATTTCACAACAATGGGCAAGCCTTAAAGGAGAAATAATTTTTGATAATACTCGCAAGAGACTTATTAATATTTACTTCGGCACGAGGTTTAAGATATTCGGTGAATATTACAGAGAACTGACCAGAAAAAAATCCGATATGGTAGTTCTGGGAGTGGATTTCAGAAAATATATCCGAATACACAGAGAATTGATTTGGGCAAACAGGTTTGCAGCCAGTACATCCTTTGGCCCTACCAAACTATTATACTATCTTGGTGGTGTCGATAACTGGATGGGATATCTGTTTAATAAAGTCCCGATGTTCGATAACACCATACCGGTAACTCCGAATGTAAATTATGGTTTTCAGGCGCTTGCGACCAATATGAGGGGTTTCTCACAAAATGTAAGAAACGGAACTAGCTTCGCCCTCATAAACAGTGAATTAAGGTGGCCTGTAGTCAGGTATTTTGCGGGTCATCCTCTGCGATCCAATTTCCTGAACGGTTTGCAGATTATTGGGTTTGGTGATATAGGAACTGCCTGGTCGGGTAAATCCCCCTGGTCGGGTAATAATGGTTATGATACTGAAAAGATTACTAATGGACCGGTATCAGTTACTCTTGATTCTAACAGGGACCCAATAGTAGAAGGTTTTGGTGCCGGATTAAGAGCTCAGCTTTTTGGCTATTTCATCAGGGCTGACTGGGCCTGGGGTATAGAGAACAACTACATTCTTCCAAGAATTTTCTATTTGTCATTTAGTCTCGATTTCTAATCAGCTCATATAAAATATCTGGTAATACCGGGAATCAAATAGCATTTCCTGGAAAAATCTGCTGATCTGAAAGAAGAGGTAATACTGCTATGCCGTCATTTCCATCGACATCCTGAACTGTCGTGTGAAGAGACTGAAAAACAGAATGCTGGCACAACAGTCTGTCAACAAGATATCTACTATTCTTGGAATTGAAAGGATATCGGGTGAAGGTGTCGCCAATATTATTCCTGAGAATGTGGTAGCAAATCTGAGTTGGTTCGTTTATAATTTTTTATTATCTGAAGGTTAGCTGATTAAGGATTATTATTATCATATATTTATCGCGTTTCTTTTTCAATTAAAAAAATTAAGGTAATTTTGTGCACTAATTGTAATTAATTAATCAAAAAATAATCGAAATGGCTTACAAAATTAATGATGATTGTACTGCTTGCGGAACATGCATCGATGAATGTCCAGTTGAAGCAATATCAGAAGGCGATATCTATAAAATTGATCCGGATGTCTGCACTGACTGTGGTGCATGTGCTGATGTTTGCCCTGTTGAGGCTATTCATCCTGAATAGTATTACAATTTAAGAAATTAAAATAGGGACGTGCGATGGCATGTCCCTACTCATTTTTACTGGGGGCTGTATTTAGCCTTTTCCAGAATCCCCTGAACATCTGTATTCTTAATCATCTCATCAATTTTTATTCCGGAGTTTCTCAACATATATGATTCGACAATTCTGAAACCCAGCCAGACGGCTGCCCTTCCCGGTGATTCCTTTGTAAAATAACTGGTAAATGGAGCTTCCCCTGTAAGTTTGCGTATAGTAAACTGATCACTGCTGAACAGGAGATTATTTTCAACCAGATATTGCCACATCTGACTTTCGTTGTTCATGCAGAATTTCATCTGACCAGGTGTGAAACCAAAGATAATTTCATCGGACGTTTCCGGCAACATACACTTTTCAAAGTATTTAAGCTTACCGCTGTGAATAATTTCTGCCAAAACATTGTCAGCCGGGTAATTAAGCGTTGAAAAATCCCATTCAGAAGCACCCCATCCATACAAACAGTCAGGAACAATATTCTCGGGAGTCATCCTGGCAGCAATATATTTGTAAATATTTAGACGTGGATAATAATCACAATCGGCTCCGAGATACCTGTCAAGACCTATACCAAGTAATGAATCTCCTGTGATGATACTGTTATTAAATCCTGTGATACAAGTAAATACAGCTGGAACACTTTTCTCAGGGAAATAATACAGATAATGACTGAAGGCTTCCTGAAGCCCCTCTTCGATTGACTTTATATCGGGATATCGTTTCATTGTAAGGGCAAAGACATCATTATTCTGTTTATCAGAACAATATTGGAGAAGTAAATCGCCAAACGATGATTCATTAATATCACCGGTATTTATCACTAAACTGAATAACTGAAGAAAACCGTCATATTTCTTTTTGAGATATGGAACCTTAGGTATAATTTCATCGGGATTCAATGTGAAAAGATCTTTCTCGAGCCTCTTTATTTTAATATTTACTTTGATGGATGAAGTATTGACCTTATAATGACTTTTTTTGCAGGAGGTCGCAGCAGCTGCAACCAATAATAAAAACACAAAAGTTATAAACCGGATTCTCATAATATTCTTTTTAGGCAGTCTAAAATACACACTTTTTGCGTTACAAGACTACTAAAATAAACGATACAATAACTTCTCTTATTATTTGTTATTTTTACAAAAGAATTGAAATTAGAAACAATTATGATCTTTTTTATCATTAACAAGCAAATTAAATATTTAGATAATGCTTATAGTGAGATATTTCCCAGGTTTTGTATTTGGAGTAAAAAAGATTACTCTGATCATTATACTAATCTTTAGTCCTTTCATCTTAAATGCCCAGCAAAAAATAAATTTCGGAATACATGTCGATCCCGTTATCAGCTGGTTCTCGACCGATATTAAGAAGGTCCAAAATGACGGTGCGCGAGCAGGTTTCAACTTTGGATTGACATATAATAAATACTTCACTCCAAACTATTCCTTTTCTACCGGAATAAGTCTGCTGAGAGCAGGAGGAAGGCTGGTTAGCACCGATACAACCGTGATGGAGTTTGCAAAATTCAAATCGATTGTTTTACCAGGCAATCCTGTTGTATATAAAATTCAATACCTGGTATTTCCTCTTGGGTTAAAGCTTCAGACAAACCAGATCGGATACCTTACTTTTTTTTCTGATTTAGGATTGGATCCTAAAATTGTAATAAGCGGAAGAGCTGACATTCCATCTCTTAACATCTCAGACGAAAAAGCTACAAATGAATTAAAGCTTTTTAATCTTTCCTATCACGTTACGGCCGGGATCGAATATTCACTAGGGGGTTCTACGGCATTGGTTCTTGGTCTGAATTTTGACAATAATTTCCTTGACATTACCAGGGATAATGGAAATCAGCCAACTGACAAAGTGTCGCATAAGATACTGAGCTTCAGGTTTGGTGTTAACTTTTAAAACAATAGTGATGAAATTCACAGTTGCTCAGCTTAATTATCATATAGGCAACTTTACCGGTAATAAGGATATAATCTGCAAGGCAATCAGTAAAGCAAAAGCAGCAGGATCGGATCTTATAGTTTTTTCTGAACTCTGCATACCCGGTTATCCTCCGCTTGATCTGCTTGACCGGCTTGATTTTATCAAAAAATGCGACCAAACAGTACAAGAGATAGCCAAAGAATGTACTGGTATTGCAGCTATTGTGGGCTCTCCTACCTTTAACAAAAAGGCTGAAGGCAAAAAACTCTTTAATTCGGCCCTGCTATTATCTGAGGGAAAAGTAATCTTTTCTGCTAATAAAGCATTACTGCCCACGTACGACATTTTCGATGAATACAGGTACTTTGAACCTGAGAAACAGTTCTCGGTTATTTCATTCAAAGGTTTAAGGCTTGCGATTACAATTTGCGAGGATCTTTGGGACGAACAGCCATTCGACAACGAATTTGAAAAGACAAGACTTTACACCGTTTCACCAATGGAAGAGCTCGCCAGACAAAATCCGGATATAATAATCAATATTGCTGCTTCGCCATTTTCATACACAAAAATTGAAGCAAAGGAGAACATCTTCATATCTAAAGCCGCCAAGTACAAATTACCTGTAATTTCAGTCAACCAGACTGGCGCAAATACTGAACTTATATTCGATGGTGCCTCTATCCTGGTCAACGAAAAGGGTGAGATATTTAATCAACTCCCCTTTTTTGAAGAAGCAGTTGAGACCTACTCATTTGAAAACATTAAATCTGGTTCAATTGCCAGGAAAGATATCAAAACTGACTCAATTTCTCTTATACACAAGGCTCTGGTGACGGGGTTGCGCGATTATTTTATTAAAACAGGCTTAAAAAGCAGTATTATAGGACTTTCAGGTGGCATTGATTCTGCTCTCTGTCTTTGTCTTGCAGTTGACGCTCTGGGGAATGGAAACGTGAGGGCATTGCTTATGCCGTCCCGATACTCATCCGGACATTCTGTAAGTGATGCTGTAACACTTGCCGAAACTCTAAAAGTTCACTATGATATCATAAATATTGAAAAGCCGTTCAGTGCTTTCGAGGAAGATCTTGCACCTGTTTTCAAGGAGATGAACCGCGATGTTACTGAAGAAAATATTCAGGCGCGCATCAGAGCCATTCTGCTGATGGCTGTCTCAAATAAATACGGATGCATTGTATTGAATACATCTAACAAGAGCGAAGCTGCAGTTGGATATGGCACTCTCTATGGAGATATGGCCGGTGGATTATCTGTAATTGGGGACGTATATAAAACAGATGTTTACCGGCTAGCAGACTTTATTAACAGGGAAAGTGAAATAATTCCTGAAAATATAATAAGGAAATTGCCTTCTGCTGAATTAAGACCTGATCAGTTTGATACTGACTCACTTCCCGATTACAACATTCTCGATTCAATTTTGTATCAATATATCGAATTACAAAAGCCTGCCAGTCGTATCATAAATGAAGGTGCGGATAAGGACACCGTTTTAAAAGTTATCAGGATGATCGACTTCAATGAGTATAAACGATATCAGGCACCCCCTGTCTTAAGAATCTCATCAAAAGCATTCGGAGCAGGAAGAAGAATGCCGCTTGTTGCAAGGTACTAATTAAAACATGATTATTTCATGCAATATCTTAATCCGTATATAGAGTTGTGCCTTGAAGGATCTTTCTCTGTTTTTAAAGGATTAAATAAGAAAGACAAAGAAACGCTTGTCCATCAACATACCCTTGAAATAATTAAAAAGGGGCAGTTCTTATTCAAAGAAGGAGAAAAGCCCAACGGATTGATCTGCCTTGCCTCAGGTAAAGTAAAAGTTTTTAAGGAGGGAGTTGGTGGAAGGGGACAGATACTCAAGATGGTACGCCAGCAGGGATTCATTGGCTACAAAGCTTTATTTTCTGATATTCCGTGGTCAGTATCAGCCATTGCAATTGAAGATTCCGCAATATGTATTTTTGAGAAAAGTTCTTTTATAAAGACCCTTAAGAAAAATCCTGACCTTTCTATGAAATTTATAAAGGTTATTGCTGACGAATTATGGTTTTCAAACAACAGAACTGTTTCGCTTACCCAGAAACATATCAGAGCACGATTGGCTGAATCGCTATTGATATTGGGCGATACATACGGTTATGAAGCAGATGGTATAACAATCCGTATGACCTTGTCGAGAGAGGATATCGCCAACCTGTCGAATATGACTACATCAAATGCCATCCGTACACTTTCCAACCTGGCCTCTGAAGGAATCATTGAAATTACCGGAAGAAGAATCAGCATCCTCGACAACAATTATCTTGAACGCATAAGTGAACTGGGTTGATCCGGTAATCGTTAAAAATTATTTTTGCTATTCCCTGAAGAAGACTCTCTTCACACGTCCTGGAATTGAGGTAAGTATCTCGTAGGGAATGGTCTGACATTTCTCAGCAAGTTCATCGATCGAAATTTTTTCGCCAAAAATTTCGGCTTCATCGCCCGTTTCTGCATTCAGTCCTGTAATATCCGCCATACACATATCCATACATACATTTCCTATTATTGACACCCTTGATCCTTTAATAAACAGGTTCCCGTTCCTGTTCCCTAGTTTCCGGTTTAAACCATCGGCATAGCCTACAGGTAGTATAGCGATAATCCTTTCATTTTCGGATACATCTGCACACCCGTAACCTACCGGTTCACCGGCTTTGATTCTCTTGATCTGTGAGATCCTTGTCTTAAAACGTCCGGCTGGTTTAAGATCAAGACCTTCAAAATGCCCCACACCGTAAATCCCAATACCTGGTCGCACCATTTCAAACTGATATTGAGGGAAACGTGCAATACCTGATGAATTAAGAATATGACGAAGAAAGGAATATCCTATTTCTTCATGGATCTTTTCAAC
This sequence comes from Bacteroidales bacterium, assembly GCA_017882305.1. GTDB lineage: Bacteria > Bacteroidota > Bacteroidia > Bacteroidales > VadinHA17 > LD21. Next base: position 24,289 of record JADGPU010000012.1, on the reverse strand, counting down.
TGTCTTTGAAAAAACTTCCACCTGATGGTGAGTAAAATTATCCAGTGCAGGGTCTTCACTGGCTGCAAGGTGTGAGAAGACAGAAACGACTCTGACACACTCCTGTTCTTTAATTCTTTTCACCAGGGTATCTACATCTTCCGGCATGAAACCAAGCCGATGCATTCCTGTATCAATTTTAATATGAACGGGATAGTTAATCAGTCCATGCCTGGACGCAACTGCTATAAATTGTTCTAGAGACAAAAGGCTGTATATTTCAGGTTCAAGAGAATGTTTTATCATTAATTCTGATGCGGAAGGATCAGGATTCATGACCATGACCGGCAATGTTACGCCCGAGTTTCTCAACTCGATTCCTTCATCAACATAAGCAACTGCCAGGTAACTTACCCGGTGGTACTCAAGTAATGTTGATATCTCGGCCGGTCCTGCACCATAAGCGAATGCCTTTACCATTGCCATAATCCTGGTACCCGGATTAAGATGTCTGCGAAATTCATTAAGGTTGTGAGATATGGCATCCATGTTTACCTCAAGAACTGTCTGATGAATCTGCAGTTCAAGTAGTTTGCCTATTTTCTCAAACTCATAGATCCTGGCTCCCTTTAGAAGTATTATTTCATTTCTGAAATCAGCATTATTTATTTTATTGACAAATTCATCAGTTGTATAGAAAAACCTGGCTCCTTCATCAAATAATTCTCTATTTCGGACAAGTGCATTTCCAATCCCGATAAACTTTTTAATACCTGTTATCCTTATCAGATTTGCTACTTCACCGTATAAATCCTTTTCATCCCTGCCACTCTGAACAAAATCAGAAAGTATTAAGGCAGCTTCCCTGCCATCCTGCGATTTAAGGTACTCAAGAGCCATGCCGAGTGACCCTGGATCAGAATTATAATAATCCTCAATAAGCTGGCAATTATTAATACCGCTCTTCAACTCCATCCTCATAGCTACTGATACAAGACCTGCAATGCCTCTGGAAATAATTTCAGCAGGCGTTTCTAAAGCAAGACATACAGCAGCGACGGTAATTGCGTTTTCAACAGAAGCCCTGTCGGAGAATGGAATCTCAAAATCATTAGTAATACCATTAAAGCTCATCCGGATACCGGTATGCCCTCGTGGCAGAGAACTCTTTTTAACAAAAATCTTCGCCCCGGAATGTTCGAAGGACCAGTCCACCAGTTTCTTTGATCTTAATATTTCGTTACTCAGGATTGACTTGTGAATAATTTCGTGATCGCTGCAATATATTATTGAAGAGGAATTTAAAAATAACTTGAGCTTCTCCTCTGCTTTCATTTTATTATCATGAAAATTCTCACTATGGGCATCGCCGATATTTGTTATTACACCAATATCAGGATCGATCACCTGCTGAAGTTTGGCCATCTCACCTGGTAATGAAATACCTGCCTCAAATATTCCCAGCTTATATTTGTCGTCCAGTTTCAGGACTGAAAGTGGTACTCCTATCTGGGAATTATAACTTTTCGGGCTTCTGATTACGGAGGTTGTAAGGCCAAGGATATCTGCAAGCCATTCTTTTACAACTGTTTTTCCTGCACTACCGGTGACTGCTATTACAGTTGAATTAAAGGATTTCCGCTTATACGAAGCTAATAACTGCAATGCCTCAACCGTATTAATCGTTACGATGAAAGCCGCTCCATTATATTTTTCATGTTCTTCAGGAAGCGTTTCTACCACAAAAATCCTGATGCCTTTCTGAAAAAGGTTGTCAATAAAAATATGTCCATCGTGATTCTTTCCTTTTAATGCAAAAAAAAGAAGACCGTCCGTGATACTAAGCTGACGTGTGTCAGTCACTATTTCTGTAACTAAAAGATCAGGAGGACCTGTCAGCTTACCTTTTACAATCCTGGCAATATCAGATGAAATGAGTTTCAACTTCTACTTATTTATAGCTGCATTAAAGCAATTCCTGCAAAGAGGTTCATAAAGTTTTCTTTCACCGATGAGCACAACCTGTGCATCTTCTGATTTTCTGAAAGAGTATTGTGCCAGATTCCCGCATCGCATACATATTGCATGTACTTTTGTAACATATTCCGCAACAGCGAGAAGTGCAGGCATGGGGCCGAATGGTTTTCCCATAAAATCCATATCAAGCCCGGCAATCACTATCCGGATACCATTATCAGCCAACGTATTACAAACGTCTATTATAGAATCATCAAAAAACTGTGCTTCATCGATTCCGAGAACGTCAACAGCGCCTGCCAACAACAAAATTGCAGAAGGATTATCTACAGGAGTTGAAATGATCGATTTGTCGTCATGCGAAACGACTCTGGTCTCAGAGTATCTTTTATCGAGTGAAGGTTTAAAGATTTCCACTTTTAACCCTGCAAACTGGGATCTTCGTAGCCTTCTGATCAACTCTTCAGTTTTACCAGAAAACATGGAACCCGTTATTACCTCAATTGATCCTTTTCTCCCGGTGACTCTTACTGAATTTTCAAGAAAGTCCATCTGTAATGAATGTCTTTTATCAAAACTCAATTTGTAGTTATATTCATCGATGACTTGTTGAATAATCATTACTTTTGCAAAATAAGGAAAATGGTTTGTTTTATTAACATCAAAATGTATGGATTTCAACTCAACCATCGATTTAATTATTAAAGATCTCAAAGAGGCCTCTGAAATTATTGATGATCTGAAGAAATATCCTGGTGTCCCCGCATTACAGGTAGAACTCGCGAAATCTAAATGCAGAAGTGCAGGTGAGGTTATTGCTCTTCTCAAAAGTATTGGTGATACAATACCTTCAGATAATACTCCCATTCCTGAAAAACACATACTTCAGACTCAGGACGAGAAAGTAGCCCAGGCACAACCTGAAAGGGTTGATAATCTACCGGAAGAAAAGAAAAAAGTATCGGATCCTGCAGCAAATCTAATCCTTCCCATTGAGAAAAAAGCGGAATCTAAAGGACCACAGAAAAAAACAGCCGAAACTTCCATTCTTGCTGATAAATTCAGCCATACATCCGATCTGTACGATAAGCAATCTGAAAGCATGAAAGCTGCAAAAGATTTATCAGATCACCTGAAGGCTAAAAAGATAGTCAGCTTATCGGATGCAATAGGGTTAAGCGACAAGTTCCTCTTTATAGGCGAGATATTCGATGGCAATAAAGATACATATACACAGGCAATTTCAAGGCTCGACAAAGCTGAAAGCCTTCAGGATGCTATGGTTATAATTATGAGTTATACTGGTGAAAACACTGAAAATGAGGCTGTCATGCAACTTCTTGAACTGGTAAAACTCAAACTTCCGTCAAATGAGTAAACTTTTTCTGGTACCAACTCCTATCGGAAATCTCAGGGATATTACCTTCAGGGCAGTGGAGATTCTTGGAAGTGTTGACCTTATCCTTGCTGAAGATACCCGTCAGACGAAAAAACTACTTAATCACTATAATATTACAACACCTCTTCAGTCGCATCACATGTTCAATGAACATAAAAGTGTAGAATCGATCTGTTCAAAGATTCTTGACGGACAGACGATCGCGCTTCTTTCAGATGCCGGGACACCTGGAATTTCTGATCCGGGGTTTTTACTGGTAAGAACATGCATTGAAAAAGAGATCCCGGTCGAAACTTTGCCAGGTCCAACTGCTCTTATACCGGCACTGGTAAATTCAGGACTGCCATGTGACCGATTCTGTTTTGAGGGATTTCTTCCTCCCAAAAAAGGCCGGAATAAAAGAATGGGGGGATTAACCGGCGAGACAAGGACAATGGTTTTTTATGAATCACCATATCGCCTGGTGAAAACACTGGATGAATTCGCCAAACATTTTGGTCCCGATCGTAATGCCTGCGTTTCGAGAGAAATAAGTAAGATGTTTGAGGAGAATATAAGAGGTACATTATCATTCCTGTCGGAATATTACACAAATAAACCACCAAAAGGAGAAATAGTTATCGTGGTATCCGGAAAAAAGGACTAATCACGCAAAAGGTGGCTCGTCACGAATATCTGATTCGTTATCGAATCCTCCGCCAAGTTTTCTCAGGTTATCATGATTCATCTTGGATCCTAGTGTGATACTCTGGGCTCCGCTCAAATCCGGAGTGAGATCCATATCATAATCATCAATATCCACAAACTGAGCTTTCTCCTCACGGAATCTCAATCTTACATCGTCAACCGGACCATTCCTGTTCTTTGCAAGAATGATTTCAGCGATGCCTTTTGTGGAAGACCCATCCTCGAAGGTTGGAATACCAAATTTATCCTGTCTGTGAATAAATACCACCATATCAGCATCTTGTTCTATTGCTCCCGATTCGCGAAGGTCAGAGAGTAGCGGTCTTTTTGTGCCACCTCTCATCTCAACTGAACGATTAAGCTGGGAAAGAGCTAGTATAGGAACATTAAGTTCTTTGGCAATACTCTTAAGCGAACGTGAAATATTACTTACTTCCTGTTCACGGCTTCCCGCATTTTCAGGTCCCGACATAAGCTGAAGATAATCAACTATCACAATATCGAGTTTGTGTTGAGCCATCAGTCGTCTGCACTTGGCCCTGAGTTCAAAAATTGAGATTGCCGGAGTATCGTCAATAAATATCGGAGCCTGTACCAGTTTTTTTATCCTTGTATCGAGTTGTTTCCACTCCTCTTCAGTGAGACGACCGTTTTTTATTTTATCGCCTGCGATGTCGGTTTCGGCTATTATTAACCTGTTAACCAATTGAATAGACGACATTTCGCATGAGAATATAGCCACTTTTTTCCCATGGTCGATAGACATGTTCCTTGCCATAGAAAGGGCAAAGGCAGTTTTACCCATCGAAGGACGGGCTGCAATGATAATCAATTCAGATTTCTGCCATCCTGATGTTAGTCTGTCAAGTTTGGTGAATCCGGATGGCATTCCAACCAGGGCATCTTCCCTCTTCCCGGCTTCCTCTATCTCTCTTATTGCCTCCTTAATAACCACATTGATGGGAGCTACTTCTCTTTTGATGTTGCCTTCAGCAATCTGAAAAAGAGCATTTTCCGAATAATCGAGAAGCTCGGTTACATCATATGTGTCATCAAAAGACCTTGTCTGTATTTCTGTAGATACTCTTATAAGTTCGCGCTGGATATATTTTTGCGCTACAATCCTTGCATGATAATCAACATTAGCTGCCGAAACGACTTTTGATGTAAGCTGGGTAAGATAGACCGGGCCACCAACGCTGTCTAACTCATTATGAGACCGCAGTTCTTCTGTAACAGTGTAGAGATCTACCGGATATTCCCTTGAAGAAAGATCGGATATTGCTTTAAATATTTTCTGATGAGCTTCTCTGTAGAAACTCTCTGGTTTGAGAATATCGAGAATTGTAATAACTGCTTCTTTTTCGAGCATAATTGCACCAAGAACAGCCTCCTCCATATCATTTGCCTGTGGTGGCACCTTCCCAAAATCAGGTAAAGTCGTTACAGTTGGCCTTGGGCTATTTCTTTGTTTTGCCATTAATGCTATATTTCTGATTTATAACCGTTTAGAGAGAAGAAAAATTATTCACCCGTATAGTTTCAAAGGTATGAATAACCATACTTAGTAACTTAAAAGACCAGCTATTGTTACAAACAAAGAGATGTTAAAAACTTGTTGAAAAGCTATTGAAAGGATCATTAGTGACAAATTCAAAACCATATGGTATTTTTACGTCAAATACAGGAAGATGATTGTTTTCCCAAATGCTAAAATAAATATTGGATTGCGGATCACAGGCAAGCGTACCGATGGCTATCATGACATTGAAACGATATTGTATCCTGTAAGGCTTTGTGATGCTCTTGAATTTGTCGTTCCGGATCAACCAATTATTAAAGATAATCTTAAAGTTACTGGTATTAATACCGGAAGAGGACCTGATGACAACCTGGTTATAAAAACGCTTCTTAAGCTTCGTGAAAATAGCTTTTTCCCATTTCTGAAGATTCATTTGCATAAAGTGATCCCTGTTGGTGCAGGATTAGGTGGAGGTTCATCTGATGCAGCATGTCTTTTAAAGGTAATTAACAGACATTTTGGACTCAACGTTGACGACCCTGGACTTAAAGCACTGGCATTGGAACTGGGAAGTGATTGCCCTTTTTTTGTCGATGGAATTCCTTCATTGGCCTCAGGCAGAGGTGAAATATTTACACCTGTCAAACCTGTCTTGTCTGGCTATTATCTGGTTCTCCTCAACCCGGGGGTCGAAATCAGCACCGGTGATGCATTTCAAAACTGCCGCCCGGGAGTTCCTTCAACAAGTCTAATAAAATTAATTGAACATCCCATTATTGAATGGAAAGGGCTTATAGTAAACGACTTTGAAGATTTTGTATTTAAAAAATATCCCGTTATAGGTGAATTAAAAGAAGAATTGTATAGATCCAAAGCTCTTTTTAGTCTGATGTCGGGAAGCGGATCAAGTGTTTATGGGATATTTTCAGAGAAACCGAAACTGCCACGGAAACTTGAGGAATTTGTGATATGGGAAGGTAAATTGTGATTTGCCACCACCTTTATTCAAGTTCCAATAATACGGTCCCTTTAGATACTTTATCTCCCTTTTTAACCGCTACTGATTTTACTTTGCCATCCATATTGCATTTCAATTTGTTCTGCATCTTCATGGCTTCAAGTATCATCAAGTCTTCGCCCTTCGAAATATTCTGCCCGGGCTCTATAAAGATATCGAGAATAATACCGGGGATAAAGCTTAGAATAATCCGGGGGTCAGCAGGCTGATAAGATTTCCTGTTTTGAAATTTATTACTTATCCGTGTCTGATATAAACTGGTGTCAATATTGAGGAATCCTAACTTATCATTTTTATCCATGATTGTTTCATTAATTTTTTGTGCGCATTTAACTAAAAAGGAGGCAGGCCGTGTTTTTTGTGTGGCATTGTAACATCCTTATTCTCAGATACCTCAATAGAATGCATAAGAAATTTTCTGGTTTCGGAAGGGACAATAACGGCATCGACATATCCTCGTGAAGCAGCAACATACGGGTTGGCAAACTTGGTTTTGTACTCTTCAACCTTTTGTCTTCTCATCGCCTCAGGATCAACAGCAGACAAAATCTCCTTCCTGAATATAATATTTGCAGCTCCTTCAGGTCCCATAACCGCAATTTCAGCAGATGGCCATGCAAAAACAAAATCAGCATGGAGATGACGTGAACTCATCGCTATATATCCTCCGCCGTATGCTTTTCTTAATATGACAGTCAGTTTCGGAACTGTAGCTTCACTGTAAGCATAAAGAACCTTCGCTCCATGCCGTATCACACCTGCATGTTCCTGATCCACACCTGGCAGATAACCCGGCAGGTCGACCAACGTAATAATAGGAATGTTGAAAGCATCACAATAACGGATGAATCTTGCAGCTTTATCGGAAGAATCAACATCCAGTACTCCTGCCATTTCGAGAGGCTGGTTGGCAACAAACCCCGTTGTACGTCCTCCCATTCTGCCAAAACCTATCACAATGTTTTTTGCATAAAGCTCCATAATCTCAAAGAAATCCGAATTGTCCACAATTGCCCTGATAACATCTTTGACATCATAAGGGAGAGTTGGATCTTCCGGGACAATCTTGTTAATATTATATTCAGGTTTCGGTTCCCCAGGTTCAAACATCATAGCTTTCTGTCCATTATTCCATGGAATAAAAGTGATTAGTTTTTTGATCTGATCAAAACACTCCTTTTCGCTCAATGCAAAGAAGTGAGCATTACCTGTAATTTCACTTTGCACTCTTGCACCACCGAGATCTTCCATGGAAATTTCTTCTCCGAGAACAGTTTTTATCACCTCTGGTCCGGTGATAAACATTTTTGAAATATTGTCAACTACAAAAACAAAATCGGTAAGAGCAGGTGAATAAACGGCACCACCGGCACATGGGCCAAGAATAACCGAAATTTGTGGAATGACACCACTGGATATAGTGTTGCGGAAGAAAATCTCACCATAACCTGCAAGTGAATTAACGCCTTCCTGAATCCTGGCACCTCCTGAATCGTTAATCCCTATTAGTGGCATTCTCATCTTAAGTGCATGATCCATTATCTTGGTAATCTTTCTCGAATGCATCAACCCCAGAGACCCTCCGGCAACTGTAAAATCCTGAGCAAAAATTGCAACAGGAGCTCCATAAATAGTCCCTGAGCCAATAATTACACCATCGCTTGGCAGAGACTTCTTATCCATATCAAAATCACGTGCATCGTGCTCAACAAACAAGTCGTACTCATTGAAGGAATTTTCATCAAGTAACGCCATAATGCGTTCACGGGCTGTTCGTTTCCCCATAGATTTCTGCTTCTCAATAGCCTGTTCTCCTCCGCCAAGAAGAACCTTCTCACGTTTTTCCTGCAGTTCACGTATCTTTTTGTTGACTGGCATATAAATCCGTTTTAATTATCCTTTATGAATCATTTTCTTTTATTGGAGCTCAATTTCAGGGTACAATTTTAAGGAAATTGTACGAGTTATAAACTATTTCGGGGCCAATTTATAAAGCACGAGACCTATTAGTGAATAAATGATGTTTGGGATCCACATTGCGAGCATTGGACCAAGGTTACCTTTGAGGCAAAATTGTGAAGCAAACTGTAAAAACAGAATATAGGAAAAACTAAGTCCAAGGCCTATGCCGATATTCATACCGATACCTCCCCTTATCTTCCTTGAGGACAGGGAGACACCGATAAGTGTAAGTATAAAAACAGCAAAGGGATTAGCAAACCTTCTGTATTTTTCTATAAGGAAAAGTTTAAGTTCATCCGATCCCTGGAGCCGGAGGAGTTTGATATAATCTTCCAGCTCACGGGATGTCATGGTTCCCACAAAATCCGGGTCCCTTGAAAAATCATCTGGTTGTATTTTATTAAGAGTAGTATCAATTTGTTTACCCTTAGTGATAATCTCCTCATTTCCTTTTATTTCGCGGATATAATAATTAAGTGCGGTCCACTTATGCTTGGCAGTGTCATAAGTTACAGAAGTGGCTGATAGTTTCGATATGAGTTTTCCACTATCAACTTTTTCTATTGTGAAATTCTGTCCTCTCTGACTCAGAGGATTGAAGGTTCCCATATAGACTAAAATATCTTTAGATACCTGCCGGTGAATGTTTTCTACTGTTATCCTTTTGTTTGAGGAATGATAGTACTTATCTTCAAAATCCATCCTTATGAGGTTCGATTTGGGGATAACGAAATTGGTAAGAACGAATGTAAATGTTGCTATGACAAAAGCTGAAAGAAAATATGGCCACATCATCCTTCTGAAACTCATTCCACAGTTCAGAATTGCTATTATTTCTGTACTTACCGCCATTTTAGAAGTGAAGAAAATAACAGCAATAAAGACAAACAGCGGTGCAAAAAGCATCGCAAAATATGGAATGAAATTCATGTAATATTCAAATATAATCGCCTTCACAGGAGCCTGCTTCTCCATGAAGTTGTCGATTTTTTCAGCGAAATCAAACACAACAGCAATGGTCAGTATCAATACAATACAAAAGAAAAAGGTACCAAGGAACTTCCTGATAATATAAGCATCAATAAGTTTTGGCTTCAGAAAACCTATAGCCGCTCTGAAAGCTTTTTTATTATTGAGTTTTTCCATTTTTTAAAATTACCTTCTGCAATTTTTTTACGTGCTTCACCAACCAGCTTCAGATAAAAAGCCAGGTTATGTATACTTGCGATCTGCGCTCCGAGATTTTCACCTGACATTACCAGGTGCCTGAGATATGCCTTTGAATAGCATAGACTTACTGCTGAAGGGGCATCAGGATCTATCGGACTGAAATCATCCATCCATTTTTTGTTCCTTATGTTTATGGTACCCTCTCCGGTAAACAGCATTCCATTTCTTCCATTGCGTGTCGGTATAACACAATCGAACATATCAATACCTCTTTCGATGGCTTCAAGGATGTTGACCGGAGTACCGACTCCCATAAGATATCGTGGTTTTTCATCAGGAAGTATATCATTTACAACCTCTATAATCCTGTACATCTCATCAGCAGGTTCTCCCACAGACAAGCCTCCGATTGCATTTCCTTCCATTCCGGCAGAAGCTGTTTTTTCAGCTGATTCTATTCTCAGATCATCAAATGTTCCCCCCTGGACGATTGGAAAGAGTAACTGTTCGTTACTCCATAAAGAGTCCGTTTCATTATATCTTATAACTGCCCTGTCGAGCCAGTGATGTGTAAGTGCAACTGATTTTTTAGCATAGGCATAATCACATGGCCATGGAGCACACTCATCGAACGCCATCATTATATCGGAACCAATAATACGTTGAATATCAATCGTATTTTCTGGAGTAAAGAGATGCGTCGATCCATCAATATGCGATTTAAAAATTGCTCCTTCATCAGTAAGCTTTCTATTCCCGGTTAACGAAAAGACCTGATAACCTCCGCTGTCGGTAAGAATAGGACGCTCCCAGGACATAAAGCGATGAAGTCCACCTGCCATCTTAAGTACCTCAGTACCAGGACGTAGGTAAAGATGATATGTATTTCCAAGTATTATTTTTGCATTAATATCCTCTGTAAGATCACGGTGCAGGATACCTTTAACTGTACCGCCTGTACCCACCGGCATGAATATAGGAGTAGGGATATCTCCATGTGGCGTTTTCAGAATACCCGTACGCGCTTTTGATTCTGGATCCCTGCTCTCAATTATAAACATATCGTAAAATCTCTTTTTTCGAAGCATAAAGGTAATTTTTCCCTACGGCTAATAAAATTATAAGGAATTATTGTTGTAATATATTTTTTGCCTTTCCGTTAATCTTATTAATATTGCTGACATATTTGGAAGTCAAATGGCCGACCACAAAAATATCTTATTTTTAATTGCTTTATGTATCTTTTTTTCTGCTGCAGTTATACAGTTATTCTATTACCTTTTCTTTTATCTCTCTGTTTATTTAAAAAGGTCCCCTGAAACTAAAAGGAGCAGTGAGCCCGTTTCTATAATAATATGTGCCAGGAATGAAGCTGACAATCTACTGAATTTTTTACCCGCAGTTCTGGAACAGGAGTATCCCGATTATGAAGTGATTGTCGTTAACGATTGCTCGGAAGACAATTCCTATGATATACTTGGAAAATATCTTATACAATATCCTCATCTGAGAATCTCCACTGTAAACAAAGATCCCAAATTTACTCATAATAAGAAATTTGCCCAGTTCATAGGCATAAAAGCAGCAAGGAATGAAATCTTACTCTTTACTGATGCTGATTGTCAGCCTGAATCAGACAAATGGCTTGAGGGTATGGCATCACATTTTGATGAGAAAACCAATTTTGTGCTGGGGTACGGTGGATACCTGCGAGAAAATGGATTGCTGAACAAGTATATCCGATACGACAGTATGACCATTGCAATGCAGTATCTAGGCATGGCTATACGTGGGATACCCTATATGGGCGTTGGACGAAACCTTGCATACAGGAGGTCGGTCTTTTTCACGAACAAAGGATTTGGCTTACATAACCATGTGATATCAGGTGATGATGACCTGTTAGTTAATACCATTGCTACAGGGGAAAACACGTCTGTCGAGTTTAGAAATGAAACTCATACCAGGTCGATCCCATGCTCCGGCATTAATGAATGGGTGACTCAGAAGAAAAGACATCTGACAACCGCTCCATATTACAAATTCAAAGATAAGTTCCTCTTAATAACAGAACCATTAACAAGAATAGTTTTCTATGCATTATTCATTGTACTTCTATCCTTCATGTTTCTCTGGCCCTGGTTATTGGCTGTTTTTCTGTTAAGATCAATAACACAAATTACTGTTTTTACTCTTGTCCAGAAGAAGTTGAATGAGCCTGGATTATTAGCTTATTTGTTATTTTTCGATATTTTTTCACCTTTAATCAACAGCATAATATTCTTAAGTAATTACCGGAGCAGATCCGGCAAAAACAAATGGAAATAATTCACGAATTATCGGACAAAGCCAAAGGTGATCTGTTACTTGTTGAAGAAGCAAAGAAGGGAAATGAAAAAGCTTTTGCCAGCCTGATGAACCGCTACAGGGATTCCATTTATTATATGCTTCTTAAAATGGTGAATAACACATCTGATGCCGAAGACCTTACTATTGAGGCTTTTGGAAAAGCTTTCAGGAACATTGATTCATATACACCTAAATTCGCATTTAGTACCTGGCTTTTTAAAATTGCAACAAACAATTGTGTTGACTTTATAAGAAAGAAGCAACTCTCTCCTACACCGTTTGATCATCTGCAGGATAACTTGGAAAATGTAACCGTGAACATTCAGTCAGATTTGCCTGATCCTGAAGAGTCATTGATTAATCATCAGAAGATTGCAGCACTTAAGGATATAGTGAACCAGCTAAAGCCAAGATATAAGTCACTGATAGAGCTTCGATATTATAAGGAATACTCCTATGAAGAGATCTCCTCAGAGCTAAATCTACCAATAGGTACAGTAAAAGCACAACTATTCAGGGCCAAAACTTTGTTATATAATATATTAATTAAAACAGGTCACAGGTAGTGTCAGAATGTATTTTTAGGTATTTCCCGTTTTTGTCAGACATTCAGAAAGATAAACTGTCGAAGTTAAAGGTGATATACGACAGATGGAACAACATGATTAATGTGATATCACGCAAGGATATGGACAATTTCTTTGTTCATCATGTTCTTCATTCATTATCAATAGCAAAAGTCATTAACTTTTTACCAGGTACCACTATTCTGGATGTCGGGACAGGAGGCGGTTTCCCGGGAATCCCGCTGGCTATACTATTTCCTGATTCTGAATTCACATTGCTCGACTCAATTGAAAAAAAGATTAAAGTGGTCAAAGCTGTTTCAGATGAACTTGGATTAGAAAATGTAGTAGCGGTTCGTAAAAGAATTGAAGAAGAGAATGGCAAGTATCAGTTCGTTATAAGCAGGGCAGTAACAAAATTCTCCGAATTTGTCAGTCTTACTGTAAAAAACATCAGCCTCCATGGAACCAACAGCCTAAGAAATGGTATTTTATATCTCAAAGGAGGTGATCTGACAGCTGAGTTATCACAGTTTAAGAAAAAAACAACATTGTGGGAAATTAAGGACTTTTTTGATGAGCCTTTTTTTGAGACTAAAGTGATTGTATATCTACCAGTTTGATTTTTTTTTGAAAAAACCACCTTCCCGGTTTTTATATTTCAAAAAAGTACTACATTTGCATTCTCAAATCAGAAGTTAGTCAACTTATATAACAGAAAAGATGAAAAGGACATTTCAACCATCAAGAAGGAAGAGAGTAAATAAGCACGGTTTCAGGGAAAGGATGTCAACTCCTAACGGTAGAAGAGTTCTTGCTTCACGCAGAGCAAAAGGCAGAAAGAAACTTTCAGTTTCACCTGAGCTTAAATTAAAAGGATAGTATATATTTTGCAATATTTTATTAAAGGTGTCTTCTAAAGGGCGCCTTTTTTGTTATCTAATATTCTTACCTTTACTGACTTTTTAAAGAAAAATATGCCCAACCTCTTAACCACTATAACCGATAAAGACCTCAGGGTGATCGCTGACAAGATAATCGGCAATATCCGTATAACTCCTGAGGAGGGTTTGTTCCTTTATAAAAATGCTGATCTGCCTCTTCTAGGTCTGCTTGCAGGTATTGTCAGAAGAAGGCACAACGGAAATCTTGCATATTTCAATCGCAATTTTCATATTGAACCAACCAATAAGTGTATTTATAATTGCAGATTCTGTTCTTACCACAAACCTGAGGGTGATCCTGAAAGCTGGGAATACAGCCATGAAGAGATGCTTGAAATTGTGAAACGTTTTGATAATAAAGCTGTTACTGAAGTTCATATCGTCGGGGGTGTACATCCGTCATACGATCTTCATTATTGGGGATCGCTTATAAAAAAGATTAAAGAGTACCGGCCAGCCCTCCATATAAAAGCTTTTTCCGCAATTGAACTTGATCATATGATCTCCCTGGCAGGATGCTCAATTGAAGAAGGTTTGAATCTTCTAAAGGGGTATGGTCTCGATTCTATTCCGGGAGGCGGTGCTGAAATATTCGATGAAGAACTCAGAAAGAGAATCTGTGACGAAAAATCATCTTCTGAACTATGGCTGAGAATCCATGAAACGGCACACAGGCTTGGAATTCCATCAAACGCCACAATGCTTTATGGCCATATAGAAACTTACGCTCATCGTATTGATCACATGGAAAGACTTCGTATTCTTCAGGATAAAACACATGGATTCAATGCCTTTATCCCATTAAAGTATAAGAAATCGAACAATAGTATGTCATATCTGGGTGAAGTGAATATAATTGAAGATCTTCGAAACTATGCAGTCTCAAGAATTTATCTTGATAACTTTCCACATATCAAAGCATACTGGCCTATGAACGGGAAGGAATGTGCCCAGATGTCTCTCTCCTTTGGTACTGATGATATGGATGGAACAATAGATGATACAACAAGAATCTATTCAATGGCAGGTTCAGGAGAGGGAAACCCGGCTATGAGCTCCGATGAGATCAGTGTCTTAATACGCCAGTCAGGATTAATCCCGGTAGAAAGAGATTCGCTGTATAACCCCGTGATCTCGTTATAATTTTATCAGTACCTTTGCGTTATTACTAATGTTCAATCTGTTTTTATGAGCTTTAAAAACTTTATCCTGAGCAAACTATTTTTTAAGAATCTTGGATTTGCCATTGTTATTGTTGTTGGGGCGGTATTGATGCTCCTTATCTGGATGAACTTTTATACAAGACATGGACAGGCACGTCCTGTTCCCAATTTCATCGGGCTTACAATGGATCAGACTGTCAAACTTGCAAAAAAAAGCAGGCTCCGGTATCAGGTAATTGATTCAATTTACACAACAGTTGTTCCCCGTGGCTCCATTGCTGAACAGAATCCCAAGCCAGGGTTCAAGGTAAAAAAATGGAGGAATGTTGTTCTCACAATTAATGCATTTCATCCTGAAATGGTAGCAATGCCAAATCTTATCGATCTTCCAAAAAGACAGGCAATCTTACTTATTGAGAGTTCAGGCCTTGAAATCGGACTCTTAAAATACAGACCCGATCTCTCTATAGATGTTGTTATCGATCAGCAATACAATGGAAAGAAAATCCGCGAAAAAGATTCACTTCAGAAAGGTTCAGTAATTGACCTGGTTCTTGGGAAAGGATTAAGCAACCAACTTACTTCTGTTCCTGATTTGCTGGGGATGAAACTTGATCCTGCAAAAGATAAAATTCTGAGTTCATCACTTAACCTGGGCGCTTTTGAATATGACAATACTATAAAAAAAGGAGCAGATACCATTAATGCTTTTATCTATAAACAGAATCCGGAATTTAAGAATGACGCAACTCTTCGACTCGGATCTCTTATATACGTTTGGCTCACAGTTGATCCGGCAAAACTTAAAGTTGATTCAACGAGGATTGTTTCAGATACATTCCCGGTAGTCACAATTCCAGAAAATAAGTCTAACTAATCCGGATGATCAAAAGGATAATTCTATATGGAATATTTGTCAATGCATGTCTGGTTAATACTACTGCGCAGGAAGTAATCACCGGTCTGCAGTCAAATTACAGTATTATACATAACACCGAAAAACTAAAGGAGAGTAAAGGTGTGACTTCTGCTGACACCCTGGTCCTTCCGTTTTTTGATGATTTCTCAGGGCATTCAATATTCCCGGATAGCAAGAAATGGACAGATAACTATGTGTTTATCAATAATACTTATTCCGATCGCCAGATCACAACCGGAATAGCCACTTTCGATGCATTGGACAATTCCGGCAGAATGTACAATGAAGCTTCTTCATCGGGATTTGAAGCTGATCATCTTACATCTCAATCTATAAATCTGAATTATAGCGCATCAGATAATGTCTGGCTGAGCTTCTTTTATCAGGCAGGAGGTCTTGCTGATCCCCCTGAAGCGAATGACAGTCTGACTCTTCAGTTCTTTGCACCTGATGAACAAAAATGGTACTCGGTATGGAAAGCTCAAGGCAGCCTCGATCAAAGATTTAAACCAGCCATTATCAGGATTGATAAGGACCGTTTCCTTCAAAAAGGCTTCCAGTTCCGGTTCGTTAATTATGCCAGCCTCAGCCCTAACCTCAGTGACCCGTCGATGGTTGGCAATTGTGATATATGGAATATCGATTATGTTCGTCTTGACAAAAACAGAAACGCCGGGGACACGATATTTGCCGATGTGGCATTCACGCTTCCGCTCCGTTCTTTGCTCAAAAGTCATGAAGCGATGCCCTGGAAACAATTCTTGCAGGTCTATCTGCAGGAAATGGGCTCTTCAATACTTGTTCATTATCGGAATAATGATACAATAACACGAAATACAACCCGTAATTTTGAAATTTGGGATGTTAATAAAAATTCTCTAGCTTATTCTTTTTCTGCAGGAGCAACCAATATCGGGCCTTTAACAAGTATTGATTATAACGCTGACCTTGTCTACACGTTCAGCACAAGCAATAATGATTCAGCTCTCTTCAGGATTACAGCTTCCCTTAAGACAGATAATTTTGACCCAAAGGAAAACGACACTTTAGTCTATTATCAGGTTTTCAAAAACTATTTTGCATTCGACGATGGGACATCTGAAGGCGGATACGGGATAAACGGACTCGGCTCCAGAAATGCTATGGTAGCTTACAAATTCACCTCTTACATGCAGGATACCCTGAGAGCTATACGTATATGCTTCAACGACAGCTATCAGGACGCTAATCTAAGAGAATTTGATCTTGTAGTATGGGACAATAATAACGGCATTCCGGGAAACGTGCTTTATACCAAAGAAGATGTCATGGTTGAACAGGGTGATGTGATTAATGGTTTTTATAATTATACTCTTCCTGAAGGTGTAGTGGTGAATGATGTATTTTTTGTTGGATGGAAGCAACGCTCCGAATCATTTCTTAATGTCGGTTATGATGTCAATACTCCTAATGCCGGCAAACAATTCTACTGGATAAACGGGGTATGGAGCAAATCCCAGGTTGAGGGAAGTATAATGATAAGGCCTGTTTTAGGTTCTCCACTTATAATTACATCAGTCCATGATACCTATTATAAGAATAAAAACCTCATGAACATATGGCCAAATCCGGCAAGAGATTATCTCAATATTGATCCGGGGGAACTGCAAATGTCCGGATCATCATACATAACCATAACCGACCTGAATGGCCACGAACTTATAAAAGTTCTTTTCAGTGATAAGGTTGATATATCTTCACTTCATAATGGCATGTATTTCTTGGTCATAAGTATAAATGGCAGACCTGTTGGATATAACAGGTTTATTAAATCAAGGTAATCTCAAAAAATGACAGAAGATGAATTAGTCGATCAGCAAGAGCTCTTTGAACATTACCGGTTTAAGGCAGATCCCGGACAATCACTCCTGAGGATTGATAAATTCCTGTCAGACAGACTTGAGAATTCCTCCCGGACACGTATTCAGAATGCTGCCAATGCAGGGAATATTCTGGTAAATAATAATACGGTTAAACCAAACTATAAGATCAAACCCGGAGATATTGTACAGGTTGTTTTGCCAACGCCTCCAAGAGAAATTGAACTTATCCCCGAAAACATCCCTCTGAATATCGTTTATGAAGATGATGATATACTGGTTGTTAATAAAGAACCGGGAATGGTTGTACATCCTGCCTATGGCAACTATACCGGAACACTTGTTAATGCTCTGATGTGGCACTTCAGGGATCTGCCTCTTTTTAATACAGGTGAAAGCAGACCCGGGTTGGTTCACAGATTGGATAAAAATACATCCGGGATCCTTGTTATTGCAAAGAATGAATTTGCACTTAACAGGCTTTCAAAACAATTTTATGACAGAACAACAGATCGAAGATATAACGCGCTCATTTGGGGAATTCCCGATCCGCTTGAAGGAACTATTACAGGGAATGTAGGCAGGAGTATAAAAGACAGGAAGATTATGCAGGTCTTTAAGGATGACTCTGAGGGTAAGATCGCAATTACTCATTATAAGGTTCTTGAGGATCTTGGTTATATTTCACTGATTGAATGCAAACTTGAAACCGGCCGGACACATCAGATCCGGGTTCATTTCAGTCATATAAAGCATCCTTTATTTAATGATGAGGAGTATGGTGGAAATCAGATACTTAAAGGCACGACATTCACAAAATACCAACAATTTATTAAAAATTGTTTTAAGATACTTCCGCGTCAGGCATTACATGCAAAGTCGCTGGCGTTCGATCATCCGGTAACCGGTGACAGACTCTCCTTTGATTCAGATCTGCCTGCTGATATGGTACAGGTAATTGAAAAGTGGAGAAAATATATTTCGGGTAGGGAATCCACCTGAACCCTGTGCACTGTGCCCTATGCCATCAGCTACCAGCTGCCGCCAGCTCCTCCTCCGCCAAAGCTTCCGCCACCGAAGCCGCCGAAACCTCCTCCGCCCCCTCCGCCACCTGAGAATCCGCCCCAACTGCCGCTTGATCTTCTTCCTGAATTCATCATACCCAAGAGCATCCAGAATGGCAAGCCTCTGGTACTTATATGTTTATTATTCGATCCACCCGAACCCCGGGAAACCATAGAGATAATAATGAATACAATAAATATTATAAGTCCAAAGGGAATGTTTTTACCAGTGCTCTTTTTTGCCTTATGACCATAATCCGCTGCTGAAAATTCCTTTCTTGCCAGCGACATAAGAGTACTTGTAGCATTGTTTAATCCACCATAATAATCTCCGTTTCTGAATGCAGGGAGAATCTCTCGATCAACTATTTCTCCGCAGGTAATATCAGGAATAACTCCCTCAAGACCATAACCCTGCGCAATCTGTACCTGGCCGTTTGAATCAGCAGTTTTTGGTTTTACGAGTATGAGCACACCATTATTCATCCCTTTCCGACCGATACCCCATTTCTCTGCCAGCCGTTGTGCATAATCCGCTTTATCATATCCCTCCAGTGAAGGAACGATTACAACAGCGATCTGGGTAGAAGTGGAATCGTTGAAAGCAACAAGCTTTTGTTCGAGCATACTTACTTCTTCTGCTTTAAGCATCCCGGCAAAATCGTTTACTAACCTGGGAGGAGTAGGTCGTTCAGGAATATTTTGTGAATAACCCCTGTCAATTGAAATTGCACAAAATAAAACCGAGAGGGTCAGCAAATGCAAGCCTTTTTTTATCATTGTCGTTACTCTTCTTTTATTTTATTTTATCGAATGAAATTTCATCGGGCAATTCATTTACATCATCCTTTCTGTGAGGAAAGTGAATTTTAAGATGTTTCCCGGCGAGTAAAATTCCATCTGAAAGGCCTTCTGTAAATTTACCTTCTTTGAAATTCTTCTTAAGCAGTTCGCTTATATCATCCCAGAAACCGGCATGAACTTTTGCATTTATCCCGGCATCACCTATGATCGCAAACCTTTTGTCGTTCACTGCAAGATAAAACAAAACACCATTGCGTTCAGCAGTTTTATGCATCCCCAGTTTTTTAAAAAGCCATGCGGCTCTGTCGAGAACATCGCCTTTTAGTGAAGATTCGATGTGTACCCTGATTTCGCCTGAAGTTTCCATCTCAGCCTCCCTGACAGATGCAAGAATCTGAGCCTGCTGTTCTTTCGAAAAGAACGATGAAGCTTTCATTTATATTTATGGATAAGTTTTTAAAATTTGACTTCCGGAGCTTTTTCAGCACCTTTTTCAGCCTCAAAATAGGGTTTGATCTGGAATGAAAACATTCCTGCCAGAAAATTCTGAGGGAATCTCTTTATATAAGTATTATATGTCAAAGCTATTTCGTTGAATTTTCTTCTTTCAACTGAAATCCTGTTTTCTGTACTTTCAAGCGTAATCTGCAGATCACGGAAATTCTGTGTTGCTTTAAGTTCGGGATACTGTTCAACAACAACCATCAGTCTTGAGAGTGCGGAAGACAACTGCCCCTGAGCCTGCTGGAACTGTTGCATGTTTGCTGCTGTCATCTTGGTAGGATCAATTGTGACTGATGTAGCTTTCGATCTGGCTTCAATAACCTGAGTAAGAGTGGTTTGTTCAAAATTGGCAGCACCCTTGACTGTATTGACAAAATTGGGTATGAGGTCGGATCTGCGCTGATATGCTGTTTCAACATTGCCCCATTGACTGGTGACAGACTCCTGCATTGTAACCATACCGTTATATACTTTTGTGCCCCAAAGAACTGCGGCTAAAACTATAAGTGCCAGAAAAGCAACTACTATAATCGAAATCAAACAACCTTTTTTCATTTTTATTAATTTTAAAATTCCTGTCAAAGGTAATATATCTGCAGGTTATTACTACGTTCACTTTATAATAAATTTTTATTACACAAAGGAACACAGAGGATGATTTCTTAAAATGATTAATTTTGGATTGAAAAATTAAACAAAACATGAAGACTATTGCAATAGCAGCCGGAGGTGATTCCTCTGAATTTGAGATTTCTGTAAAGAGTGCTGAGGAAGTAAGCAAAATCTTATCCTCCAGATATATAGTTTATATTATCATTATCCGGGGAACTAACTGGTACTGGGAAGATCAGAAGGGTCGTTATCATAATATTGATAAGAACGATTTTAGTCTGACACATAACGACCACAAGATAAAATTCGCCGGAGTATTTATTGCAATTCATGGGACACCAGGTGAGAATGGTTTGCTTCAGGGATACTTCGACATTATGGGTATTCCATACACAAGTTGTGATGCATTCTGCTCCGCCCTGACATTCAATAAACAGGCATGCAAACTCTTTCTTAAAGAGTACGGGATCACTATGGCTAATGCTGTTCTGATAAGAAAGGGAGAGACTTTGGATCCTGTATTCCTGATAAAAAAGACTGGCCTGCCATGTTTTGTCAAACCAAATGACAGCGGCTCCAGCTTTGGTGTTACCAAGGTGAAACAGGAAAAGGACTTACTGTCTGCCATTGATATCGCATTTAAAGAGAGCGATGAGGTTCTTATTGAAGCTTTCATGAACGGCCGGGAAGTTGCATGTGGTGTTTTTAAAACAAAAAACAAAACGATTGTTCTTCCTGTTACCGAGATTATCAGCAAAAATGAATTTTTCGACTATGAGGCAAAATATATCCCCGGGAAATCTGATGAAATCACACCAGCTGATATGCCACTAACTGTTATAGATGAAATACAAAGAATAAGTAAGTTTGTTTATGAGCTTCTTGGTTGTAAGGGAATTGTCAGGGTTGATTTTATTGTTATAAAGGAGAAGCCATATTTTATTGAGATAAATACTGTGCCGGGCATGACAAAAGAAAGTCTTGTTCCAAAACAGGCTGAAGCTGCCGGGATATCGCTTGAAGAATTATACTCAATGGCTGTTGAGAATATGTTTGATTAATGGCTATTCCCCTTCGCAAGCTTTAGGGCAGTAGTAGTGGTATAGTATTTTGTAATCATGCCCGGAACCTCCCATTCCGGCAATTTGGCTGCCTCCAGATATTCAAGAAATTTCGCGGTAACCTGACCAAAATGGTCTTCGTGACTTACCCTGTACTTTTCAGGAACATTAATCTTAAGAGTGGTACTGTTAATGGCTTCTATCTGTAGATTATCATAAGGGAATGTCTTGATAACTTCTTTTAATTCCGAAGCGAAATCATTCATTGTTAATCCTTTTATGTTTTCGATATACAGTGTAGGCAGAAATTTTTCCTCAGCACCCTGCTTGATTATCAGATCGCATTTTGTCCCGTGCATTACTGAATAATGTGTATCACCTCCTCCCTGAGGAGCCTGATATTTCCACTCAACAGAGACCTTTGCATAAATCCCTTTTATCTGATAGACCATTTCCCCGTTTGAAAAAACATTCAGCTTTCCGTTCTTAATATCCTTCATAAGATAACCCGGAAATTCATCAAACCCTGTAACTCCTTTAAACTCTTCTTTTGAGATAAAAGTTGGCCATCTTTTTGCACTTACCATCTTTATGTCTGAGGGATTCAGAATTTGTTCGGGGAAACATTCCCATTGAACAAGATCGACGAGATGCGTTGTTACATCGACAATCCCTTCACCCTGTTGCTGAACATCAAAATACCATGCAGGGCGAAGTACAGGACTTCCTGAAACAATCTTTGAGAAATGATGTACACTTATTTTTGTTACCGCGGGTGCTTCTTTACTACCAGTTTTTAATACGCCAAAGACTACCGTATTTTGGGAAAGAAGTTTTTGAAGAATTGTGGTCACCTCATATCTCTCAGTCATTATATCATATAAGATAACTCCCTTTTCCCTCGCTGTAGCAAAAGCTGCTTCAAGTGCTGGAAAATCTTCAGGACTAATGATCATAGGCTTATCTGCCAGAACATTGAGACCGGCATTGATGGATTTTGAAATATACTCCGCTTTTTTCCTGTTATTCCCGGATAAAACCACAACATTTCCTGTTTTTTCAGCCAGCATCTTTTCAAAGAAATCAGGACCCGTATATACTATTTCATTCCATGAGGTGGGATTGACAGGTCTGCTGTTGTACGATTTGATCCTGCCGAGATGCTGCAGATAATCCGGTCCCTGCGGCGCATAAACATGCACATCGGGAGAAACCTGATCGTACATGATTTTCTGGACCAGGGCTGCATGAAAATGACCAGGATCCATTGTGATTAACTTTATATGATAGATTTTTCCCATTGACGAATCTGATTTGGCTATTTGCTGGCTGTAACCACCTCTTCCACAAGAAGCTGCAATCATTACAGAAGACATAAATAAAATTATTCTTCTCATTGTCCTAAAAGTTTAAATTAACTGCCTGTATAAATCAATCGGATAGCAAGTACAAATCAGATTGCGGTCACCAAAGCCATCGTCGACTCGTCCGACAGCAGGCCAGAGCTTATTCTCCACCACCCAGTTAAGCGGGAAAGCGGCTTTCTGGCGATCATAGCTATGATTCCATTCATTTGCTGTAACAACCTTAACTGTATGCGGTGAATTATGCAGAACATTATCCTCTTTATCTGCTTTACCATTTTTTATTTCCTCTATCTCATTCCATATTGATTTCATGGCACTTATAAACTTATCAAGTTCCTGAAGTGACTCTGATTCAGTAGGTTCCACCATCAATGTACCATGAACCGGAAAGGAAAGAGTAGGTGCATGAAACCCATAATCCATCAATCTTTTAGCAATATCTGCTTCAGCAATACCAGCATCTGTTTTAAAATTCCTGCAATCGAGTATCATTTCATGTGCAACAAATCCTTCTGTCCCGGAATATAAAGTTTTAAACCATCCTTTTAATGATGCAGCAATATAATTAGCGTTGAGTATAGCATATTTGGTAGCCTGGGTTAATCCAAAAGAACCCAGCATCATCACATAGGCGTGAGAAATAGTCAGTATATGCCCGCTCCCGAAAGGAGCGCCTGCCACAGCTGTCGTACCATGACTTCCTCCAGTTTTAACAAAATGATGGGAAGGAAGGAACTCAGCCAGTTTATCATTCGTAAGTATGGGACCCATCCCCGGACCACCTCCGCCATGAGGTATGGCGAATGTTTTATGAAGGTTAAGATGACAGATATCTGCGCCTATATGTCCGGGATTTGTAATTCCGACCTGTGCATTCATATTTGCCCCATCCATATAAACAAGTCCTCCATTTTCATGGATGATATCAGACATTTCTATTACTTCCGCTTCAAACACACCATGGGTTGAAGGGTATGTGATCATAAAAGCGGCCAGTTTATCTTTATTTTCCTCAGCCTTTTTCTTCAAATCTGCCACACTGATATTTCCCCTTTCATCACATTCCACGACAATTATCTGCATGCCGGCCATTGCGGCACTCGCAGGGTTTGTGCCATGAGCTGAAGAGGGTATTAAAACTATATTTCTGTTTCCTTCTTTTCTTGTCAGATGATACTCACGAATTACCATTAATCCGGCATACTCGCCTGCGGCTCCAGAGTTTGGCTGAAATGAGATTGCAGAAAAACCTGTTATTTCTTTAAGCGCCTCTCCTAATTCATCCATAATCTGATAATAGCCTTGTGCCTGATCTTTTGGAACGAAAGGATGAATATTCCCAAATTCAGGCCAGCTCATCGCG
>JADGPU010000127.1 GCA_017882305.1 Bacteroidales bacterium | reverse complement strand
CTCGGAATGACACCGTAGGTGCGGGACAAAAGGGCAGAAGTGGCGATTCGCATAACCAATTATCATTTTAGAAAGTTATTCACCTGCGAATCGCCACTTCTTCCCTTTTTAACCACCTAAATTTCATGTCAATTCCGAGCGAAGAGAGGAATCTCCTGTTACCAAATTTCTGAAGTCTTGCACTGCCGACAGGCAGATATGCTGTATTTAGTTTTAAAGCCTTTTATCAATTAACTTTTCCACATATTTTGCTATTGCTATCGAAGAAGTCAATCCCGGTGATTCTATTCCGATCAGATTTATGAATCCGGGGTAACCTCTATTCGTCTCTTCCATAATATAAAAATCTCTGAGAGGTTCTCCCGGTTTTTGGATCTTCGGACGTATTCCGGCCATTTCAGGTACAAGATCATCAAACTCCAGAAAAGGCAGGAATTTTTTGGCTGATTCATAGAATGCCTCTTGTTTTGATGCTGTTAATTTATAGTCATAAACATTTGATTCAAGATATTTTACATCAGGTCCAAGTTTTACTCCGCCTCCCATATCTATCGTAACATGAATGCCAATACCTTCCATGTTTTGATGTGGAACAGGATAAACAAGCCTCTTTATCAACCGGTTTTTTGGCGGATTGATCCTGAAATACTCACCTTTGCAAAAAAGTATCTTCAGGCTATCATCTTTAATACCAACCATTTCAGAAACTTTATCTGAGGTGAGTCCGGCAGAATTGATAACAATCCTCGTTGTGAAACTGTAATTCTTTTTATCTGCATCGAAAAGGTCAATCCTGTATCCGTCTTCGAACTGACATATTCCAGTAACTTCGCTTCCATAAACAATATTACAACCATTATTGTACGAATTGGTCTCATACTGTTTCATAAGTGAATGAGTATCAACAATCCCTGTAGATGGTGAAAAGAGAGCTTTCAGTGCAAAAATGTTCGGTTCCAGTTCGGCAATCTGTTCTCTTCCATAAACCAACAGGTCATCTACACCGTTTCTGATTGCAGTCTGTCTTATGCCTTCAATTATCGCAATCTCCTCTTCAGAGGTTGCGACAATTAGCTTCCCGCAATTATTAAAAGGAACATCATATTTTTTGCAGTATTCATAAAGAAGCCATTTCCCTTCAACACAGAGCCTTGCTTTCAGGCTATCCTTAGAATAATAAATACCTGCATGTATAACTTCACTGTTACGGCTGCTTGTTTCCTGTCCGAATGAATTGTGTTTTTCGATCAGGAATACATCCCTGAGTTTCTCTGATACCTTTTCAGCAATGGCCAGACCAATTACCCCGGCGCCAATAATCGTTATATCTGCATCCATCATTTTATTTAAATCGATACCCTTAACTCAGTAATGATTACAGGGTTGTCAAAAATAAGCTAAAATGGCTGTTCTGCAATATTCACATAAATTATTGCTTCTTTTTTCTTTTTTAAACTTTTGTCTTTTCCCTTTTGCCTTTTTACTTCTTACACTCACACCTGTACACAACAATAAATGAGGCAATTGCCATCAGGAAGAAGCTGTTGGCTGCATGGAAATAATTTACTGCATGACCGTATCCGAAAATGTTCTTCCCGGATACAATTGAAATTACTGCAACCAGTATAATAACTACTCCGATTCCGCCGGAGATCCATCCGATCCAGTTTAGTGTTTTCATGATTAAAGTTTTAGTTTCAGAATCTGAACTATTTTAACTCCAAAGTTATTAATTAACAATATACAAGTCAATGGGTTAAATTATTACATTGTGGGGCACTAATTATGTTGATTGATAACTTAATTGTAACTTTACTAAAATTATAAATAATATGAAAATAATAATTTTCTTACTCTGCCTTATACTTTGTTCTGCCCAGAAAAATGAACCAGCCTGGAAGCTGGTGTGGTCGGATGAATTTAATTATAACGGATTACCTGATACTGCCAGTTGGGGTAATGAAGTGGGTTTTATCAGAAACAATGAACTTCAGTATTATACGAAGCAACGGATTGAAAACTCGAGGGTTGTGAATGGTAACCTGTTGATCATAGGGAAAAAGGAATCATATAAAAATGCAAATTATACCTCCGCCAGTCTGGTTACCGACGGAAAGAAAAGCTGGATCTATGGAAAAGTTGATGCCCGTATCAAACTGCCAAAAGGGCAGGGTATGTGGCCCGCATTCTGGATGCTGGGACAGAATATTCATACAGTAGGATGGCCTGAATGCGGAGAAATTGACATTATGGAACATATTAATAATGAAGATCTTCTGCACGGTACTCTTCATTGGTTTAATGAGAAGCATGTCTCATCAGGAGGGACAACTCCATGTGATGTTACTAAATTCCATAATTACTCGATTGAGTGGGATAAAGAATCAGTCAGATTGTTTCTTGATGGTAATAAATACTGGGAAGTAAATATTATGGATGATATTAACAGTACTGAAGAATTCCATAAGCCACATTATATCATTCTCAATCTTGCTATTGGCGGAGACTGGCCGAAAAATCCTGATTTGACCACGACATTTCCTGATACAATATATGTTGATTATGTAAGAGTTTATCAGAAAGCGGCAAAATAGGACAGGTTTTAATATACCGGGTTAATGTATTTGTTACGCTCATCCTGATAGGCGAAGTTTATGAATGTTCCGCGAACATGTTTAGTCACATTCTGAGCCTGTCCAAAGCTGGATACGACCAACAGAAATACTACAATTAAAATCTTTATGGTAGTTTTCATCAGATATGTTTTTAAAGGCTGATAATTCATGAATTGGGCAAAATTATTATGTCTTAAGTTTTAACATGAGATCATTCCCGGTTTGTTTAACCGATACCTTCTCTCCCTTGTTGAGTTTCACATAATAAGGAATCCCGGGAAGTAAGTCAAAACAGTTATCATTAACCGATGATTCGCCATCAACATCAAGGCAAACTCCCCAAACAAAAACAGGGGAAATTATAATCGCGTATTCACCCTTTTGTGATATACTGATCTGTGGTTTATCGAGCTCTATATCCTTAAATTTGTCCATTAATAGCTTATATTGTGAAACAGGTATGTCGTTGTTTTTAATCACGGCAAAGGCACCATGATCAGAGTATCCGGCTTTCTCATAAGAACTCTTATCGAAGGAAGCGATCACAGTTGAAGCATTAGCAGGTAAGGTCACTTCCTTATTTTGATTGAGTGTAAAACCACCTTTGGTTTCAAAAATACCATATTGCAAATTGCCTTTCCAATCTGCGCTTCTATCATTTATTCCATAAATATTGATTTTATCACCCTCCTCCGCCACAACAACGCTGACTGGTTCAAAAGCTCTCCGGACTGGGTGGTAGGCCAGTTTTTTACGTGTGTAATAATCTACAATTGTCCATCCGTGAGTGGCAGGCCATGAATCATTGTACATCCAGAATATAGCACTTGATGAACTGAACATTCTTCGGTGATAGTTAGTAATATATTCCGTCAATGCTTCGGCTTGTAACAGACCACTGGCAAATGCATACTCATCAAAGGACATCTGTGTGTAAGATTTTCCCAGCCAGAACTCAATGGTTCGGTAAGTAATGTCTTTGTCCCCCCAGAAGTTTACTTCATTATCATGATGATCCCAGGAAACGGAACGAATATACTGTTCATCTTTAGGTAAAAACTGTCGTAAAGTGGCAGGAGAGCTTGCACCCAGGAACCCTCCTTCATTCGGGAACCGGTCTACTTTGTGTCTGTAGGCATAGAAATCAGGACCGTCCGAACCTAATGATACATCCCATGGATGCTGATCACCGGTTATGGGACTTGCAGGATCCTCATAGTTCTCAGAATACGGAGAACTAGGCCAGTAGAATATTTCAGGATTTTCAGACTTAACAATAACAGGAATGAGGTGATGATATAAAATATAATCTGGAACGATTTTTCCGCGTGTGTCATATCCCCATGAGAAGGTACCCAACTCTAATTCGTTGTTTCCAGCCCAGATGATAAGCGACGGATGGTGTGCAAACTCTCGTACGGCCCAGGTAACCTCCTTTTTAACTGAATTGTAGAATTCAAGGTTATCACCTGGATATTCGGCACATGCAAATAGAAAATCATGCCATACGACCAGACCCTTTTCATCACAGAGGTCGAGCAAGTCGTTACCGGCAAAATATCCGCCACCCCAGATTCGAAGAATATTAAAATTGGCAGCAATTGCCAAATCGACTAATTTTTCGAGTCTTTTTTTAGTAACGCTGCTGTAAATCATATCAGCAGGAACCCAATCGCCACCTTTCATGAAAACCTTTTGATTGTTAATTTTAACTGTGAAATAGTTTCCTGCAACAGGATGAACTGATTTGTCAACTTCTATTTTACGGAAACCAATACGACGAAAACCGCTGTCAATTAATTTCCCGTTTTCTTTTATTTCTATTTTAATGGTATAGAGTGCAGGTGATCCATATCCTCTAGGCCACCAAAGTTTAGGCTTGTCTACTTTCATCTTTAATTCAAACGGACGAAGTATCCTGGCCAAAGTATCCTGAACCGTAACTTTTTGGTTAGTTTCAATCAGGGTGGCTTCGACCGTGAGGTTTGATTTGGATACCAATCCCTGAATAAAGGGGCGAATGGTCAGTTCAGCTGATGAAAGATCATCGTTCATTTTTACATATGTCACCACCTGGTCCAACCTGGCAGTCTCCTTCCATTCGAGCCTTACATCACCTGTTATTCCAACATTTATCAGGTTTGGATTCCAGTCCCAGGAGAACTGGTACTGTGGTTTCCGCAGCCAGTGACGCTTATTAAGTATGGTATTCAGGTCATTGTTATATGCATCACCCTCTTTGTCAGCCACGTCATATAAACCGCTCTCGATAGCTACAGTCAGCATATTGGAACCTTTTTTCAGTTTGCCTGTTAAATCAATCCTGCATGGGTAGAACGCATTTTTATGCACTCCGACTATCTCACCGTTTACCAGGACGGTAGCATTGTAATCCAACTGATCAAACACAAGCGAGATACTCTTATTTAATGCTTCTTTTGGAACACTGATATATCGGTAATATTGCCAGTACTGTTGCGATACCCAGTGGGAGGACAACGTATTGGTTCCGAAATTGATATCGCCAAACATTCCGCGTTTCTGCATTGCCAGGTTCAGATCCATTGGCACATCAACAGTTACATACCTCAGGGAATCGAGCAAAGGATTAAATTTAATGAAATTGGTCACTTGGTTGTAACCTTTGTTGCCATCATTCCATACTACTTTCCATTTACCGGATAAGTTGATTGAATTCTGACCAAATGCTTGTTGCAATATCAACAAGAGCAGCAAAGAGAAAAAATACTTACTGTGATTCATATGCTACATAAGTTTTAGATCTTTTAATAATATGATAACCTGAACTATTGAAGATCTTCGCAGCAAGCTACGAAGAATCTTCGATCCCCTAAGGTAATTTTCTTTATGCTTGCTGACTCCGCAGCAAGCAACGGAGAATGCGCTCGCGGGGATTCAAAGAAAGGAATAAATACTCAAAAAAAAAAGGTGCATAGCTGTGTTCCGCGTTCTTCGCCCGGGAGGTTTGGTATCATTAGGTGCTCATGGTCCTGAACATTATTGGGAAGCGATTGATACAACATTAAGAGTAATTAATAAAAAGTATGTGCTTGGTTATCGTCTTGAGTTCTGGCCACAAACGGAGAAACAGATTCATATCCTCCGTTTCTCCGTTTGTGGCCAGAATTTCACATTTACGGTCAATGGAAAAGACAATTTATCAAGAAATATTGAACCCGGACAGCTACAGTGTTTTATATTGATCGGCTACTCTTCAGTTTTTTTCAATTTTAGTCTTTTGTAAAAGAAAGCAAGTATTAAAGCTGCCAAAATGCCTTCAAGAGTATGATAGCTGGAGTCATACCAAAATACTATCATAGGCATCTTAAAAGTAGCAACTTCTATAAGCCCTCCCTGCAAACCATCCCAGAAAAAACCTACTAAAGCCCCGAAAATAATTGCCGTTTTAGTTAAACCCCAATTATACTTTTTTGAAGTATATTCAAAATAAATGGGTAGAAAATAAGCCTGGTATGCTATGTACAATACAAATGACAATACAATAAAGGGGATAATGTATACTTCCCGCTGTATGGCACCGAGATATTCTTTGAAAAAATTGCCCATTACAATTTCATGGAAAACATATCCAAGATTAAAAATGATAATAAATGTGATAATACCTCCTATCAGATAATACTTTTTCATAATCGTTATTATTTTAAGATTTATATTACTTAGACGATTGAGCATGGAAAAACGGTCGGGAAAATCCTAACTTTATTTTGAGGTACTGATATCTAAGACATTATTGATATGTTCGAAATGAAAAAATTGCAGATCAGATCCATCACATTTATATGGATTGACAGCTTTGGCGATATTGGTTCTCAATTTAAAAAGCTGTTTTTTTGTTATATCAGAAGATTCGTATTCAAGTCCGGTTTTGATTTTTTGTTCCTGAAAATTTTGTTTGGGGTTAAAAATTCCATTGAGTTCGGAGCATTGATAACAAACCCCATTTTTATTTATCAAAGAACATCGGTAGTCAAAAATATCCTGCATGGTTTTCCTGCAGTTAAGAAGTAAGTGCTTTACGACACCTTCAGTTTTATTTATAATAGTGGCTATTTCGTTTATTTTAAAATCGAATATATCTTTCAGCAAAACCACAACTTGCTGCTCAACAGGAAGTGTTTTACCAATGCATGTAAAACAGAAATTTATATGTTCACGTAATATGAATCTCCCATTTGATGAAGTTTCATTTATTTCTAAAAACCTTGCTATATGTACCTCAGGATGATTAATAGATTCTTCTCTTGCTAAATCCATCGCATTGGGAAGCCATCGGGTTTTTGTACGCAGATAATCTTTCGCAAGGTTTGTAGCAATAGCAAAAATCCAGGTTTTCAGGGACGATTTTTTTTGAAATGTAAGCAAATTGTCAGAGACTTTAATATATGTTTCCTGCAACAGGTCTTCTGTATCTTCTTTGTGAGCTGTTATCCGGAACAGATACGATTTTAACCTAGGCCTGATTGTCTCAAATTCCATTAACAAGGTATCCTGAGAAATTCCCCCTTCTTTTTCAATTGCTAAGTTATTACTGTTTTTCATTTTCTTATTTTTTTACAGATTATATCGTCTGTCTAAGTACTCATATGAATGATTGTTATGTTCGGGTACTTATCCGAACAAGTTTTCAAATATACCATTCTCAGAGCCATAGTTTTAGTTTTTAGACAAGCTGATGTTCGCGCCTTTTTGCCGTATCGTGATCATTGATAGCTTTCACAAACCTGATTACGACTGCTTTATTTTTGTCATTTCCCATCTTGAATTTTATATAGTATCAAGATTAATCATTTGAAATTTGCCAAAGTAATTCATACTTGCAGATGGAAAGAGGTTATCCAGGTTAAAAAATTTTACCATGTAATGCGAAGCAGTTACTCTCCTATATTTATCATCAAATCCTTAAATTTAATTGTTGCTAATTCACTTTGTTGTCCCTTTCGGCAAAAATCCATATCTGTTAATTGTCTGTTAGGATTTTCAATAATCATTTTTCCATTGATAAGTTTTTTCTTAAGCAGAATTAATGCATCCTTGAACCGTTTGTCTTTTTGAGCTTTCTTAAAAAAAGATAAGGTATAACAATAGTAAAATAGATTGTATCTGAAAAATGGAAATTCCGTTTTCATAAAACAGTGAGCCGATTCCATAATGGCAAGGTCCGGTCGGTTTTTTTATTTCCCAATGCCATAAAAGAAAATCAACGGCTTTATCCAATCGCTTATCTAAATTTGTTAAACTTGTAAATCTAAAAGCGTCTAATGCTTCCAATGTTGGTCCGGGATTTGAATACTTTGTCTCAGGTCCTTTTCCAAAACTGAATTTATTGCACATCCAACCTCCATCCACTTGTTGTGTTTCCAATAAATGCTCAAATGTTTTTTTGATTCTGTTATCATCTGAATATCCCAAATAACAAAGAACTCTGGCTGCTCCAATTGTATGACAGGGATAGATTGCTCCGGAAGGGGAAACCTTGAATCGT
>JADGPU010000011.1 GCA_017882305.1 Bacteroidales bacterium | reverse complement strand
TGATTTTAAGTTCTTTTGCTATATCCTTTAACTCAGGAAGCAGTTTCTTACTTAACTCAAGAATGTCGTACATATTGTAATGATAAATGGAATATAAGAAATCTTAATGATTTTGATGGAAACACGGGCCACGATATGAAGATGAACCCGACGGATTATGCTACAACTACTTCACATATTCTAAAAACCGCTGCAATATTAAAAAAAATTGCTAATATATTTCCTAATAAATGCTGTCAAAAATGCAACGGACTTTAACAAATCAAATAATAATTTGATATTCAATATGTAAAATAATTCTGCAATTTACTAAAAAACTATTATTTAACAAAAAAAATAAGTATTTTGTGTTGTATGCTAGTTTTTTTTTACTAAAATTGTACCTATTGCCTGATCTTTCTTCGAAAAACTAAAAACTGGCCAGTAAATGCGTCAGCTTAAGATAACAAAACAGGTCACTAATCGTGACACTCCTTCACTGGATAAATATCTTCAGGAGATTGGAAGAGTTGATCTTATTTCACCTGAAGAAGAAGTTATTCTTGCCAGAAGGATTAAATCGGGTGAAACTGAAGCACTGAGAAAACTTGTGAGAGCGAATCTCCGTTTTGTAGTATCTGTCGCAAAACAGTATCAAAACCAGGGAATGAGTCTGCCCGATCTCATCAATGAGGGTAATCTCGGTTTGATGAAAGCCGCTCAGCGTTTTGATGAGACAAGAGGTTTTAAATTCATCTCTTATGCTGTATGGTGGATTCGTCAGGCAATTCTTCAGGCTCTTGCGGAACAGGCTAGAATTGTCCGCCTCCCGGTCAATAAGATTGGCTCAATTAACAGGATAAACAGAGCTTTTGCGCGACTTGAACAGGAATATGAAAGGGAACCGTCATCTCAGGAAATAGCTGAAATGCTCGAGATGATACCTGAAGAGGTAAAGGATGCATTGAAAACCAATGGACGTACTGTCAGCATGGATGCTCCAATAAGTTCGGAAGAGGATAATAACATGTATGATGTCCTCCAAAGCGCTGACACACCCAGTCCCGATAAAAACCTTATCAACGAATCACTTGCATATGAGATAGAAAGGGCGCTCAGCACTCTCTCTCCCCGTGAATCAAAGGTTCTGAAGTTATATTTTGGTTTAGGTATGAAACATCCATATACACTCGAGGAGATAGGCGAGGAGTTGAGTCTTACCCGGGAACGGGTCAGGCAAATAAAGGAAAAAGCTATCAAAAGGATCCAGTTTACGACGCGTTGCAGGATACTAAAATCGTACCTCGGATAACAATTTGTTTCTATATTTGTCCAAAATAATCTTAAATGGACCACCTTGTATCACCATCATTGCTGGCAGCCGATTTTGCCAATCTCCAAAATGATATCATGATGATAAACAGAAGCGATGCCGACTGGCTTCACCTTGATATCATGGATGGTGTTTTTGTACCTAATTTGTCATTTGGGTTCCCGGTTGTTAAAGCTGTAAAAAGAATAGCTGCAAAACCGCTCGACGTTCACCTTATGATAATAGATCCCGACCGTTATCTTGAACGGTTCTGCGATGCCGGTGCAAATAATCTCACTGTTCAATATGAGGCATGTACGCATTTAAATCGGACAGTAACAGAAATACGCAACCTTGAAATGAAAGCCGGTGTGGCGATAAATCCTCATACTCCCGTGTCGCTTCTTAAAAATGTTCTTCCCTATATCGATTTGGTACTTGTAATGACAGTTAATCCTGGTTTCGGCGGACAATTATTTATCAAGGAGAGCTATAATAAAATAACTGAACTCCGAAAAATGATTGATGCAGGTGGTTATAGTGTTTTAATTGAAGTCGATGGTGGTATCGATACAGTAAATGCCCCAAAGCTTATTGAATCAGGAGTTAATGTTCTCGTAGCCGGTAATTCGGTTTTTAGTTCAACGGATCCGGAAGGAACAATAAGAAAATTAAAAAGACTTTTGTAAGAGTAATGCCCCCTGGCCGTCAGGCGGATTTGTAGGGTCATGCCATGGCATGACCCTACAATATTACAAGATGGTTGTAGGGCCACGCCATGGCGTGGCCCTACCATTCAGGGTGGGCCGGGGTCTGAGAGTTTCTTCAATATATTCTATGATCTCCTGAATCTGTTCCGGTTGAAACCACCTGATATCTTTGTCCTTACTCCACCAGGTCAATTGTCGTTTTGCATACCTGCGACTGTTCCTTTTTATAAGTTCTATAGCTTTCTCCCTCGAAATTTTCCCATCAAAGACATCAAAAAATTCTTTATAACCAAGGCTATTCAGTGCATTAAGATTTCTGAAATTATAAAGTCGTTTTGCCTCATCCTCAAGACCGCGTCTAACCATATCATCAACCCTTGAATTAATCCTTTTATAAAGATCATCCCGCGGCCTCTCAAGTCCTATTTTAATTATTCCAAAGTCTCTTTCTCTTTTTTGCTTTTTAAGGAGGGAGGAATATGGTCTTCCAGCTGTTTCACAAATCTCGAGAGCTCTGATTATCCGTTTATAATTTTTGAGATCAACTTTCGCATAATGTTCAGGATCAAGTAGTTTTAAGGATTCTCTCAACCCTTCTATTCCCTCGTCCCTGTATCTGGCAATGTATTTTTCCCTTACAGAAGGATCAACGTCGGGAATTTCATCAATACCATTACAAACAGCATCGATATACATTCCTGATCCACCAGACATCAGAGTGACATTGTTTTTAGAGAAGAGCCGTAGAAGAAGTTTAAGAACGTCTCTTTCGAAAAGACTCGAGCTGTAATAATCTTTAATAGATAAAAATCTTATAAAATGATGTTTTATTGTTTCAAGTTGTAATTCGTCAGGAACAGCAGTCCCGATTCTCATCTCCAAGAAGAACTGCCTCGAGTCAGCCGAAATAATTTCACATTTAAAATGGCTGGCAATATCAATAGAAATATCGCTTTTGCCAACACCGGTCGGACCAAGCAATACTATAAGAAAATTTTTCATTGGAATTGGAGCCCTCGAAAACTATTCCTCGTCCTCGTTCAGGTTTTCAATATTTTCGAAATCAGGCAGAGTTTCTTCATTATCTCCGTTAAGGAAGAGATCATCAACTTCAGGTTCATCCTCATCATCATCATCGGAAACAACAATATTGTTATAAAGTTTCCGTGCCGTTCCACCGAAAATCACCTGTTTGGGAGGGGTTCCTTTTGAATTTGTGCAGGATGGATATTCACGACCATCAATTTCTTTTACCTCGCCTGTATATTCAACAAAGAGAGATCTTTCATTAAAAAAATCGAATACATAAAGTAACTTCTGGTTCTTACGGAAAATAATATCTTCCAGAACAGCTACTTCCATCGTAGAAGAACCGGTACCCATATCAAAAAGAGTGAATTCTTCTTCTTTCTCCCAATTGTCGGTTGCCATAAAAAATGAAGCCATCTGAGATTTATCAAACTCAAGTTCATCCTGAATCTGGTTGTGAAAATCCAGTAATGTATGCGTATCAAGAAATTCAAATTCCCTGACAAATGACTCATCTTCATCTGATAACACTACAAATTTGTAAACCATAATATGTATTAATTCGATAGGTGCAATATAATATTTTTTAGATTACAATATTCCGGCTAATTTTTTTTTTAGAAGAAATTCTATTGTATCAATACCGTCGGCATAATCCCATAGATGAGGCCACTGGGCTTTGCCAAACGGAACGTTATGCTTGCTTACTACACATTGAATTTTTCCCTTTAGTAACTCTGTTTGCTGTTTGACAGCATCTTTAGATTCGTAATATTCATAATAAAGTACAGAAACCGGTGATGATATTTTGCTGTCTTCTTTTAATAAAAGGAAACCTGAATCGTAAAAAACCTCTTTATTAACCAGGTAAACTGCTTTATTGAAATCGTAATTGTTTGCGTATTTTGAATGGCTAATGACTCCACTGAAATTGTTACAATGGTTTAGTATTGTCGTTAAGTCATATCCTTTTGGAATATACACCTTAGATACATTTCTGCATCCAAGGCCAAAATATGAAAAGATATCGGTTGCAAGGCCTTCCAGTTCATCATCAGTTTCATTTCCTTCTATAATGGCTATACTATTTCTGTTCTTCCTTATGATATTAGGATATTTACCAAAATAGTAATCAAAGTACCTTGAACTGTTATCACTTCCCGATGCAATCACAGCATTAAAATTTGTAAGAGTGCCTCCTGTAAATTCAATTCTGTTTCTGAACCCCGGGTTAATCGAGCATAGGAGATTGCTTATATAAATAATTAGTTCATCATCTTTTGAGCTGGTTTTTGCGATGAGGTTATGTCCGGTTATAAGTACGGAAAGAAAGTCGTGAAATCCGACAAGAGGTATATTACCTGCCATTATAACCCCGACCCTGGATGGCTTTATGTACTCATTAAGTCCGGGATAGGAATTGGTCCATCTGATGAGATTTTCCTCTGTAAGCTCGTCGGCTACAGCGGTTAGTGCTCTTCTCACATTCTCGGGTGTGAACCAGACGTTAAGTTTATGCTGATTATCAATCAAAGAATTAAGCAGGGATGGGTCGTGACCCGTCCCTGCATTTTTCACAAAACTGTCATTCAGGGATTTTCGCAGAGTTTCCCCCAGAAGCGCAAATGATTTTATTCTATCTTCAAGATCCATTATCCGTATAATTGCAGTGCGTAAATTTACAGAATTTGATTTACATTAAAACAAAAATGCTGACCAGTGGGAAGGTCAGCACAATTTAATTTTTACAAAAAAATAAATGGATTATTTAGGTGAAGGAGGAGGTGGTGGTGGCGGAGGTGGCAGCGGTGGAGAAATTTCTGTTTTAACTGTGGCTACTTTCTTCTTAGCAGCACATGAAGACAAAGCAACCAGAGTAATAAAGATTACCGGCAAAACCAAAAATAATTTCAGATTTACCGTGAAGCGGGGATTGTTTTTAGTTTTCATGATCTTTTATTTTAAGGTTGATGGTCGATTATGATACTGATCAGTTTATAAAATCAAATGTACAACGAAATAATTAGTTATGCAACTAAACTATTAATTATAAATAAAAATGATCCAAAAAATGGATCATTTTGTAAAACAACAACTATTTCAACAGGATTTATTTCATAGTAAATTCTATCGGGACCATATACCATACAGGTACTGGTTTACCACCTTGTTTTCCCGGTATAAATGTCGGAAGTGTGTTTACAACCCTTATCGCTTCATTATCAAGCTCAGGGTCAACGCCCTTCAGAACACTTACCTGGCTAACACCTCCTTTAGGAGTTACACAGAACCTCACGATCACTTTTCCCTGGATATTATTTTCCTTTGCAACCTCAGGGTATTCTGTGTGATCGGCTATGTACTGCTGAAGTGCCTTTTCACCACCAGGGAACATAGGCATCTCTTCTACCACAACAAATGGCTCGGGTTCAGGGTCTGATTCATTCATTTTCACTTCCTTTGCAACCTTTACATTGTCCTTTATTTCTGAAGATTGCGGTGGAGGAGGAGGTGGTGGCGGCGGCATTAATTCAGATTTGGAAACAGATGATGAATTCTGAGTTACTATAACCGGTATTATTTGCTTAACAGAGGAATTCGGAATCTCCCTATATGCTGAGATAGCCAGGAATACAATCCCTGCGACCGGTACAACTATAAGCATCTTTACACTCGCAATAGTTGAGGTCCGTTTTTTTGTCATCATAACTATTCGTTTTTTAATGAGAGACGGGTTCGAAAAGCTATTTGTTAAGTTGAATGCTTTCGATTTAAATACCTGACTTAATAAAAGACTTTGATAATTTACTACAGGTACCCCTGAACTAAGGCATTCCTGGTCAGCCTGATATTCATGAATAGCTCGTAAAGATCTGTTAAAAAGGTAAACCACCGGGTTAAACCACTGAAAAGCTTTAATTATTTCAATAAAGATGATATCGATAAAATGATTCTGTTTAAGATGGTTTTGTTCGTGGCTTATTATGTCGCCGGCATCTTCAGAACTCAACCTTGTATTAATAAAGATATATCCCATCGCTGAAAATCCACATGTTTTAAAACCATGGAATCTGATAATGCGGCTTCCCTCATCTCTGTGGCGTATAATTAAAAACAGGAGATTTAAAAGGTCAATTAATAATTTGAATATGAAAAGAAAAGCAACAATAATATAGATTAAATAAATCAATTGGATCATACCTGTTGATGATAAGCCATGATTAAGTGCTTTGTTTGTGTTCGCACTAGCAGTGACAAAGACTTCTGAAAGAATCTTTCCAAAAAACTGAATATCAAGTGGTTTGGTTGTCTGGAGACTGACAAGCGGTAATATTAGAGCTGATAATAATGACAGTAGGATAAATACTCTGTTACGTCCATAGGAGGTATCCCTGCTTAACAAAATTGAATATACGAGGTAAAAGGCAATCATGTAGATAGCGACCTTCACCATATAAATAAATAGTGTATTCATTATTTTGTTTTTTGTTTTTTAACTTCACTTTCCATCATTTTCATAATCTCTTCCATCTCCTTAACAGAAATGCCATTTTCTTTTGCAAAGAAGCTGACCATCTTCTCAAAAGAGTTAGAAAAATAGTCTTTTACAAAAGTGCTGAGATGCATTTTGGAATATTCGTTTTTAGAAACAACCGGGAAGTATTCATGTGTTCTTCCGTAGGCTTTGTGGGCAACAAAACCTTTATCCTGTAAGATTCTGACAATCGTACTGACTGTATTATATGCAGGTTTTGGTTCATCAAAGTGTTCCAGTATTTCTTTGACAAACCCCTTTTTTATCTTCCAAAGAACCTGCATAACTTCCTCTTCAGCTCTGGTTAATTCTCTCATATCCAATATATTAATTTTAAATTTGTTAGTATAAACATTTTGATTTATTCATCACTACCAAATGTACAACGAATAAGTTAGTTATGCAACTAAAAGAGTAATTATTTTAATTCAGAATAGAAATAAAATGAGTATTGGCTATTAAGATTAATATCTCGTAAGATTACTAACTGTCGCTTGGAATAACTTGGCTTTCTGAGATAGACGGGGGATTACCTTCGGTGAGCTCGTCCCGCCCTGCGGGACTCGGTTCCTCGCTTCCGCTAGTAAAACAAAATTGATAGACAAGGCGAATGAATCTGAAATATGAAGCGAATCGGAATGAGAAATCTCCTCCAATAATAACCAGATTGATTCTATTGAGTTTCAGGTTGTAACAAATTGCAATATGGCGGAATGAGGAATTTCTACCCGAATATAAAATTCAAAAAAGAGAGAGAAAATATGGGCAGTTTTATTACAATGAATTTGGCGAACTCAGGTAATCACGAAGGGATTCCATCGATAATAGCTACAGTTATTTGAACATGCCTGAACCACGGTGTGGTTCCATAATTTCTAATTTATCAAATATTACAATTTTGCCTTTCTATGAAAAGGAAAAAAAGCGTACTTTTAGTTTTTAATTTTTGAAAAACAGCTGGAGATATTATAAATGAAGAAAAGTATATTAAAAATAGCCATTTTCAAGGAAAACCTGAAGATTTCATTTCGTGCAATTAAATCAAACAGGGTGAGGGCTATCCTTACAATTTGTATTATAGCTGTCGGGATAATGGCACTGGTGGGGATTCTTACCGCAATTGATGCGATAAAATCATCCCTTACAAATCAGTTTACCATGATGGGTGCAAACTCATTCACAATTACTTCCCGTGGAATGAATATTCAGGTTGGCAACGATAGAAGCAGGACCAAGAATTTCTCAAGGATATCTTTCAGGGAGGCTGAAGAGTTTAAAACCCGGTTTACAGAAGCAGCTTTTGTATCAATATCTTTTAATGCATCAGGTTTATCGACTGTTAAATACGGGTCGGAGAAAACTAATCCAAATATAAGTCTTATGGGGGTAGATGAGAGCCAGCTTACAGTTGCAGGCTATGAGATCGAAACAGGAAGAAATTTCAGCCCGGATGAAATACAAATGACCCGGCATAATGTGATTATAGGATCTGATATTGTTAAAGATCTTTTTACCTCAGGTGTTGACCCTTTAGGAAAAGAGATTACAGTTGCCGGCATGAAGTTGATGGTTACAGGGGTTCTGAAGACCAAGGGTTCGGGTTTCGGTAATCCTGACCGGGTTTGTTTTATGCCTATTACAACTGCCCGTCAGTACTTTTCTCGACCGAACATGTCATTTAATATTACAATCATGCCTATAAATGCTGTAAACCTTGATGTTATGACTGGAGAAGCAGAAGCTATTTTCAGGATTGTGCGTAATCTTAATCCCAAAGATGAATCGGATTTCAATATTTCAAAAAGCGACAATATTGTAAACATGCTTCTTAAGAACCTCAGATATGTAACACTGGCTGCTACTATCATAGGAATAGTTACATTATTCGGGGCAGCTGTCGGACTAATGAATATTATGCTTGTCTCTGTTACTGAAAGGACTCGCGAAATTGGTGTCAGGAAGGCTATCGGTGCAAAAACCCAGACTATTAAATATCAATTTCTTTTTGAATCTATAATGATTGGTCAACTGGGAGGTATTTTTGGAATTATTCTTGGTATACTTATCGGGAACGCAGTATCATCAATGCTGAGATCAAGTTTTGTTATTCCCTGGATTTGGGTTATGACAGGCATAGTTGTCTGTTTCATTGTAGGTGTTGT
The DNA here is from genome assembly GCA_017882305.1 of Bacteroidales bacterium. Taxonomy (GTDB): domain Bacteria; phylum Bacteroidota; class Bacteroidia; order Bacteroidales; family VadinHA17; genus LD21. The sequence continues at coordinate 40,438 of JADGPU010000011.1, read as the reverse complement.
TTCCGGCTATGCACCGGCAGTAAAAGCAGCCAATATTGATCCAATTGAGGCTTTAAGGTATGAATAAAATATCAGAATATGGAAAAATTTGTAATCCAGGAAGAGTTAAAAAACTGTCCGGGTATAGCTTATTATCCCGATACAAATAAACTTGAACTGATCGGACGATCCATCCCTGAAAATCCCGAGCTTATCTTTCACCGTCTGGAAGAATGGCTTACCCTTCATTTTGAAAAGAATAACGGGCTGGATGTTAATATTCAACTGGAATATATTAATAGCGGCTCTTCGAAGTATCTTTACGAAATACTTAAGAGATTAACAGGTTACGGGCGATCGGGTAAACTTGTTAAGATAAAGTGGCTTTATGAAGAAGACGATGAAGGGATGCTGGAACTTGGCGAACATTACCGTAATACAGCAGGTATTCCACTGGAAATTAATATGATAGTATAAAATTAGAAGGGATGTTATATGCAACCTCCCTTCTTGTATACTTTAGATTGGAGTGATCCCTCTTTTAAGACACCCTCAACATTCTTTGTACGTAAAGCTGTTACTTCACTGTGTTCATGTGTGCAATGAGGTCGAGAAGTTTACATGAGTAACCCCACTCATTATCGTACCAGGCTATTATCTTAACAAAGTTATCGTTAAGAGAAATACCTGCTCCAGCATCAAAGATAGCTGTGCGAGAATCACCTATAAAGTCGCTGGAAACTACAGCATCTTCTGTATATCCGAGAATTCCTTTGAGCGGACCGTCAGCAGCAGCCTTCATGGCTTTCTTTATCTCGTCGTAGCTGGCAGCCTTTTCAAGACGGCAGGTGAGGTCAACAACTGATACATTCAGTGTCGGAACCCTGAAAGACATCCCGGTAAGTTTTCCCTTCAGTTCGGGGATTACCTTGGTTACAGCCTTGGCAGCACCTGTCGAGGAAGGAATAATATTGCCGGAAGCAGCACGACCGCCTCTCCAGTCCTTCTTCGAGGGACCGTCGACTGTTTTCTGGGTGGCAGTGGTTGAATGAACGGTTGTCATGAGACCTTCGACAATCCCGAAACTGTCGTGGAGTACTTTTGTAACAGGAGCAAGACAATTTGTTGTGCAGGAAGCATTTGATACAAACTGCATATCTGATTTGTATTTATCTTGGTTAACACCCATTACAAACATCGGGGTATCATCTTTGGAAGGAGCTGACATCACAACATGCTTTGCACCTGCTGTGATATGACCCATTGTGCTTTCCTTAGTAAGAAAAAGACCAGTGGATTCAATTATATATTCAGCACCAACCTCATTCCATTTCAGTGTTGCAGGATCTTTCTCGGAAGTTATGCGGATACTCTGTCCATTTACAACAAGCTTGCCGTCCTTAACTTCAACTTTTCCTTCGAATCTGCCGTGAATAGTGTCGTATTTAAGCATATAAGCTATATATTCCACTTCGAGGAGGTCGTTGATTCCGACTATTTCTATATCGTTCCTCTTCATGGCAGCCCTGAAGGCCAGTCGGCCGATCCTGCCAAAACCGTTGATACCTACTTTAATTTTTGACATTTCTGTTTTATTAATTAGTTAATAAATTGACTCACAAAAATAGTATTTTCCCCGGAAAAGTCAAGAGTTAAAAAAGATCAATTATTCTTTTTTCTCCTGAAGATATTTGAAAGCTTATTTGATTCAGGATCAAGAGGATCTAATATTATACCGAACCTGTAACTGACAAATAGTGAAAAAAACAGGGATTTGTTATTGGAACCTGCCATTATCGGAATCTTCTTAGGAAAAGCATTGAGCTGGGCTCCAAATTCTATTGCATGAATTATCTTATCCTCTTTACTATATTCAAAATTGAATCCTCCTTTGGCATATAGCCCAGGCATTACTTTTGTTTCGTTGAGTCCTTTTGCAAAGGAAGCTTTGCTGTAAATATCCAGAGGTGAAGCGATTGAAGCATCAAATTTTTCCTCCTTAAGTTCATATTCATTAGCTGAAAGAAGATGTAATACTCTGTAATAGATGGGCTTGTATATTGCAAATACCGGTCCTGCCGAATAGAAATACCTGACAGCTATTCCACCCAGATCGGTTTTTTTGAAAAGTTCATGCTGACGGCCAAAACCCGATCTCAGGAAAAAAGTTGAATTGAGCTTGCCAAATATAAAGGAACCCTGCGTGTATATGCTGGCCTGTTTATATTCTTTATTAAGCTTAAGATTACCGGCATCGATTTCAAATAGATTCTTATTGCGATAATCAATCCTTTTGGCCCCCCGGTAGCTGACCCCTACTCCATCAGTATTGAGAAGAATAGCAAACGATTTTTCGTTACGGAAAAAAACCTTCTGCTGCTGATTTAATTCACCCTGTGCATACAATGATATTGCACCAAATGAAATTATTACCGCTAATATAAGCAGCTTTTTCATTGTTTTGCTAACTTATAAAGTTGGATGAATCAAAAGAACAAAGCAGAATTCAGACATTCTTGCCTGTCTGCTCAGTATTAGCTTTGGCATGACCCTTGGAATAAGCAGGGCATTCCTTCTTATTGCATGAACTGACAACAATCGCAGTAACAAAAGTAACAAGAAGTATAACAGCAATCTTTTTCATATCGATTCATTAATATTAATGTACAAAATTATACTTTTCATTCTAAAAACAATATTTATGCCAAAATTAATATTAAAGAGAACAACTAAATCAGCAAAGTGATTTATTTGTCAACATTTTGATTTGCGATTTGTTTACTTACATAAGCGCATGAAAATGATCCATGAACACAAAACTTGCTATAGTAATATTCTTAATCTATTTTGCCGGTATGAGTGAAAAATCTTATTCACAGGAAAATCTAAAATTCTATGATCTCACAAAAGCTGAATCGCGTGTTATAAACGATAAAGGTACTGAAACTCCTTTTACCGGAAAGTATACCAGTTACAAGGAAAAAGGAACGTATGTCTGCAAAAAGTGCGGAGCTGCACTCTATTATTCATCAGATAAATTTGAATCAGACTGTGGGTGGCCGAGCTTTGATAATGAAATAAAAGGCGCAGTTATCAGGATTCCTGACTCCGATGGTAACAGAACTGAAATCGAATGCGCTAACTGTGGAGCTCATCTTGGACATGTTTTTACCGGCGAGCATTTAACCGCTAAAAATGTTCGCCATTGCGTAAATTCTGTGTCATTAGTATTTGTGCCGGCTCAGCTTGAAGCGGGAAGATACGGAACAGCAATTTTTGCAGGTGGATGCTTCTGGGGTGTTGATTATTTCCTGAAGAAAGCTTCTGGTGTAATTTCAGTTACTTCCGGATATACAGGTGGAACTGTTAAGAACCCTACTTATCAGGAGGTATGCACAGGCAATACCGGTCATGCAGAAGCAGTTAAAGTAGTCTATGATCCTCAAAAAACCTCATATGAGAAGCTGCTTCGACTTTTCCTTGAGATTCACGATCCTACACAGGTTGGAGGACAGGGGCCGGATATAGGTGATCAGTACAGATCAGAAATATTTTACCTTAATGATGATCAGAAAAATATAGCTGAAAGCGACCTGAATATACTTAGGGCCAAAGGTTTAAAAATAGCTACCACTGTAACAAAAGCTTCAGAATTCTATCCGGCTGAAGCGTATCACCAGGATTATTATTTCAAAAACGGCAAAACACCTTATTGCCACATCTACACTAAGAGGTTCTGAAAATTGACGGTAGAGACACCCAATTTGGGCGTCTCTACATTATAAATCCGTGCACCAGATATCCATAATTTTTTTACAATTTTTTACCGGGAAGTCAGACAAACAACTAACTTTAACAAGTTTTAATTGAATCTTTCCCGGGGAAATGAATTTAAATAATAATCGGAATCAGACTTTTATCAAACGCACGACAAAGTTCTGGTTTATTCTTGCCGGCTTCATAATAGGCCTTATATTTTTGAAATCGGGTAAAGCAGCATTATCCTATACCTCTTCCGATAAATATTGTGTCTCCTGTCATATTCACCCAATGGCTGATCAGAGCTGGAAGATGTCAACACATTATAATAATCGAACAGGCGACATTGTCCATTGTGTTGATTGTCACCTCCCTCCTGAAGGGCATGGATATCTTTTTGCAAAAGCAAAACATGGGTTTAAGGATGTATATGGATATTTCTTCAAAGACAGTGCAAAGATTAACTGGCAGGAAAAAAAAATGCTCGAGAACGCTAAAGGATTCGTTTATGAGAAATCATGCCTGGAATGTCATCAGAACCTTTTTCCTGTAAAACTATCTCTCGACGGAGGCAATGCTCACCTTTTCTACACTACAAGTAAAGAGCCGTTAAGCTGCATTAATTGTCATCTAAATGTTGGCCATTTTGATAAAAATGCTATTCACGCTCACAATACAAATTTTGGTGTTACTGTAACATTAAATCAGGCTGTATATACAGAGCCTGCAAAGGTTGAAAAATTTGAAAATTTCAATGAAAAAATACCTGGCACCAATGTATCTTTTGATATGATAGCAATACCGGGTGGAAAATTTCAGATGGGCAGTCCCGACAATGAACCCTTACGTAAAAAAGACGAAAGTCCCTTACGGAAAGTTACACTGTCAAAATTCTGGATGGCCAGAACAGAAGTTACCTGGGATGAATATATGGCCTTCTTCAGGGCAACCGGTTCGCAGGGAAGAACAGAAGGACAGGTCATAAACAGAAAGAACGTTGATGCTATAAGCGGTGCAACTCCTCCATGGGGAGCTCCTGACCAGGGTTGGGGAAAAGGCTCCAGACCTGCAATTACAATGACGTGGCATGCTGCTTATGTCTATTGCCAGTGGCTATCGAAAGTCACAGGTAAAAAGTACAGGTTACCAACTGAGGCTGAATGGGAATATACCTGCCGGGCAGGAACTGAAACACCATATTTTTTTGTTGGCAATCCAAAAGATTTTACCTCTTCCGGTTTGCTAAAGAAGATTTTTGGTCCCGATACTGGCAGTATTTCATCCAGGGTAGTTTATAAAGTAAATAGTAGTTCAAAGACTAAAGAACCTCAGTCTGTTAAAGAAAATCCCTTCGGTTTGAAAAACATGTCAGGGAACGTTGCAGAGTTTTGTCTTGATTTCTATTCACCCGATACATATAAGGAAGATTCAACAGAAGCTGTTAATCCACACGGTCCTGCCACCGGACTGGAACATGTTATAAGAGGAGGTTCCTTTAAAAGTGATGCAAGGGATGTCAGAAGTGCGTCGCGTGATTTCACTAAAACAAACGCATGGCTTGTTACCGATCCCCAGATGCCTAAGAGCATATGGTGGTATTCCGATTGTATCGATGTGGGCTTCAGGGTTGTGTGCGAAACTGACAGCACTGTAGGAAAGTAAAAAGAATATTTTAACGGGAAATATATGCAAAATATTGACAGAAGAAAATTCATTGGGAAAACAGCGCTTGCAGGTCTCGGAATAGCAGGTGCGGGAGCTTTGATAACAGCATGCAAAAGAAAGCCGGATATTGAAGCTTTGGGTCTTCCTCCAATACTGAAGGGTGCTCCAAAAGGTAAAAAATTAAGAGCCGGACTGGTAGGCTGCGGCGCAAGAGGTACAGGTGCAGCAATAAATTTTATCAGCGCCGGGCCTGATCTTGAGATCATTGCACTTGCTGATGTTTTTCAGGATAAGATTGATGCATGCCGCGAAAGATTTGCATCTTTTAAACTGCCGATTCCTGCGGATAATTGTTTTGTGGGACTTGACGGGTATAAAAAGCTTATCGCTATTGCTGAAATAGATGTTGTTATACTGGCAACCCCTTGTAAATTCCGTCCTGAACATTTTCTTGAAGCTGTTCAGAATAATAAACATGCATTTCTTGAAAAACCTGTAGCTGTTGATTCGGTTGGTATCAGATCGGTAATTACAACTGCCAAAAAAGCCGCCGCAATAGGGCTGTGCGTTGTGACTGGTACACAGCGGAGACATCAGGAAGATTACATCGAAACTTATAAACAGGTTGTTGGTGGTGCAATAGGAACGATCACTTCTGCAAAAGCATACTGGAACCAGGATCATGTCTGGTTCCGTGAACGCGAAAAAGGATGGAACGATATGGAATATATGATCCGTAACTGGAACAATTTCTGCTGGTTAAGCGGTGATCATATTCTTGATCAACATGTTCATAATATCGATGTTATCAACTGGTTTCTGGGTAAACACCCCGAAAAAGCCATAGGATATGGCGGCCGGGCACATAGGGTTACTGGTGATCAATATGACTTCTTCAGTATTGACTTTGATTACGGAACAGCTGTCAGCTCTCATAGTATGTGCCGCCAGATAGACAGTTGTGCAAATGGAACAGGAGAGATTATAATGGGTACTGAAGGATATACAAATTGTGCCAACACAATCTACGACCTAAAAGGAAAAGTAAAATGGCAGTTTGAATATCCGAAAGATGAAAATGGTAATGCCACTAATGCTATTAAGATTCCTCCATATGTGCAGGAACATATGCATCTTGTTCATGCTATTCGAACCGGAAATTATGTGAATGAAGCGGAACGGACGGCTATTTCAACATTAACTGCAATAATGGGAAGGACAGCTGCCTATACGGGCCGTCTTATTACATGGGATGAGATATTCAAATCCGATATGGATCTCGGTCCTGAAAAAATTGAGTTGGGCCCTGTTGATATGGTATTCGAAACTCCTGTCCCAGGCACACCTGTCGCTATTTAATATATAAGTCATTATATTCTGGCAAAATCTTAAATAATTTATTATGGCAAAAAAATCATCAAGAAGAGATTTCGTCAAACGATCAGCTGCACTTGTTGCAGGTGCTTTTGTTCTTCCGCAAATCCTTCCTTCTTCTGCTTTTGGAATGGGAAGAAGAATTGCACCAAGCGATCGGATTGTGATGGGTTCAATTGGAACCGGATCGCAGGGTATGAGCAATTTGAAAGACTTTCTGAAACTCAAAGATGCCGTACAATTCGTAGCAGTCTGTGATGTGGATAAACTTCATCTGGCAGTAGCCAAAGAAACTGTTGACCTTGCAAACAAAAACAGTGATTGCCGGACATATGACGACTACCGCGAATTCCTGGAAAAAGAGAAGCTCGACGCTGTATCAATTGCTCTTCCCGATCATTGGCATGGAATTATATATTCCGCTGCTGCCAATAAAAAATTAAATGTTTACGGAGAAAAACCAATATGCCGTACCATAAAAGATGGTCAGACGATTGTTAGTTCTGTAAAAAAGAACAATATTATCTGGCAGACGGGCAGCTGGCAACGCTCTCTGACCAATTTCCATCGTGGAGCTGAGCTTGCAATTAATGGAAGAGCAGGTAAAGTAAAATACATTGAAGTAGGACTTCCTGACGGGAACAAAGGTATTGGAACACCTCCTGTTAAACCGGTTCCCCCTGAACTGAACTGGGAAATGTGGCTTGGACCTGCCTTAAAAGTACCATACCGCGGTGTTTCACATTGGGACTGGCGTTGGATACTCGACTATTCCGGTGGTCAGTTGACCGACTGGGCAGGGCACCATATTGATATTGCCAACTGGGGAGCAGGGCTTGAACATACGGGTCCGGTTGAAATTTCAGGAGCAGGTGTTTACCCGGTTGAAGGAATTTTTAATGTTCCCGTTGAATATGATTTTCTTTGCAAATATGCAAACGGCATTGAAATGCGCGTAGCAAATGCATCCCGACTTCCTCTGGGCATGGGAACAACATGGCATGGCGATCTTGGTTGGGTTCATGTTGATCGTGGAGATATTATTTCAGCCTCTGATCCTAAAATACTTAATGAAGTTATAGGAGAGAATGAGACCCATTTATATAAGAGCGAGAACCATTGGCAGAATTTTGTTGATTGTGTTCGTTCAGGAAAACCTGCAATTGCTCCAGTTGAAGTTGCTTACAGGGCTATATCTGTCGCCTTGTTGGGTGAAATTGCCATGACTACCGGACAGACAATTAAATGGGATCCCGAAAAAGAAGAAATAATAGGCAATCCACGAGCTACGCGTCTGCTGAGCCGTCCTTATCGTCAACCTTGGATATTACCAACAGTTTAATCAGAAACCGATATGAAAAAACAATATTTACTCTTTATAGTTTTAGCGGGTTTGTTGACCTTCTTTTGTGCATGTAAAAATGAAACTGCCTACAAAACTTTAATTATAACCGGTCAGAATAATCATAACTGGAAAGCCAGTTCTCCTGTTCTGAAACAGATTCTTGACGAAACTGGCTTGTTTTCCTCAGAGATTATAACTACTCCCGATAAAGGTGGAGATATGAAAGCTTTTAATCCCGATTTTTCAAAGTACAAGCTTGTTGTTATCGATTATAATGGTGATTCATGGTCAGATAAAACAAACAATGCATTCGTAGAATATGTAAGAAATGGTGGTGGTGTGGTATTATATCACGCTGCAGATAATTCTTTTCCTTCATGGAAGGAGTACAATGAAATGTCAGGTCTGGGAGGATGGGGCGATCGTAATCAAAAAGATGGTCCGTATGTTTATTATAAAAATAATCAGCTTGTTACAGACACTTCAGCAGGTAATGGCGGTTCTCATGGCAAAAGGAGAGAGTTCTTGGTGAGGACACGGATAACCGATCATCCGATAACCAGGGGTCTGCCTGAAGCATGGTTGCATGGAACGGATGAATTATACAGCCAGCTCCGCGGGCCGGCTAAAAACATGCAAATTCTTGCAACCGCTTTTGCTGACAGTGCTGCTGGTGGCGGCACCATGAGGGATGAGCCAATGCTTATGGCAATTACTTTTGGTAAAGGGAGAATTTTCCATACTACAATGGGGCATGCTGATGAAGGTGGCGGACCGTCAATGCATTGTGCAGGGTTTATTATAACTCTGCAGAGAGGTGCTGAATGGGCAACAACTGGTGAGGTTACACAGAAAGTACCATGGGATTTTCCAAGCTCTGCAGGAGTTGTGCTTCGTTCCGATTTTAAGGAATTGACTCTTGAAGAAGCTATTACGAATATTGGCAGTTATGATATCGTAAAAAGCACAAAAAATTTAAGCTATCTTCAAAATAAAATCCGTAGTCTGGCCGGAGATGAACAAGGTTTATTGAAACTGGAGAAGATGATGGTTAAAGTTCTTACCGGGAAAGAGACTACTATTGAGGCGAAGAAACTTTTGCTTCGCGAACTAAGCTGGATGGGATCAGATTATTCCGTCCCCGCTATTAAGGCTCTTGAGTCAGATGCCGAATTAAAGGATGAAGCTGAATTTGCACTTTCAAGATTACAGACTAAATAGAGTTACACGGAGATAAAAAACAAAGAAAAGCGATATGTTTTCACTGGTAATACCAATATTTAACGAAGAGAAACTGGTTGATGAACTGGTGAACAGGACTATTTCATCAATAGAATCATTTATACTGGATTATGAAGTGATCTTTGTTGATGATGGAAGTACTGACCAGAGTCTTGAAAAAATCCTGTTGTGGCAGAAAAAAAACAAACATATTAAAATACTATCGCTGTCGAAAAATTTTGGGCATCAGGCAGCTTATACTGCAGGTCTGGAACATTCAAAAGGAGATCTGGTTGCAATGATGGATGGGGACTTACAGGATCCACCGGAGCTGCTGGCCGTGATGTACAGAAAGATCTGTGAGGAAGATTATGATGTTGTAAGCGGAAAAAGAACCGGTAGAAAAGGTAAAAACAGCCGCGATCTTTATGCAGTTTTATTCCATCTTCTGTTTAAGCATATTGGCGAAATTAAACACATGGAGAATTCAGGGAATTACTCCATGATGAAGCGGGAAGCAGTTGATGCACTACTCTCCATGAAAGAAAAAGTCAGATATCTTCCCGGTCTCCGCACTTTTATCGGATTCAGGCAGGGATACGTCGAATTTGTGAGAGATGATCGTTTTAAAGGAAACCCGAAAATGAGCATTCACAAACTGCTTGTCCTGGCAGCAGATGCCATTTTTTCATTTTCAAGGTTCCCTATACGTTTCTGCCTGATACTTGGGTCAATAGGAGCCCTTGTTTTTATGGGTGCCGGAATCTATGTTTTAATTGCTAAGACATATGGATTTGCAGTAATTGGATGGTCATCAACACTGCTTAGTATCTATTTTCTTGGTTCAATCCAATTGGTTTTTATGGGGATCCTTGGGGAGTATGTTTACAGGGACTATAAAGAATCCCAAAACCGGCCAGTCTATTTTGTAAAAAAGTTTTATGATGGCGGTCCGGAAAAATGATGAATGAGATAAGATTAAAATATATCTTTAATTTTTCCTCTGCACTTCTTCTTGTTCTGATGCTTCTTTTAAGCAAAAATGCCGGCATCAGCTGTGATGAAGTCCTGCATTATAATCATTCTGTTTCAGTTTATAACTATTTTGCATCTCATGGTGAAGATCAGTCTGCACTCAATACTCCTGTTACCAATCTGAAGTACTATGGCCAGTCCTATGATAACATTGTAACAATTCTGATCAAATGGTTTAATATTAAGGATGTTTACAGTTTCCGGCACCTGATGAGTACTGTTGCAGGGTGGCTTGTTATTCTTGTAACCGCACTTTTTGCTATCTGGCTGGCAGACTATAAGGCAGGTACTTTTGTACTTTTTCTGTTTGCTGTTTCCCCGACTTTTCTGGGCCACGCGCAGAATAACCTGAAAGATATTCCATTTGCACTGGCTTACATTGCAAGTACTTTTTTCATGTTAAAATTTCTTGTCTCAGGCAGGAAAAACTCTTATCGTGATTTAATATTCCTGACAGCCAGCGTCGCTTTCTCAATTAGTATACGGGCAGGTGGGTTATTATCGATTTGTTACCTGTTCTTTTTCTTTTTCATATACTACCTCTTTAAATACCTGAGAGAAAATAAAATTGACATAATTGAAATCAGGACAAAGTTTTTTTGGATCTGTTGTATTACTGTTATTTCCTGGTTCTTAAGCATCTTATTGTGGCCGTACGCCCTTCATGGACCTGTTAAAAATGTCATCGAATCATATCGGGTAATGGCTCATTTCCCTTCAACTTTTCGCCAGATCTTTGAAGGGAAAGTCGAATGGTCTGATTATATGCCATGGTACTATCTTCCTAAATCATTGTTAATTACTCTTCCGGTTACTGTTTTAGCCGGGTTGGTGCTATTCTGTATTTTTGTAAGATATAAATTGAATCATGAAAAAATACTGCTATATGGTCTGATAATTTTCTCAGTTTTATTTCCGATTGTGTTTGTGGTTTATGAGAAATCGAATTTGTATTCTTCATGGAGGCAGTTTCTTTTTATTTATCCGGGAATAGTATTACTGGCTTCAACCGGTTTTCATCACTTTTATGAATATCTGAAAAGCAAATATTTAAGATGGGGAATGGTTATTTTAATGGGTGTACTTTCATTCCATCCATTGAAGTTCATGTTTAACAATCCTCAATTATATTATTTATATTATAATCAGCTGGTTGGAGGCTTAATGGGAGCTTATTCAAATTATGAAACAGATTATTATTATGTTAGTCAGACTGAAGCATCTAAATGGTTAATTAATTATCTCAAAGAAAAGGATGTCCATGGCAAAATAAAGGTTAAGGCAACTTACTCGGTAGAGTGGCTTTTTCGCGATCATCCTGAAATTGAAACATCATATTTCAGGTATGAAGAGAGAAGCCAGTCTGATTGGGATTATGCAATTGTTGCTAACAGGTATATATCTCCTTTCCAATTAAGAAATAATATCTGGCCTCCTGAAAATAACATACATATTGTCTACGCGGATAAGATCCCTGTTTGTACTGTGATTGAAAGGAAATCGAAAGACGATTATTCTGGTTATTTGGCTCTTACCGAAGGAAGAAGCAAGGATGCAATTGGTTTTTTTGAAAAAGCTTTAAAATTTGATGATCGTGATGAAATGATTTTTTATAATTTTGCGGAAGCTTTGTATAACGATGGACAATATATGAAGGCCGATTCGATTTTAAAAAGAGGTTTAGAGGTAAATCCTGATTTCGAACCGATCCTTATGTATCTTGGTAACATTGCCAGGTCACAGAAAAGAGCAGAAGAGGCAATAAGATATTATGAAAGAGTTATTGGAGCTGACAGAAAGTATTTTGAAGCATATGTCGGAATGTCTGAATTATTGATAGACAAGGATGTTTTCAGGGCACGTAGATTGCTCACCACGTGCCTTAATATGAATCCCCGGTATAAGCCGGCAATTATTGCAATGGCTGATACATACAGGATTTCAAACCCGGATATTGCTAAGAAATATGATGAACTGGCAAACACAATTAATTAATTTATAAACAGTTATATGATGAAAAAATCAATTCTAGTGTTTTCGATGACGTTGTTCCTTATTCTTAGTGGTTTGAATGTGGTAGCAGGGCAGGAGCAACCAAAACCAAAGAAAGATACAGTTAACATGGATACCAAGGCCAAGCCAACTTATTATTATCCGGTTGAGGATGAAAAGAAAGGAAAAAGTCCGGTTGCAACAATAGCAATTATTGCAGGAGCGGTGGTCGTGGTCGGTGCCTGTACATTCTTCCTGCTCAAAAAGAAAAAGTAATTAATATCTGTCCAATCCGCCTGTTGATTTGCTGGAATATGGATAAACTTAAAATATCAACTGCTCAGTTTGAAAACCGGAGCGGCGACAAAGAATTCAATCTGTCAAGAATTGAATGTCTGACACGGGAGGCTGCCCTTAAAGGCTCCCATGCTATAGCTTTTCATGAATGTTCAGTCACGGGTTATTCATTTGCACGGCATCTTTCAAGAGATGAGATGACGGATATTGCCGAGTTTATCCCTGATGGATCCAGTATTAAAAGACTGACAGATATTGCGTCGAAGAACAATATCTATATCCTGGCAGGACTCTTCGAGAAAGACAAAAAGGGGAAATTATACAAGACATACGTATGTGTTGATAAAAATGGATTAGTTGCAAGTTACAGGAAATTGCATCCTTTTATAAACCCGTACTTAACACCCGGTGACAACTATTGTATATTCGATCTTCAAGGCTGGAAATGCGGAATTCTGATTTGTTATGATAATAATATTATAGAGAATGTACGGGCAACAACGCTGTTAGGAGCGAACGTTATTTTTATGCCGCACGTTACCATGGGTACACCATCACCTCGTCCGGGAGCTGGCTTTGTGGATCCAAAATTATGGGATAACAGAGAGGTTGATCCTACATCACTAAGGTTAGAATTTGACGGGATGAAAGGGCGGGATTGGTTGATGAAATGGCTTCCGTCGAGGGCCTACGATAATGGTATTTATGTTGTGTTTTCAAATCCTATAGGAATGGATGACGACCAGCTGAAGAATGGTTGCTCAATGATCATAGATCCATTTGGAGACATCATAGCTGAATGCCGGACTCTCGGTGATGATTTTGTTTCAGCAACACTTACTCCTGAAAAACTTACCGAGGCCGGAGGATACCGATATATAAAAGCCAGGAGGCCTGATCTTTACAGAGATATTATAGGACAGCCGCATACTCCTGAGCAAAAGGTGATTTGGTTAAATCCCGATAATAGTCAAAAAAAAGAATCTTAAATTTTCCCCTTTTATCTTTTTCCTTTTGTCTTTTATCTTATTACACTTTGACCCAGATATTTCCTCCCTTGTTTGAATCAACAACCGCGTGTATAAACTTCATCCCTCTGACTCCGTCATGAACAGTCGGAAATTCTCCTGGAGTGAATTTTTCACCTCTTATTGATTTTGCGGTACCTTTGTAAATATTAGCAAGAGCTTCATAGATTCCCTCAGGATGACCTGAAGGCATTGTATGACTGCTCTCAGCAAGCTGATCATTAAATCCATGGGCAGGTTTAAAAATTTTAGTTGGTTCAGTATCGCTTAACATGTACAGGTAATTCGGGTTCTCCTGTGCCCACTTAAGACTGGCTTTTGATCCGTAAACTGCTATTGTAAGATTATTCTCTTCACCGCCGCAAACCTGGCTGGCTCTGATAACGCCTTTGAGGTTTTTGCTGAAACGCAATAAAACTGTTCCATCAAGGTCAAGCTGGATATCCTCTTTAACCGGATTCAGATCAGAGAGTACCTCTTTCACTTCAAGTCCTGTCGTATATTCAATGAGGTTAAAGGCATGCACTCCGATATCACCCATACAACTGCTTGCACCTGCATGTTTAGGATCAAGTCTCCAGACGCCGGTTATCCTGCTCCCGGTTCCATGAATTATTGAATTGATCCAACCCTGATAATATTGGGCATCAATACGTTGGATCGTACCCAGAAGACCTTTTGATATAAGATCCCTCATCTGCCGGATCATAGGATAGCCCGTATAGGTATGAGTAAGAGCGAATGTCAGCTTTTTTTCTGCAACCAGCTTTTCCAGCTCTTCTGCTTCCCCGACAGTAATTGTCATAGGCTTTTCACAAACCAGGTGAAATCCGGCAGAAAGAAGACTTTTAGCAAAAGGATGATGAAGCGCATTTGGTGTGACAATTGACACAACCTCCATTCGTTTGTCTGAAGGGAAGGCTGATTCGGCTTTTATAAGATCGTCCACACTTTTATAGCATCTGTCGAGACTGATGCCCTCATTTTTAGCAAACTGTTTGCTCTTTTCAAAGTCAGCATCAAATACACCGCCCACAAGTTCAAAGTCATTACATATTCTCGAAGCACGACGGTGTGCATCACCGATGAAGGCCCCAATTCCCCCACCGATCATTCCCATTTTAATCTTCTTCATATTAAATACTTTTATCTTTAAACTTTTATCTTTTGTCTTATATTAAACATGTTTTCTCTTCCAAATATGCAGAAAGATGAATGCAACAATCAATACCGCCGGTATAAATGCAACAAATCTTAATGTGTGTTCACCGCCCGTAAGCTGAGCTGAAGCCCATGTTGCTGCTTCTTTGGTTCCTGCAAGCGCTGATTTTAAAACATCCAGCGATTGGCCGGCAGGAACTGCTGCAAAGGTCTGTGCATCAAAGATTGCCCCAAGAACAGGCTGAGCAATCGCTCCACCCAGAAAGCCGATACCACCCATAATTGCAAGACCCAGAGCACCGCTCTGAGGAATATTCTCGGATACAAATCCCAGCATCGATGGCCAGAAAAATGCTACTCCAAGTGCAAAAATCCCTGCTGATGCAAAAACCATAGCACCGCTTGTATAACCCATCAGGATACACCCTATGAAGGCCAGTATAGATGAGGTAAGGAGCACAACAGTTGATTTCATATTATGTATCAGGGAGCCTCCAAACTGACGTGCAAGTGCCATTATACCGGATATCCAGACTAACAAAAGGATGGGATTACTTGATACATTGGCAAGTAACGCAGCTATCCACTGGTTGGTACCCAATTCTGTTCCGGCGGTAAGTATCATACTGATTGCCATGAAAATGAATAATGGACTGACACAGGCTTTCAGCATATCATTATAGGAGAAACCAGAAACAACCCGTTCAGTTTTTGGAAACTCCTTATTAAGAAACATGTAACCATAAACAAAAGTAGGAAGCAACATAATACCCATAGCGTAACGCCAGTCAGCCAGCCCTATTTGATTAAATAGATAGACTATCAGACCACCTATCACTATTCCGGTCGGAAACCATGCATGAAAACGATTAAGCCGACGAGTTTTCTGATCTGTGTACATACTTGTTATCAAAGGATTACATGCAGCCTCAACGCTACCGTTTGCTATCCCGATCAACAATGTAGAGATGAACAGCGACCAGAAACCCGTTGCAATAATAGTCAGAATTATTCCTGCAACATGGCAGAAGAAAGCAATTGAAATGATTCTTCCGATGCCAATAATATCAACCAGTGGTCCGCCAAAAACCATTGCCAGTGTAAAGCCCCAGAACGCCGTACCCACAATCCATCCCACTTCGGTGTGAGAGAGGTTAAATTCAGTTGCCCATGCCTGTACAAATGAACCCCTTGTAGCAAAGGCTAATGCCGTTACAACTAATGCAACACAGCTTGCATTAAACAATTGAGTTTTTTTAATAGTCTCCATATTGAGGTTGAGGTTAAGGTTGAGGTTAAGGTTAAGGTTAAGGTTAAGGTTTTGGTGGTCGCCCGTTTATTTCTTTTCAAAAGCTGCATCAAATGCAATATTTGAAGAGGGGAAGTCCACCTTGCGTACAAATTCACATGCCTCTTTTGCTCCGGATTCCCTGTCCATACCGCTATCTTCCCATTCGACTGATAATGGGCCTTTATAGTTGATCCTGTTGAGTGCCCTTATGATCTCTTCAAAGACAATGTTCCCATGACCAAGACTCCTGAAATCCCAATAACGGCCTTGTGTTCCGAATTCAGTATGACCACCGAAAACACCTGCCTCTGTTGGTACTTTTGACCAGCCTGCATCCTTCATGTGTACATGGAAAATCTTTTCCGCGAATGCGTAAATAAACTTCACATAATCAACACCCTGATAACCAAAATGAGATGGGTCAAAATTAAATCCGAAGGCAGGATGGTTGTTAACAGCCTTCAGGGTTCTGTGTGCCGAAGCTATATCAAATGCAATTTCAGTCGGATGTGCTTCGAGTGCAAAGCGGATACCAAGTTCCTTATACTTATCGAGAATTGGAATCCAGCGGGCTGCAAAGTCCGCATATCCGTTATCTATCATAGCCTGAGTTACAGGTGGAAAGGAGTAGAGAAGATGCCAGACAGAACTTCCGGTAAAGCCGGTGACAGTATTAACTCCGAGCCTTTTGGCTGCTTGTGCAGTATTGATAATCTCGCCGGCTGCTCTCTGGCGAACACCTTCCGGGACCCCATCGCCCCATACATAGTCAGGTAAAATACTTTTGTGTCTTTCATCAATACGATCACAAACCGCCTGACCAACAAGGTGGCTGGCAATTGCAAATACTTTAAGTCCGTACTTAGCAAGTGTCTCTTTCTTTTTGCGGCAATATGCTTCATCAGCTTTATTTACCTCAAAATGATCGCCCCAGCAAGCTAGTTCCAATCCGTCATAACCAAATGATTTTGCCTTCTGGCACAAAGTCTCAAATGGCATATCTGCCCATTGACCTGTAAAGAGTGTAACTGGTCTGCTCATAATCAATTTTTTTGAAATTAAATACTATAACAAGTATAAAAAACTTTCTGCTAAAAAGCAATTATAATTGCCTGCCATCATTTACCTTATAAAACAGGGACTCTTCCCGGAGTCCATGGTGCTTTAATTGCATCAAGCTGTTTGTCAAGATTCAGAAGATCCTGGCCGGCTTTTTTAACCCTCTCCAGGATGGGTGGAAATTCAACCTTCAGGATATCCATCTGTTCCTTTGCTACAGTCGTAATATCACCGCTTGTTCCATAACTTGCAGATGCCATCGCACTCAACCTATGAGACAATGGCATATCGAGCGGAGGAATTTCTTCAGAACTGGCTTTTGCCTCAGGACCATTAAATATGAACATAATTTTATCCAGCTCAAAATTAATTCTTTCAGCCTCTTTCATTATTTCCGGGGAAGCGCCCGGTGTCTCATGTATTGCCTGCATAACTGCATTAGTCTTGTTCATAAGTTCAGTTGTATAACTAATGGTCCCATACATGCTTCTTGAAAAATCTGATGCTTCATTGATCCATGCATATTTTGTTTTCAGGTCCTTTGAAGCGAAAGTTGCGAGATTGAGTGGTTTGCAAACAAATGGGACAGGAGATACAAGTTCCCTTGTTTCTCCCTTCGCACAAATCGAAAGAGATACTCTATATGTCCCTGGCATTACCTGGATTCCGCTACCTCTTCGAACGGTGTTTACACTAATCGGGTCATATTTTACTGTAGTTACCGGACTGATTCCTTCATAGGTAAAGTTCCATGTGACCCTGTTTACACCTTTATCGGCCGCCTTAAACATTTTTTTTATGATATTGCCATTTTCATCGGTTATTGTGAATACCAGGTATGGTTTTATCTCTTTTGTCTCAGCATCTAGATCTGCAATAGAAGGTTGAGGTATCGGTTCTCCTTTTTCAAAGAGTGCTTTTTCTTTTTCCTGCCTGATCGCTTTGTCTGTCTTGGGAACATCTTTCACAAAATATGTAAAGGTCGCACCGAATTCGGGGTTTGGTGCCTTGAAATACATTGAGCCCTGATTATCAAATCCATTTGATTGAACATACATTTTTGCATCTTTTGTCGGGAAGATATAACCCTCTTTATCCAGAATTTCTTTTTTGAAATTTCTAAATGGAGAATAATCATCAAGGATATAGAACCCCCTTCCGAATGTTGCGATTGCCAGATCACATTCACGTTCCTGGATTGCTATATCGCGGACAGCGATAGTTGGTAACCCTGATTTGAATTCAATCCATTCATTGCCGCCATCTACCGAGAAATAGAATCCGAACTCGGAACCTGCAAAGAGCAGGTCAGGATTGATATAATCCTGTTGTATTGTATGAATAGTGCCATTTACAGGAAGCTTATTTGTTATTGAAGTCCATGTTTTTCCTTTGTCTGAACTCTTCAATATATAAGGTTTGAAATCATCATTTAGCATATTATTAAAAGTGGCGTAAACCACATTCTCATCAAACTTATCAGGAAGGATATCGCTTACATAGGTATATTCGGGAATGTCAGGAAATGTAGTGTACCTTTTCCAGTTTTTGCCTCCGTCTTCAGTGACTGCAATAACACCATCATCAGTACCTGCATATAAAAGGTCTTTCTTTACCTTTGATTCCGAAAGAGTAACTATCAGACCCCAGAGTGATGTTGATACATCTTTAGCTATAGCATCAATACTCCAGTATTTTCCCATCACCTTAAACTGGTTTCGATCCTCGTTTCGTGTAAGGTCCCCAGATATTACCTCCCAGCTCCGGCCGCGGTTATCGCTTCTGAATACTTTATTTGCTGCCATATAAATCCGTTCTCTCTGGTGTGGACTAATAATAAGAGGAGTATCCCAGTACCAGCGATAGGTCTTTTCTCCTTTCCCTGGAACAGGTCTGATATCTATCGATTCTTCACTTTTCTTGTCCCAAAGTGCTGCGTTTCCGTACTGAGATTCCGTATAGACTATATTCTCATCAACCGGATCTATAGCAACCCAGAATCCGTCGCCACCAACTGTTACTTTCCAGTCGGCATTAACTACACCGTCTTTATTGATATTGCGCGAAGGACCACCCATTGAATTATTATCCTGGGTTCCACCATAGACATTATAAAAAGGTAAGGCATTATCGACCGAAACCCTGTAAAATTGTGAGACTGGCAGGTTCGATTTGAAAATGTAATTTTTGCCTTCATCAAATGTTTCATAGACACCCCCGTCACCACCAATATAGAAATGTTTTGTATTGGCCGGATCGATCCACATTGCATGATCGTCGACATGTCTCTGATTATTCCCGACATTTGTCCAGGTTTTTCCACCATCAAGCGTGACCTTTGAAATAGTTTCTGTACTGTAGACCTTATCTACATTTTTAGGATCACAGAAAATCTCATTAAAATATTGGCCACTTGATGCGTACGAACTCATCTTTTCCCACGATGCACCCCTGTCAGTTGTTCTGTAGAAACCACCTGATTCTCCTGCTGCTTCCATTATAATATAAAGAACATCCGGGTTTACCGGTGAAATTGCCAGGCCCATACCTCCGATATCTACAGTAGGAAGGCCATTCATTATTTTATCCCATGTTTTACCGGCATCTTTCGATTTGTAAACAGCTGACTCAGGTCCGCCACCGATCTTTGTGAATACATGTCGTCTTCTCTGTTCTGATGTGGCATAAAGAATATCCGGGTTACGGGGATCAATCACAATATTATTTATACCAGTATTCTCACTGATATCCAGTACTTTATTCCAGGTCTTTCCACCATCAGTTGTTTTGTAAAGTCCGCGTTCGCCTCCCGGTCCCCATATCGAGCCCTCAGCAGCGACATATACAACATCAGTACTTCGGGGATCGATTGCAATCATACCAATCTGTCTGGATTCCTTAAGACCCATGTTTTTCCAGCTTGCCCCGCCATCTTCAGATTTATAAACGCCATCACCATATCCAAGCTGACGCTGATGGTTATTCTCACCTGTTCCAACCCATATTACTGACGGGTCTGAAGGATCCATTTTAAGACATCCTATTGAATAAGCTCCGTATTTATCAAATACAGGTGTCCAGGTAGTCCCATTATTCGTTGTTTTCCAGATATTGCCGGCAGAAACACCAACATAGATTTCAGAATGGTTTTCAGGATTTACCGCAAAATCGGAAATTCTTCCGGCAGCCCATGCAGGACCTATGCTCCGGAATGATAATCCTCCAAAGGTAGCGGAAGTCAGTCCTGCTTCTTTTTTCTCAGGTTCTTTTACAGCCTCTTTCTTTTTTTGTGCACCTGCCGGACTTATGCACATAAAGAATCCAAGAATAAATACGATGAAAAGATTCTTTTTCATAAGAATATGTTTTTATGGATTTGGTTTTTTAAGATTCATGCTAAGATATGAAAATCCTTTGCTTCATCCGGCAGGTTTTAGGGGAATTTACTTACTTTGCA
Organism: Bacteroidales bacterium; assembly: GCA_017882305.1. GTDB lineage: Bacteria > Bacteroidota > Bacteroidia > Bacteroidales > VadinHA17 > LD21. The sequence goes on along the minus strand of JADGPU010000011.1, from coordinate 19,775 downwards.
GGATATTCTACAACATAAAAAAATGACCAATTTCTCAGATATTCTGCTGGATCGTAGAACAATACGGAAATATTCCTCCGAACCTGTTGATGATAAGCTTCTTAATGAACTGATTGTTATGGGATGCCGGGCTTCCACAACCGGAAATATGCAGGTTTATAGTATAATCATAACAAGAGATGAACAAAAGAAAAAGGATCTTGCTCCTATGCATTTTAATCAGAAGATGATTACCGAAGCTCCTGTAGTTCTAACATTCTGTGCAGACTTTAACAGATTGAACAAGTGGTGTTTTCTCAGAAAAGCTGAACCCGGGTATGATAATTTTCTTTCATTCATGACTGGTGCAATTGATGCATTACTTGTAGCACAAACTGTATGTATAGCAGCCGAGTTGAAAGGGCTTGGAATATGCTATCTCGGAACTACAATTTATAATGCTCATAAAATCATAGACCTGTTGAAAATTCCCAGAGGAGTTGTTCCGGTTACAACTGTCACTATCGGATGGCCATCTGAGAAACCTGAACAAGTAGAGAGATTGTTATTGGAAGCTGTTATTCATAAAGAGAGCTACAGGGATTACACGGGTGAGGATATCAAAAAATATTATAAAGCTAAAGAGGAAAGACAAGATTCACAACAATTTGTGAATGAGAATAATAAAGAGACTTTGGCGCAAGTCTTTACCGATGTAAGATATAAAAAGGAAGATAATGTTTATTTCTCAAAAATACTTTTGCAGGTTTTGAAAGACCAGGGGTTTATGGAGCAATAAAAAGACAAAAGATAAAAGTAAAAAGATAAAAGTTAAACACTCTCACCTTTATTTACTTTTGTCTTGCGCCTTTTGTCTTTTGTCTTTTGTTTTACTTTCTGACCTTTACCGGATAAGGTGGTCTGACAGGTACTTCGGGAGGACTTTTTGCCAGTTCCCGAAGTGCTACTTCTATTGCTTTATCAAGTTGCGGGTCCCTGCCATTTATAATATCTGCGGGCCATTGCTCAACCTCAATATCAGGTGCAATACCGGTATTTTCAACAACAAAACCATCTTTCGTCCAGATAGCCACATTGGGAGCAGTAACTGACCCTCCATCAATAAATTCCGGAAAACCGAGAATTCCCACTAATCCACCCCATGTACGCTTACCTACCAGAGTTCCTACTTTGAACTTTCTGAACATCCAGGGAAGCATATCACCACCCGATCCTGCTGTTTCGTCAATTATCATAACTTTTGGACCCTGTATAGAAGCGCTTGGGGATTTAAGATCCTTTCCATATCTCATATTCCAGTAAGCCTGCAATGGACGTTGAAGGATATCTATATAATAGTCTGCCAGTGATCCGCCTCCGTTAAATCTTTCATCGACGATTATCGCCTTCCTGTCAGCTTGCGGGAAAAAATACCTCTTAAAATAATCATGGCCTTCAGTAGCAGTATTAGGGACATAAACATAAGCAACCTGTCCTTTGGTCGCATCCGTGACCTTTTTCAGGTTTCCTTCAACCCAATCCCGGTTTCTTAGAGAATATTCGTCTGGGACAGGAACAACTTTAACAACTCTTGAACCGGTATAATCAGGCTTATCATTGATAGTCAGCTCTGTGATTTTTCCATCGGTATTTTCAAAAAAACTGTAAATATTCTTATCTGCCGTCAGATCTTTCCCATTCACCGCGAGTATAAAATCTCCTTTTTTAACATTAATACCAGGTTCTGTCAGAGGAGATCTAAGTCCGGGATTCCAGTTTAGACCTCCGTAGATTTTATCTATCCTGTATCTGTTGGAAGAAATTACATAATCAGCTCCAAGCAAGCCTCCGCCTATTTTCTTGGGATTATAGAACCTATCCCCGCTGTTCATGTAGCTGTGTCCTACACTTAACTCGCTTAGCATAAACTGAATAACCCTGTAAAGATCACTTCTGCAGACCAGGTCAGGGATGAACCTTTTGTACTTCGTTTTTATTGCATCCCAATCGGCTCCGTGCATACCAGGATCATAAAAATAATCCCGGTTTACTCTCCATGCTTCATCGAATATCTGCGGCCATTCAGCAACAGGATCTATTTTGACTGAAAGGGCACCTGTATTAAGTATCCCTTTCCCCGGTTCAGGCCTTTTACCTGTGGCTGTTATCCCAAAAACATCTCCTTTGGAGTAAAACATTTTTTTCCTGTTGGAAGATATTGAATAATTGTCTAGTTCCATAATCTCCTCATTTTTACGGTCCTTAATGCTGAACTTGTACAGTTTTGAGGATTCCGAAGGCATTGAAGGTCTGACTATATAATAGACTTCGCCAGAATCCCCCACACCAAGATCTGAATAGTTTCCTGCTTTTATCGGAAGATTAATTATTCTATCCTGTAAACCATCCGTTTCGATTTTCAGGAACTCAGATTTTGGTTTTATCGTCGCCCCGGTCTTTGTCTCTTTTCTATTCTTCTCAATAAGTTTCTCCAGTTCAGTTTTTTCAGGTTTACCAGTTTCTTCATCGCTCTCTTTTGCTAAAGGAGAAATAATATCTTTTCTCAATGTAACAAGATAGATTGACTTAGTCATCCTCATATCCTCACCGGACAGATCAAACCAGTTGACTACAGGACCGGCATCTGTTGAAGCAAAGAAATAAAGATATTTTCCCTTAGGGTCAAATTTGGGTTCGGAAACTTCACTTAATCCGTCTGTTACGGGGAATGTCATCTGCAGATCAACTGAATATAGATAAATAACTTTAAAATTTGTCTCCTTCAACTTTGTATATGCGACCCATTTTGAATCGGATGACCAGTCACTGAAAATATTTCTGAAAGGATCAGGTGCGTAAATTTCATCCGAATCAATTTTTTTTATTGTATTTGTTTCTATGTCCAGAATATACAGATTCCTTCCATTGTCAACATAACAGATTTTTTTACTGTCAGGTGACCACTTTGGAAAAGCATAAAAGCCTGTACCCGAAAGCTTAAAGATTTTTGGATCTCCCTTTCCATCCTGTTGTTTCAGATGAAGCAGATATTCGCCGGATGCATCTGAAAAATAAGCAATGGTTTTTCCGTCGGGAGACCAGGAGGGATATTTTTCATGGACATTTGTAGTAAGTGTAAGGTTCCTGGGATCACCTTTTTCGGAGGGTAAAGTTATTATATCACCCCTGAAATCAAAAACAACCCTGGATCCGGTGGGAGAGATATCGTAACTTCGGATATAATTGGTACCCTGAACAAACCTTGGCCTCAATTCCAGGAGATCTGCTGCAATACCAACTGTCAGCTTCCTTTCAGAGTTTAACTTTGTATCATATATATGCAGGTACCCTTCCTGTTCAAAAACAATTTTGTCATTTCCTGAGGATGCTTTAAGAATCGGGAAATCCTTAAAATATGTAAGTTGGTTTACTTCTTTGCTGGTTACTCCATACGAGAACAGATTAAATTCTCCGTTTCTATCACTGATAAAATAAATCTTATCTCCAATCCACATTGGTTCTGCATCATTACATCCTTCTTTTGGTTGCGGAATTTTTACAACGGAGTAATCAGTCATTGAGAATAACCATATTGTGGAAATTCTTCCGCCCCTGTAATTTTTCCATTGCTGATAGGCAGGAGACAAAGGAGTGTAAGCCATTGATTTACCATCGGGGGAATAACATGCAGTCCATGCATTCGGAATCTGAAGTTTCTCGGGAAAAGCTCCATTGATACCGACAGTAAAAAGCTGGGAATATCTGTTAGTGAAGGAAGATCGCTGGGATGCAAAAAGGACACTTTTTCCATCAGGTGTAAAACCTCTGACAAGATCGGTATTAGGGTGCCATGTCAATCTTTGGGGAACACCACCTTCGACAGGGATTATATATACATCAGTGTTCCCGTCATATTGTGCATTGAATGCAATAAGCTTCCCATCAGGTGAGAAGAAGGGATTAGATTCTATCCCTTCATCCACTGTAAGTCTCCGTGGTTGTGTTCCATCGGCATTAGCAACCCATAGATCCTCAGCATAAATAAATGCAATATGGTTTGCGCTTATTGCCGGCTGTGCCAGCATACGTGTGTCATTAGTGTTTATCCCAAATGATTTCCCAGGTATTATGACCATGAGAATAAGTATGGAAATGGTAAAAGCAATTTGTCTTTTCATAGGTGGTAATTGCTGATTTCTGATTTCTGATTTCTGATTCCTCCTATTCCCTTCTGTAACTGTGATTCACACTTGCCTGTTGTGTCGGAGTAATTACAACTTCATTTATACATACATGATCGGGTAGAGTGGCACAATAATATATTACATCTGCAATATCTTCAGCGGTTAGTGCATCAATACCTTTATATATGTTTTTAGCTTTTTGCTCATCACCCTTAAAACGGACCAGAGCAAATTCTGTTTCTGCCATTCCGGGTGCTATAAGAGTAACTTTTATGTTATTCTTCAGCATGTCGATACGCATCGATTTTGAAAGCGCATCAACAGCAAATTTTGAAGCACAATAGACATTCCCGTTTTCATAAGCCTCTTTTCCGGCAATTGAACCGAGATTAATAATATGACCTTTATTCCGTACAACCATAAGTGGTGCTACTGCCCTTGTGACATACAACAGCCCCTTGACATTTGTGTCGATCATTGTGTCCCAGTCATCAGTGTTCCCAGTCTGGATATGATCGAGGCCAACAGCTAGTCCGGCATTGTTTACTAGTATGTCAATTTTTTTCCATTCTTCCGGAAGGTTTCCAATCACTTTTTCAACTTCACCTTTTTTCCTGACATCAAAACAGAGAGAATGGACTTTTATATTTTCAAACGTATTAAGTTCTTTTTTAAGTTCATCAAGTAAAACCTTTCTCCTTCCTGTAATAATAATGTTATATCCATTTTCAGCAAATCTTAGAGCAGTTGCTTTTCCGAAACCTGAAGTCGCCCCGGTAATCATTATAGTCTTATTCATGTAATAGGGAATATTATTAATTAATGCAAAAATAGAAATTAATTTCTTATGATTTAACTTATCTTACCTGTATCATTTGATATTGATTTAACAGACATTCTCTTTGATTTTTTGCCTCATCCCCCGCCCCCTTCTCTCAGGGGAGAAGGGGAGTATAAAAATGATATTCAGATTATTAGCCCCTCCCACTTGGGGGAGGGGTTGGGGAGATGCCATTTTCAAATTAATTCTATCTTTGCGTTTTAAAAATAATGGAAAATCATCCTGCGAATTTGAATAATAGTAAAAATGCTGCTGTTGAGTCGATGTTCGATTCAATAGCATGGAGGTATGATTTTCTTAATCATTTTCTCTCTTTTAATTTTGACCGTCTCTGGCGGCGGAGAGCAATAAAGATAATCTCAAAATCCTATAAATCGCCTAATATACTGGATGTTGCCACAGGTACTGCCGATCTTGCTATTGCAGCTATGAAGCTCAATCCTTCTAAGATTTCAGGAATTGATATATCACGCAAAATGCTCGAGATCGGCAGAGAAAAAGTTGAAAAGAAAGGCCTTGCCGGAAAGATAGATCTTATACATGGCGATTCGGAACAAATTCCTTTTGATGACAATGTATTTGATGTCGCAATGGTGGCATTCGGAGTAAGAAATTTTTCAGACCCACTGAAAGGTCTTTCTGAAATGAATAGAGTTATTCGCGATGGGGGCATGATAATGGTACTTGAATTCTCAAAACCTTCCGGTTTCCCGTTTAAAACATTTTACAATTTCTATTTCAGAAATATTCTTCCTCTTTTCGGAAGACTTTTTTCCAGAGATAAAGCTGCTTACAGGTATTTGCCCGATTCAGTTATGAAATTTCCCGATGATGAGGAATTCCTGAAATTACTTATTCAGGCAAAATACTCCGATACGCACCAGATAAAACTCACCGGTGGTGTAGCAAGTATTTATACCGGCATCAAATTATCAATGCAATAATTGGAATTCAAACGAGTTTATTATCTTGTATCAATAAATACTAAATCTTAAAGAGGGTTGAAACAAAAAACTGTTTCCATAATTTTATTTATAATTTTTCTTCTGAACAATCTCATTTTGTCAGGGCAGAAGCAGAAACCAAAAAACACATCATGGTACGATGATAAGCTTCTTCACTTTGGATTCAGTCTTGGGTTTAATACAATGGATTTCAATATAACTCCTTCACAAAAATATTTACAGATAAATTCTATTTATCCTGAAGTGAGCAAGCTCAATCCCGGGATTAACATCCAGATTGTAACTGATCTTAAACCAGCAAATCATCTCGATATAAGATTTCTTCCCGGTGTATCTTTTGGTCAGAGAGTTATCATGTATTATAAAAACGGTGTTCTGTTTAACAGCCAGCAAAGACTTGAATCTTCATTTCTTGAATTTCCATTACTGCTAAAATATAAAGGTGAAAGATTAAATAATGTCAGACCCTATGTGGTCGGTGGGTTCAACTTCCGGTATGACCTTGCGGGCAAGAAAGAATTTGATGATTCTAAAGCAATCTATCTCAGGATTAAGAGACCAGATCTTTATTATGAATTGGGAGCAGGTCTCGATTTTTATCTGGTATACTTTAAACTTTCTATCGAGCTGAAGATGTCAAACGGTTTAGGCAATGTGTTGATCAAACAAGAGGCACCGGGGCATCCTGAATACGCTGATGCCATTGAAAAGCTTAAGTCACAGATTTGGATTCTTGCATTTCATTTCGAATAGAAATGAGACGACAGGTTCAGATCAATCTTAATCCTTCTGCTGCAGCTGATGAGGCAGCAATCAGAAAAATTGCAGCTTCTCTTGCTGGCATAGATATGGAAGCTGTTTCTGCTTTGAGAGTTATTAAGCGATCGGTTGATTCAAGAAAGAAAAATATCCGTGTTAATCTGACTATTGAAGTTTTTTCTGGAGAAGATTCTGCAATCCCTGCAATCACACCATTCATTCCCATTGACGTTTCACTTATGCAAGAGATCATAGTAGTTGGTGCGGGACCGGCAGGCCTGTTTGCTGCTCTACGTTTAATTGAATTGGGATTGCGTCCGGTAATAATTGAAAGAGGCCGCGATGTTTCATCCAGAAAGAAAGATATTGCAAGGATAAGCCGTGAACAGATTGTTGATCCGGACAGTAATTATTGTTTTGGTGAAGGAGGTGCAGGGACCTATTCTGACGGGAAACTATATACAAGATCAAAAAAAAGAGGAGACAACACAAGAGTTCTGGAATTGCTTTGCCTTCACGGGGCAAATGAGAATATAATGTATGAAGCTCATCCTCATCTTGGTACCGATAAACTACCGGGAATTATCTCCAATATCAGGAACTCAATACTTGAAGCAGGTGGTCAATTCCTTCTGGGAAAAAAAGTAACTGATTTTCTGATTGAAGGAAATACAATTAAAGGGGTCGTTACATCGGATAATGAACAATTCAATTCACGCTATGTAATTCTCGCAACAGGTCATTCTGCACGGGATATTTATTATATATGCAAAAGACGAGGAGTAGAACTTGAGAGGAAACCATTCGCTATGGGAGTGAGAGTGGAGCATCCTCAGGAATTAATAGACTTGATTCAATATCATGGAAATTTACGGGGAGAATTTTTACCCGCTTCATCATATAATCTTGCAAAACAGATAGATGGGAGAGGAGTCTATTCTTTTTGCATGTGTCCTGGCGGGTTTATAGTACCATCAGCCACAGCTCAGGAAGAGGTGGTTGTAAATGGAATGTCGCCTTCAGGAAGGAATTCACCATATGCTAATTCAGGTATTGTGGTTGAGATCAAACCGGAAGACCTTGTCAAATACACCAGTTTTGGTGAAATGGCGGGCCTGGAATTTCAGAAAGAAATTGAGCGTGAAGCCTGGAAGAATGGCGGACATACACAGAGAGCTCCTGCTCAACGTCTTGCTGATTTTGTTGCAGGAAATAATTCCGGATCACTGCCAAAAGTTTCCTACTTTCCGGGAGTGACTTCCTCGCCTCTTCACAACTGGTTGCCCAAAGCAATAGGCAGACGGCTGAGAGATGGATTCAGATTATTCGGGCACGTAATGAATGGTTACCTTACAAACGATGCTGTTGTTCTGGGTGTGGAGTCACGAACATCTTCCACAGTAAGGATTCCCAGAGATCCTGAAAAACTTCATCACATAAGGATTTCAGGATTATATCCATGCGGAGAAGGATCGGGATATGCCGGAGGTATTGTATCATCTGCAGTTGACGGCATGAAAGCTGCCGAGGCAATTGCAAAAAGCCTTTCCTCTGACTCGTAATAGAGTTTGATCCAATCGTTTATAATTTTTTCAATTATTTTGCAAATAATATATAGATTTGTCTATAAGTAATTTGTAATGGAAAATCCATTTAAAAAACCTTATGGCAGAGTTGAAACATCAAGGGAAAAGCTTGTTTTTATACTTGTTTTTGGTCTGTTTATTTTCCTGTTCCTGTTTCTCTTTAAACCATTCGGATTAGCTCAATTAAAGGCTGAGTGGCAGTTATATGTTTCACTTGGATTTGGGTTCGTAACAACATTTATGCTTTCCATTTTCAAATATTTACTTGAACCTCTTGTAATAAAAAAAAACTGGACCTTCGGGAAGAATATTCTATGGGGTTTGCTGATTGCCTCAAGTATCGGAGTAGCTAACTACTTCTATGTGAGTATTATATTCCCTCAGATTTTTATTTTTAAGTATTTTTTATTTGCCATCTGGACTGCTATTTTAGTAGGAATCATACCAGTTTCAATAGCTTATATCGTTTCGTTTAACAGGATTTATAAAACTGCCTTAAGAGAAGCTGCAATTCCACCTGAGGATGTTTTATGGGAAAGTGAAGTCATAATCCGGGGAGGAAACCCAAAAAACGAATATAAGTTTAACCCTAAGAGTATCGTCTATCTTAGTTCTAATGATAATTATATAACAATTGTTACAATCAAAGGAGAGTCCCTGATAAGGACGCATCTTCGCGGTACGCTTAAGGCGGCGGAATCGGAACTGAGAAAGAATACATCCTTTTTCAGGTGTCACAAGTGCTATATAGTCAATTCTGAATATGCCGATCACGTGACAGGTAATGTACAGAATATGAAAATTAAACTTAAACCACAGGGTTTGGAAATTCCTGTTTCACGATCAAAAGCCAATGTAGCTATTAGAAAATTCAGGTGAACCGAAGTAAGACACTGATTGAATGTCTGTTTGTTTTATGGCCTTTTGCCCCTGATTATAGCAATTCACCCCTCCGTTAAATCCTTTAGCCACAATTGAAGTTTATTGACCACTATTTTTTTGGAGTCAGTCTGAAGCGTATATAGATTTGTAGAAAAAAGTTCATGACAGATTCATTTGTACTTGGTCTCAGTAGCGGTTCGGCCTGCCTTGCAACTTGCGGAATGGTAATGTTTCCATATTTTATGGCAGGTTCGGCAGGCGTCAGAAGGATAGCTATTGATCTCTTTCTTTTTTTACTAACAAGATTCGTTATTTATTTCATTCTTTCAACGTTAGCATGGTACTTTGGTCAGGCACTCTTTAGTAATCCGGTAGTAAGAAACATTATTCCGGGTATTCTATATATTGTCTTTGCAGTTATGCTTGTATGGTATAGCATAAGTAAAAACCGCAACCCAAATTGCCCAGCAAAAATTGTAAAAACGGTTAATAACAAAAAACTGGTACCGATTTTACTTGGGCTTGTAAACAGCCTGGGATTCTGTCCGGCATTATTTATAATACTTACAAAGGGTGCGACACAAGAAACCCTTGTTCAAAGCTACTTTGCCTTTCTTGCATTTTTTATAGGGTCATCTCTCTGGTTTTTACCACTGCCTTTAGCAGGTAAAATACGAAAAAAAGAGGTTCTTAAAAACATAGGGATCCTTGCTACAGGTCTGGCAGGTATAATTTTTATGATAAAAGGTTTAACAAATTTAATAGGAGGAATAATTAATGGATAATGCTTCAAAGATTGCCGGGATGAGGAAATCTTTCGGGAAATCTCTTCTGTATACTCTCCCAATGTTCCTGATAACATTTATGTTCATGACCGGAGGAAAACCAAATTTTGCAGATCCGGCGTCTGGTCTGGCAATACTGACTGCTTTTTTATTGGTGAATGTTCTTTACTTCTTTATGCATTATACAGGGAAAACAGACAGGTACAGGGCAGTCCTTTTTATTATTTTCGCTCTGTCTCTTTCTTATACACTTATACACAATATGCTTGAAGTAAGAAAATCAATGTCTTTCTCACAGGCCGATATACTTGAATGTAAGATTCCATTCTGTCATCTGGTTATTCCAATGATGATTCTTCCTGCCATATTTACAAAATCGATTATTTTCCCCGGGAGCATAATCGGAGGTTTTGCGAACATATCATCTATGATTGTCTTATGGCTGGTTGCAACTCTCGTACTGGGAAGGGGATTCTGTAGCTGGGGCTGTTTTTATGGAGGATGGGATGACGGTTTTTCAAGAATAAGAAAAAGACCGGTAATTAAAAAGATAAGTGAGTTATGGAAATGGATGCCATTTGCAGTACTAATTATGGTAACACTATCTGCAGCCCTGGCTATGATGCCTACTTATTGTTCATGGATTTGTCCATTTAAGGCTGTCACTGAATTTGAACAGGTTACTTCTGTTGAATCAGTAGCCAAAGCAGGAATATTTCTTACCCTCTTCGGTGGATTAGTTGTTGTTTTGCCCGTAATGACCAGGAAAAGAACACAATGCAGTTTTCTATGCCCTCTTGGAGCTATTAATTCATTGTCAAATAAAATTACTCCTTTTACAGTAAAAATCGACAAAAAAGCCTGCAATGAATGTTTTAAATGTGTTGGAGTATGCCCTTTGTATGCCCTGACACCCGAAGATATTAAAGCAGGCAAAGTTTCATTGTTTTGCAGTAAGTGCGGAAAATGTGTCGATGCATGCTCTACAAAAGCAATTCATTATGGTATAAGAGGAATCCCTGCTGGAACTATGAAGAATTTTTCAAGAAATCTCTTCCTGTTTGTTTCATTCCTTTTTATGGCGGTATTCTCTGCTGGTTCGATAATATCCACTTTCCAGGGCTTATTAAAACTTATCTTTTAATACAGTAAGCAAAATGAAAAAAGTAAAGATAATTGCAGGAATTTCCTGGGCGTTTTTTTGTCTGATTCTGATAATTATTTTATTCCCGGGACTTAACAGTTTCTCCGTTTCAGTATCAAAACTGCCCTTCATGAAGCTAAATCCAAGATATACAGGTGGTGAGATTGCCAACCAAATAATTGTAGAGAGTTGCACACTGGACATCAGAAAACCTGTATTTAATGGGTTTTTAAAAGAAAAAAACTCGGGTTTTGTTCAGCTGGACTGGCACGGAACCATCCCGAATACGATCAAAGATTCGATAGATTATGATCATGACGGAAATAAGGATTTTTGTATTTTTATAGACAGGAAAGACTCGAAAACAATACTTTACCCGATAAACAAAAAGGTAATAAGTGTTCTCATTTCGACTCCGACATCATATGGATGGGCAGTAAGGGTTGAACTTATTAAATGATCTCTAAAGCTTTGAAACTAATCGTTAAATTGTATTATGAGAATTAATATAATGATACTTATCGTCTATCTTTCTTTTGTTTTTGCCTTTTCAGAGCTTCTGCTTATGCTTTTCAAGCATTCAAGGATAAAAACTGTTAAAACCAGGAAAGACCAGGGTTCAATGATATTTATATGGGCGATGATTACTTTTGGATTTATCGGTGGATTCTTTCTGGCAAAACATAATTCCTGGAATTCTGTCAATTCTGTAATTGCCGGTACCGGATTAATGTTAGTTCTGGTCGGGATAATCATCAGGTGGCTTGCAATTATTCAGTTAGGTAAATCATTCACTGTCGATGTAGCTATAACAGAGATTGCTAGACTTAAAACAGATGGATTGTATGAGAAAGTAAGGCATCCAAGCTATCTGGGATTATTATTGATAATCATCGGATTTTCTGCAACGATGAACAGTTTTTATTCATTTCTCGTTCTCTTTGTTCCTGTATTTACTGCTGTACTTTACAGAATTAGCGTAGAGGAGAAGGTACTCACAAGTGAATTTGGCGATAACTATTTAAAGTACAGATCCAAAACGAAAAAACTTATCCCCGGGATCTATTGACAAGCTCAGATAACTGAAATGCTGATCTGTTTTATTTGGCTTCTTCCCTGGTCAATATTGCCGATTCTTTCAGCCTGAAGGAGATTAAGATACCCAGTAACATAAGCCCTATAAGAAAAACTAAAGATCTGGTCATTGAACCCGTCGAATGAGATTTCAAACTATCCATACCAAAAATAAATGCAATGCCGGATATCTGACCCATCAGAATGAGCATTCCATTTGATGTCCCTTCAGATGCCGGGTAGGTTATTTCGGCTCCGTATTGAAAGCCAATAGGCCCCGAACTCAGTAGGAAAAATCCTAATACGGTCCCGGAGAAAAGCAGGAGCCAGTAGCTGGTAGCAAATGTGATGCCGACAAGGCCAATTGTTGAGCCGACAAGGGCTACAATTATAAAAGGAGTTCTCTTTTTATAATAGTCTGAAAGCAGAGGAATAATCAGCGCGCCAACAATCCCTCCAACAATCATTAAGCCTCCGGTAATACCGGCCTGAGTGGCTGAGAATCCGCGTGGTCTGACTATATCCTCAATCCATGTAGTTACGGCATTGAAGACTCCCAAACCGATAAAGAATATGATCATCAACCAGAGAAAATCTCTGGTTCGCAGAGTCTGCATGAAACCGTCAAAAACCAGTGATCGTTCCTCCTGATCCGGTCGGCAGGGTGCTGTAGGAGGTCCCTCTTTTATCACCACAAGAAAGATAACAGCAGTGATAATTGAAATAATTCCGTAAATGCTTAGCATTCCGGCTATGCCTGATCCAATAATAAGGTATGGTGTAAGTGTCATTCCTCCCAGTATCCCTATATACATTGAAAGTGTTCCAAGACCTGCTGCTGTTGCGCGTTCCTCAAGAGGAAACCAACGGGCAGCCAGTTTAGTAATAGCATTAAGAATGAAAGGTTGTCCGATTGCAATACCAATTTGTGCAAAGAGCAACATATTGTAATCTGTTCCGGCAAATCCGCGAAGTAAGCCAAAAATACCTGTAAATACAGCGCCGATCCCAACTCCTATCCGGATTCCGTATTTATCGATAGCCCAGGATGCTGGAATTGAAACAACTATGTAAACGATCATGAAACACATGGAAAGGATTCCGATCTTAAGGTCAGAAACACCATAATATTTTGTCGCATCGCCCGTTATCGGTGCAAAAGTAATCCATAAGAGTTGGTTTACAGCAGCCATTAACATATAAACTGTCAGCATGATCCAACGAGCTCTATAGACTTTGAAATTTGATTTTGACATAGTAGAATAAATTTAAACAAATATAATTTTATTAATCAGGCAAGCAACCCGATTTTCGCAGAAACTCGGAAAAAACTATCGAGGCAGCCATTCCCACATTTAATGAATCAATTCCTTCCCTGGCTTTGCTGAATTTAGGGATTCTTATTTTTTCTGTAATAAACGGAATAAGTTCATTGGAAATACCTTTTGATTCATTCCCCAGCAAAATAATACCTTTACTATCAAGCTTATGATTATAGATCGAGTCGCCTTCAAGCAAAGTTCCAAACACCGGAACAGAGTTTTTAATTGCAGAAGCCAGGAGGTTTTTGAGATCACAATAGAAAACATTTACGTGAAGTAATGCACCCATACTTGACTGGATTACTTTTGGGTTATAAACATCCACACAGTTCACAGAACATACTATATTTTTAATACCATACCACCCGGCGGCTCTTATTATTGTTCCCAGATTCCCGGGATCCTGAACAAAATCAAGGGCTACACAAAATTGATTAATTATCTCTGATATATTCATTTCACGTTCAGGCATATGAACAACTGCCACAGCATTATGTGGTGTTTTCAGGGTACTTATTTGTTTTAGTTCATTATAGCTTACATCTTCAATTATATTGACAGACCTGATAAGATCAGGCTTGAGACTATTAAGGAATTCAGGTTTAGCCAGGAGCATCTTTATTGGGAGGTTAGCAATTAAGAACTCTTTAACAAGCTTATCTCCTTCAATTACAAATAGTCTCTCTTCATCCCTTACCTTTTTATTTTGCAGAGACTTCATGAATTTGATTCTGGTCTTACTTAGCATTCTTTACTGCTTTGAATTCAAATGGGTTCATGCAAATTTAAAGAAAAATTTACCTGAATAACCGGAGTTATTAGAAAAGTCCCAATTCACGCTGGAGATTACCTTCGGTGAGCTCGCATTCTGCTCGGTTCCTCGCTGTCATTCCGAATGGAGCGGAGCGAAATGAGGAATCTTAAAGTAAATTGTAACTTGGACATTGAAACGATCGTGGGTTGAATCAGGTTAATCTATAAAATAACTCCATTATTTGGATTTTAAATATTCATTTTCAAGCTTATTGGTTCAGGTAGATTTTTTACTTTTAGTTCAGATTATTATTGATATATTTGAGATTAAGTTTTAAGCCAGATTTTGAAAATATCCATCACATATTTAAATCATTTTCGACCAGGATTCGGTATTTTTATAATCTTATTCTATCTCATTATAACATCCTGTAATCCAACAAAATATGTACCTGAAGGTGAGAGCCTTCTAAACGAGAATCACATTAATGTAAATAAAGAAGGTATTAGGAAAAGTGACCTTGTACCTTATATTAAACAAACTCCGAATAAACGGATTTTTGGCACCAGGTTTTACCTGGGTTTGTACAATCTTTCAAATATAAATAAGGAGAAGTGGCCGCATAACTGGTTAAGAAATATCGGAGAAGAACCAGTTATTTATGATTCATACGCCAAAACCAAGACAAAAGAACAGATTAAATCATATGTTACTTCGAAAGGTTATTTTGACGGGAAGGTGACAGATACAGTTATAACTGCCAACAGGAAATCGGATGTATTCTATAATATTGAGTTACTTCGCCCTTATACTATTCGTAACCTTACTTATGAGATCGCGGACAGCAATATCCGAAAGCTCTGTTTCTTTGATTCGGTGAACTGCATTATTAAGCGGGGAAAACCTTACGATGTTGATGTTCTGCTGGCTGAACGGACACGATTTGAACGTTATATCAGGGACCATGGTTTCTATGGATTTTCAAACGATTATATTTGGTTCAAAGTAGATAGCACCGTTGGGAACAGGCAGGTAAACATTAAATATAACATAAGGAATTTTACCAAACTTGATTCATATAACAGAATCAGTTCCGGCCCTTTTGCAGTTTATACAATTAAAAATATTTACATCTATCCCGATTTTATACCAAAAGAAGCCCTCGAACGGGGTGAGGCATACTTAAAGAGTCTTGATACTACTTTCTACAGAGGGTACTATTTTATTACTTCCATGAAGAAACCTGAAGTAAAATATGACCTTATTATTCGATCACTCTTTCTGAAACCCGGATCAGTTTATAATGTGACCAGTACAGAGCAAACTCAGACGCATCTTCTGTCGTTAAAAATATATCGGCTTGTTAACATTAACTATAATGATTCAAAGGAAAATGAAAGTCTTCAGGGGATGGAATTGAAACTCGATTGTAATATTCAGCTCACTCTTCTCAGTCAGCAGTCATATAAAATCGAACTTGAAGGAACTAATTCGGCTGGTAACCTGGGTGGTGCCCTGAACCTGATCTATCAGCATAAAAATCTTTTTCATGGAGCGGAACTTTTCAGCACGAAATTGAAAGGAGCTTACGCAGCTTATTCACAACCGAATACAAGACTATCAAGCACACAGGAATATGGATTAGAGACAAGCTTAAGGCTTCCTGAATTCCTGGTTCCTTTTATTAAAACAGAAAATTTTATAAAAAAATATAATCCTTCAACTACCTTGCTTGCATCTTATGACTATCAGAGTATGCCATTTTATACCAGGACTGTTGCCAATGCCAGCTTTGGCTATAGCTGGAAAGCCGGATACTATCAGCAACATATTGTTAATCCGATTCAATTAAGCCTTGTAAACGTACCTTATATTAATTCCGGATATAAAGCCTGGATAGATTCATCATCTTATCAGGCTAACAGTTATAAGGATGTTTTAATACTAGGTGGAAGTTATTCATTTATTTTCAATAACCAGATAATTAAAAATTCAAGAGATTACTGGTTCCTCAGGATAAATGCTGAAACTGCAGGTAATTTTCTTTCTGGAGTTTATAAGATGTTTGGAGTGCATAAAAGTGACTCAGGCTATTATCTGTTTAGGCAACCATTTGCACAATATGTCAAGGCCGACATTGATATCAGGTACAATTATAAATTTAATGATGTAAGTTCAATTGTATATCGCGCTTTCTTTGGCATTGGTATTCCTTATGGAAATTCTACATCTGTACCATTCGAAAAGCAATATTTCGGTGGTGGTGCGAATGATATCAGAGCATGGCAGATACGATCTCTAGGTCCGGGTTCATTTGCTGATACGTCCAGGTTTTTAAATGAAACAGCAGATATCAAGTTAGAAGCAAATGCGGAATACCGGTTTAAACTTTTCTGGATACTCGAGAGTGCCATTTTCCTCGATGCAGGGAATATCTGGAGCTATAACTACGACAATGCACGACCCGGATCACAATTCACTTTTAAAAGTTTCTACAAAGATATTGCTATTGGTACCGGAACCGGTTTCAGATTCGATCTTAAATTTGTTATCGCCCGAGTTGATATTGGAATGAAGTTGCGTGATCCACTGCTTCATGATCCTCTTTTTACAGAAAGATCACATTGGATATTTATGAACGGACCATACAGGAGAAAAGATTTTACAATAGTACTGGGTATTGGATATCCGTTCTGATCTCAGACTATTCAGCCAATCTCTTTTTCTATTTATCCACTGCTAAAAATCAATATGTTTTTGCTTGATTTTTCCAGATTATTGCATAAATTGCAGAAGTCTCATTGCATTTTTGTTATAATGAATTTAAACAGGGAACCAATTAAGAACTGGTTTGGCTTTACCCGAAGGGAGAGAAGATCAACTTTTATCATGCTTCTAATAATAATCCTGATAATTGGATTCAGATATACTATACCTGAAAGCCGTATTGCCATTGAAGATATTACAGGTCCTGTATCAGATGCAGAAATTCATTCTGATCTTTCAGGAAAGAATAGTGCATCCAACGAAAAAACATTCTTCTCGTATTCCAATACCGGAGTAAAATTCAGAGAACCTTTTGATAAGGAAAAGGGTCCTGGGAATGAAGGTGATAAAACTAAAAAACCTGTTCCATTTGCTAAATTAAAACAGCAAACTTTGAAGAAGGCCAGTGGTCATTCAATGCAACTAAAATCAAGAACTGATATTAATGCAAGTGATTCAGCAACACTTGTAAGACTCCCCGGGATTGGCCCTGTTTTATCAGCAAGGATCATTAAGTACAGGCGCTTACTTGGAGGCTTTGCCAGGATTGACCAGCTAAAAGAGGTTTATGGCTTGCCTGATGAGACATTTGAAATGATTAAGGGGCAGGTTTTCGCAGATTCAACTGTGATTACAAGGATTAATATCAATTCAGCCAGTTATAAAGAATTATCACACATCCATTATCTTGAAAAATATGAAGTGACAACAATTTTAAAGTACAGGGAGCTAAAGGGTAGGATAAATAGTATTTATGATCTTACTGAAAATAAGCTTATTACAGCTGAAAAGGCTGGGAAAGTGGGACCCTATCTAAAGTACGATGAATAGGATTTATCTGATGTGTTAGTTATCGAAATTCCACTAAATATATCCACATTCAAAGGGGGAAATTATTTAACAGTTTTATTTGCAATCAGCCAAAAAAAAACGTAATTTTATTCAAATCAAATTCAGAATGTATATCCTTTATAAATAAATCAAATGTCAAAAATAAAGCTTTCGGGATAAATTATTCTCCTAAATGTTTTGAAAAGACTTTTTCTATTTCTAACTTTGCGCCTCGTTTAAAAACTGAAATACTAATTATGATCATTGTACCATTAAAAGAAGGCGAAAACATTGAAAGAGCTTTAAAAAAATTCAAAAGAAAATTTGAAAAGACGGGTGTGATACGCGAATTACGCTCACGTCAGGCTTTCATTAAGCCTTCAGTACGCCGGAGAGAAGAAATCAAGAAGGCAATGTATGTTCAGAAGATGCAAGAGAGCGAAGAGTGATTCGCCCTGACGTATCTTATTTTTTTTAACCTCACGGATAAAAAGGTTCCTTCATGAGCCATAAGGAATCGTTCTTACAATATCTGCAAATCGAGAAACGGTATTCATTGCATACTGTCAGGTCCTATTTAAACGATCTGGATCAGTTTTACTTATTTTTATCATCACTAGGGCTTCCTGAGGATCCTGTTGCAGTTACTTCGCACGATATAAGGGCCTGGATTGTCAGCATGCTCGACAATAACTATTCAACAATAAGTGTTCATAGAAAAATTTCCTGTCTGAGGGTATTTTACCGCTATTTACGTAAAGAGGGGATTATTAAAAACGATCCGCTTGAAAAGGTTGTTTTGCCAAAAAGAAAGAAGAGTCTTCCTGTTTTCATTGAAGAAGAGGCTCTTACTAACTTGCTTGATAATTATAGTTTTGGTGATGGCTTTGCAGGTATAAGAAACCGGACAATTATTGAGCTTCTTTATCTGACAGGAATCAGGAGATCGGAGTTAATCGGATTAAAGGATAACGACATAGATTTGTCTGAAGGCTCATTGAAAGTAACCGGGAAAAGGAATAAGCAGCGGATAATTCCATTGGTTAAGCCATTCATTAAACGATTGGAGGAGTATATTAAGGTCAGGAATGACAATGTTATAACAGTAAATAATGGTTGGTTTTTTATTACCGATAAGGGGAACAAGTTGTATGATAAGTATGTTTATAATACGGTAAATAGATATCTTACTATGGTGACCACAATTGAAAAGAAGAGTCCGCATATTTTGCGTCATACTTTTGCGACACATATGCTTAATCGTGGTGCTGATTTAAATTCAATAAAGGAGTTACTTGGACACGCAAACTTGTCAGCTACACAAATTTATACACACAACACCTTTGAAAAACTCAAAAAAGTATATAAACAGGCTCATCCAAGGGCTTAAATATTAATCAAAAAATCAGGAGGTACTACAATGAACATTCAGATTCATTCAGTTCGGTTTGATGCCGACAAAAAGCTAATCGACTTTGTTCATCAGAAACTGGAAAAACTTACCCAGTTTGATGAAGATATTGTCAATGCTGAAGTTTATCTTAGGCTTGACAAAGATCAGGAACGTGAGAACAAAATTAGCGAAATTAAGCTGGAGTTACCGGGTGGACCTTTATTTGCAAGGAAGCAAAGCAAAACATTTGAAGTAGCAACTGATGAAGCCATAGATGCACTTAAAAAGCAGATTACCAAGCATAAACAAAAGAAGAGAGGAGTCTGATAATTCTATTTACAAAAATAAATTGATTTATTTTGATAAATAAAATTTAAATTCATACATTTGCAAACCGTTTTTTGAGGGTGAATTATGCACTCACGGGGCGTTCTTTAAATTGCCGATGTAGCTCAGTTGGTCAGAGCAGCTGATTTGTAATCTGCAGGTCGGGGGTTCGAATCCCTTCAT
>JADGPU010000001.1 GCA_017882305.1 Bacteroidales bacterium | reverse complement strand
TATGTCTATTTTGAGGCTACTACTGTAATTCTAACACTGGTTTTGTTAGGTCAGCTTCTGGAAGCCCGAGCTCACGGTAAGACCAACAGCTCTATTAAAGAGTTGTTAAAACTGGCTCCGAATAAAGCAACAAAAATCACTGATGGTAAAGAACAGATTGTTGCCATAGATTCCATTCAGAAAGGCGATTTGTTACGTGTGAAACCGGGTGAAAAAATACCGGTAGACGGTAGTATTCAGGACGGAGAATCTACAATTGATGAATCAATGATTTCCGGTGAGCCTATTCCTGTTGATAAGAAGGTTGGGGATAAAGTAAGTTCCGGTACCATTAACGGGAACAAAACTTTTGTTATGATTGCCGAAAAAGTAGGTTCAGAAACCTTGCTCTCCCATATCATCGAGATGGTCAATTCTGCAAGTCGCTCAAAAGCTCCTATACAGAATCTGGCTGATAAAATTTCCGGTTATTTCGTACCGGTTGTTGTGAGTATTTCAGTTATTACTTTTACAGTTTGGGCAATATATGGAGGAGAACATGCGTATATTTATGCACTTGTAAATGCTATCGCAGTACTAATCATCGCCTGTCCATGCGCCCTGGGTCTGGCAACACCAATGTCTGTAATGGTTGGTGTAGGAAAAGGAGCCCAATCGGGAATACTTATCAGAAATGCCGAATCGCTCGAAAAAATGAACTCAATTGATATAGTCATAATTGATAAAACCGGAACTGTCACAGAAGGTAAACCATCAGTTGAAAAAGTAATCAGCATTACTCCTGGCATATCAGATGAAGACGTACTTCAGAAAATTATCTCTCTGAATAGCAGCAGCGAACATCCATTGGCACAGGCAACAATGCGTTTTGGTGAAAACAAAAACATAAAGGCTCATCCTGTTTCTGCCTTTGAAGCTATTTCAGGGAAAGGAGTCACAGGAATGATGGGTGACAAAAAACTGGCATTGGGCAATGAAAAGCTGATGGAGGAAATTAAGGCGGCTATTTCATCTGAATTGAAAAAACAGGTTCTGGCAGAGCAAAAACTGGGTAAAACAGTCTCTTATCTGTCAGATGGTAATACTGCTATTGGCTATGTAGTTATTTCGGATAAAATAAAGGAATCGAGTAAAGAAGCTGTTCTTAATTTACAGAAAGAAGGATTACAGGTGATAATGCTTACCGGTGATAACGAAGAAACCGCCAGAGCCGTTAGTGAGGAACTGGGCCTGGATGGATTCAAAGCACAAATGCTTCCGGAAGATAAACTGAACGAGGTCAAAAGATTACAGGCCGATGGAAAAAAAGTTGCGGTAGCCGGTGATGGAATAAATGATGCTCCGGCATTATCACAGGCAGATATCGGAATTGCAATGGGAACCGGAACGGATGTAGCAATTGAAAGTGCGGGAATAACGCTTGTAAAAGGAGACCTGAAAGGAATAGCCAAAGCAAGATTACTAAGCCAAAAAGTAATGCGGAATATCAAAGAGAACCTGTTTTTTGCCCTCGGCTATAATACTCTTGGGATTCCTCTGGCGGCCGGGATATTATATCCCTTCTTCGGGATATTGCTTTCGCCAATGATAGCAGCCCTGGCAATGAGTTTCAGTTCAGTGTCGGTTATAACAAATTCATTGCGGTTAAGAAACGTGAAATTGATAGAATGATTAAAAAGCTATGGAAGAGAAATTAGAAATACTAAAAAGCCGTCTTAAAGAATACGAAAGTGCTGTTATTGCTTTTTCCGGAGGTGTAGATAGTACATTTCTTGCCCGTATCGCAAAAGATGTTTTTAGAGATAACCTTTTGCTGATAACTGCCACATCAAGCACATATCCTTTTTATGAACTTGAGGAAGCAAAATCTCTGGCGAATTTGCTGGGAATAAAGCATAAGATTATTGTATCGGAGGAGATCGATATTCCGGGATACTCGGATAATCCTCCTGACAGATGTTATTATTGTAAAAGTGAACTTTTTGGTAAAATAAAATATATTGCATCGAAAGAAGGTTTTGAAGTTATATTTGATGGCAGTAACGCTGATGATCTTAAAGACTTCCGTCCCGGTATGAAAGCCAAGCAGGAGAAAGGAGTCATCTCCCCTCTTGCAGATTCAGGTTTTACCAAAAATGATATCCGATATTTTTCCTTAAAGTTGAATCTTCCAACTGCCAATAAACAATCTTATGCCTGCCTCGCCTCCAGGTTTCCATATGGAGAAAAGATTACAAAAGGAAAACTCGACAGACTGGCTGTTGCAGAATTTGAGGTAAGGAAACTTGGATTTACTCAGTTCAGGATCAGGAGTCATGAAAATCTTGCACGGTTTGAATTTATTCCTTCTGAGATGGATAAAGCCTGGGGAATAAAAGAAAAACTGACAGAAATCTGCCAGAGATCAGGTTTTAACTACATAACCATTGATCTTAAAGGTTACAGAACCGGTTCAATGAACGAGGTGTTGCCTGATTCAGTAAAAGTAAATTTTCATAATACCGATACAAAATAACAATTGATAATTTTATTGCATGCGCTGTAATACTTTCCTGACGGTTTCAGAATTTAACCGTTACAACAGACAAATGCGACTTTCAGAAGTCGGTAAGGAAGGACAGGAAAAAATAAAAGGGTCCTCAGTGCTTGTAATTGGAGCCGGTGCACTTGGAAGTCCGGTTTTACAAGTGTTCTATTGTGGTGATGGCATAAAGAGTTCAGCGGAATTCAAAAGCTATTTCAGCTTTTGCCTTTGTTCTTTGAGAAATAAACTGAGAGGACAATAGCACCAGGCACGAGGACAATTACAAATGGAATAATCCACCCGTATCCACCCATACCCCAGAAATGATCGTTCATCATAATATTTATTTCATTGATTCATTAACCTTTCAACCTGCCCAAATTCATTTTCGGGCATTCACTTCATTTTCATATCACCTTTATCCATCTTTTTATTCTCAGGCTTCTTAACTAAATCCATTCCGCATTTGGGACATTTTCCGGGTTTTGCAGAAGTTATTTCAGGATCCATCGGGCAGGTATATACTGCACTGTCAGCAGGCATATTCATGCTTTTCTTTTCTTTCATCATTTTCATCATTAAGGTGTCGCTCATCATCATCTTCATCATTCCGCCATTTTTCATCATCATTTTACAACTCTGAGGATTTTTCATCATAGTATTCGTAAACTCAGTCAATAATGTTGAATCGTTTAAGATGGTATTAAAGATTTCCTGCTTTTTGTTGTTGTCTTTCAGCAACTGTGAGGCACTCTGACTCTGCGCACTTGTACTCCATACTAAAATTAATATGCCTGCTAGAGCATATTGGAATAGTTTCGTTCTTTTCATATTAATCCCTTTCTGCCTAAATTTTGTTTTATAACTATCCGATTTGTAAAATTTTTGTTTTGTAAATATCGTCAACGTTCTGTTTCAAAAAGTTACATAATTCTGAAAATGAGTTGTATCATTCACATGTTTTAAATGTAATGTGTTGTTTATCATCCACATGATTAAAGTAATCCTTCCCTGACCGGATAAAAATGGTTATTTCAATTCAGATGTAAAATAATTTCTTAAAAAACAGCGATTTTTAGCCTGATTTTAAAAACTAGTTTCCCAGCGAATAAAAGGAGGTCTGACAGAGTGCAATATTTTCTTTAAAAAGCTTATAATATTCCAGCTCGCTGACAGACTGGGTGGCGTGGAGTCTCTGGCCAACTACTCAGCATTGATAACACATTATGCATTTCCTCCTGCAATGAGACAAAAAATTGGGATAACCGACAACCTGATACGTCTCTCAATAGGTATTGAACAGATAGATGATCTATTATCCGAATTAAAAAGTGCGTTAACTTGATAACAGAATTTCATAAAGATCTCCATAATAAAGGGAGCTTAAGAGTGATAATCCCGGAGTTTGCTAATAAAAGTTGTTGTTTGTTATCAAAATGTTAAACAACTGTAGTGATTTTAGTGTTATAGATTAAAAATAGTAATTAACGAATATCATTTTGACATGCCAGATTATACCATACCTGATAAGAAAGATGTTGAGAAGACAATCAAGTCTATCTTCAGACTTCTTTTTCCATCCACTAATTCATATTCAGACAATGAAAATGAAAATAGTCTCAATCATTCACAGATTCTTCTGTTGGGATTATTAATCGGGTTGACAGATGAAAAAGAGAAGGTTGCAAATCCTTTTTTTGAGAATCTTGAAAATATTAAAAAGACTCTCCTTAAAGATGCCGGGTTTATTCTTGAATCTGATCCGGCAGCAACACAACTTATCGAGGTTATTGCGATATATCCAGGTTTCTTTGCAATATTCTGCTATCGTATTGCACATTGCCTGGCAAAATTATCAGTCCCTCTGCTTCCAAGAATGATAACAGAATATTCACATAAGGTTACTGGAATTGATATTCACCCACTGGCTGTAATTGGCTGTCCATTTTCAATTGATCATGGTACAGGAATAGTAATTGGAGAAACTGCAATAATCGGAAACAATGTTAAACTTTATCAGGGAGTTACTCTGGGCGCCTTGAGTGTCGATAAGAGCAAAGCATCGAAGAAGAGGCACCCTACCATTGAAGATAATGTTGTTCTATATTCAGGTTGTACAATCCTGGGCGGTGATACAGTTGTCGGCAGAAACAGCATTATCGGGGGAAATGTGTGGCTCACTGAAAGTATCGCACCATTTTCAGTAGTTTATCATAAGAGCGAAATAATCGTGAGAAATCAGAATGGTTTTCAGGAACCTATAAACTTTATTATCTGAAATAATTTTATAAATCATTAATATTATGAAAGTAAACTCAATTCTTGAAACAATCGGCAACACTCCGCATATGAAAATCAACAGGCTTTTCGATCCGGGTTATTCAGTATGGGTAAAACTTGAGAGGACAAATCCCGGAGCCAGCATAAAAGACCGGATTGCTTTATCTATGATAGAAGACGCAGAAAAGAAAGGTATATTAAAACCGGGCGGTGTAATTATTGAGCCAACATCTGGCAATACAGGTATTGGTCTGGCGATTGTAGCAGCAGTGAAAGGGTATAAGCTCATTCTTGTAATGCCTGAATCAATGTCGCTGGAAAGAAGAAAAATTATGAGCTCATTTGGCGCGGAATTTGTACTTACTCCACGCGAAAAAGGTATGAAAGGTGCAATTGAACGATCCAGGGAATTAATAGCTGAAACTCCTGACTCCTGGATGCCGATGCAGTTCGATAATCCTGCGAATACTGAAATTCACAGAACTACCACAGCTCAGGAAATTCTCAATGATTTTCCTGACGGACTTGATTATCTGATCGCTGGTGTTGGCACTGGTGGACATATAACCGGATGTGCCGAGGTATTAAAGAAAGCATTTCCTAAACTGAAAGTATATGCAGTTGAACCGGAATTGTCTCCGGTACTTAGCGGAGGTTCTCCTGCTCCACATCCTCTGCAGGGAATAGGCGCCGGGTTTATACCTTCAATTTTAAATACAAAACTCTTAGACGGGATAATTAAAGTAACCAAAGAAGATGCCTACAATTTTACAAGAAGGGCTGCCAAAGAAGAGGGATTGTTTGTAGGAATATCTTCAGGAGCATCATTAGCCGCGGTGAATCAAAAGCTGAAGGGATTTCCTAAAGGATCAAGGATTCTTACTTTCTGCTATGATACAGGGGAAAGGTATCTCTCTGTTGAAGGATTATTCTGATTATGATTTGATGTCTGAAAAATAAACTACCTCCCCCCTTCGGGGTAAGATATTATAATCAGTAATTTTCCCCTCCTTTTTAAAGAAGGGGTGTCATGCCCGAAGGGCTATGACGGGGTGGTTAAATCTATTTTTAAAACAGTCACTACCTTAGTCCTCAAATAAATAAAGTTGTCTGTCTGCACAATCTTCTGTTTCAAGATTGGAGATGCTTAATCCTAAAAGCCTTATACGTGATCCTTCAAGCTTAAGCACTTTACGGATTCCTGAAACTTCTTTATGCAACGTTTCAAAATCGCGTATATAATTCTGAAGCGTTTTACTCCGTGTAATCTGCCTGAAATCCGAAAACTTTACCTTAAGGGTGATCGTTCTTCCGGTAGTTTCAGAATGTTCAAGCCTTTCCATCAGCTCTTTTTCAAGCTTGTACAATTCTGCAATAACTTCAAAACGGCTTGTAAGATCTTTCTCGTAAGTAAGTTCAGTTCCAACAGATTTACGTTCCTGATCAGGTTCAACAGGACGGTCATCAATACCTCTCACAATATCGTAAAAGAATACTCCCGGTTTGCCAAAATTTCTTACCAGCGATACAAGATCCCACTTCTTCAGATCAGCACCTGTGTGAATTCCAAGTTTATGCATCTTTTGTGCAGTAACTTTTCCTATCCCATAAAATTTTTCCACAGCCAACTCTTCTATAAACTTTTCAGCATCTTCTGGTCTGATCAGGAACAAACCATCCGGCTTGTTAATGTCTGAAGCTATCTTTGCCAGAAATTTGTTCACTGAAATGCCTGCAGAAGCTGTAAGACCTGTTCTGGATTTTATTTCATTCCTGATTTTCCCGGCAATAACTGTTGCCGACCCTATATTTTTTTTATCATTTGTTACATCCAGAAAAGCTTCATCAATTGATAGTGGCTCTATTAAATCCGTAAACTCCCTGAATATCTCCATAATACTTGCAGAAACCTCTGTATACCTGGAGAAATTATGTTTTACAAATATCAGACCCGGACATAAACGTTTGGCAATCACAGAGGGCATAGCTGATCTGACACCAAATTTTCTTGCCTCGTAACTTGCCGCTGCTACTACACTACGCTCGCCACTTCCACCGACGGCAACAGGTTTCCCTCTCAGTTCCGGGTTGTCGAGCTGCTCAACTGATGCAAAAAATGCATCCATATCGATATGAATAATCTTCCTCAAATCAGAAATAATTCAAAACAAATCTATAAAGAAAAAAATTCTCAACTTCAGTTCTAATCCAGAATCTGTACTTTACTTTGCATCCACTAAAAAAGTGTTACGCTAAAATTTATTTCAAATGAAAAGACTAGCATTTATTTTGGCCGTTGTTTTTCTTTCTGTATCAACATTCGGTCAGACCACAACAACAATATGAGATACAAAACAAATAAAGATACCACAAAGGTTAAGACCGCAACGGTTAAAAAGTAGTAATTACTTTAAACAAAAATAATAGGTTTTCCGTTTTCGGGAAACCTTTTTTTATTAGTCCTTTGAAAATTGACCAACATTGACCATTATTGCATGATATATAATATTGAATATTTTGGAGACAAGTTCAGATAAGAAGGGAAAACTTTTTGCTCTTATTTTATTCCAGCATAGATTATGGGGATTTATTATACTTCCGTATATTATTCATAAAGAGGTTAACAGGAGTTATTACAAATTATCAGAATGCCTCTCTCCTTTTCCTAATATTGATACCTTAAGTACGCTTACATCAGAAGAACGTGAGCTAGTTAAAATTATTAATGAATATACTGACAGGAATCTGTTTAAGCTGTTCTCCAGGGATAAAACAGTCAAGGAATTTCTGGAAAAAATAACAACGGAAAAGCTGGAAAACTTTATCAGACCTTATATAGAAAGAAGACTTTATAAATGTTTTACAATCGCACGCGATGAAAATATTACCTTATATTTTCAGAAGACAAAAGCATGGACGCTTCATACTGAGGATCAGCTTTATGTGAGCGAAGATAATGCCGAGCCGGTGTTCAGATTTGTCAGGAATGAGGAGAACAGTTCCTATAATCTTAGTCTGGAGGCTGCAGGTAAACTCATCGACTTGAGAAAAAGTTCAGTCGATATTATATGCACGGTCCCTTGCCTTATTAGAGAGGACCACAGGATATTCTTTGTTTCAGTTGTGGAAGGTTCCAAATTGAAACCATTCCTTTCAAAAGAGAATATTCTGATTCCCAAAAAAGCAGAATTAAAATATTTCAGCGGCTTTGTACTTAATACAATAAATAATTTCAAAGTTGAGAACACCGGTTTCGAAATTATTGAATTCACTCCTGACAAGGAAGCTCATCTTGAGCTTGAAACCGGATTAACAGGCAATACCGGTCTGACATTAAAATATAACTACCAGGGAAATAAAATTTATTCAAACGAACGCTCAAACTCCTTTACACTATTTGAAAAGAAAGGTGAGAATTTCATATTCAGAAAATATTATCGAGATTTTAACTGGGAAAAACAATGCCGGCAAAGATTAGGTGAACTTGGCTTCTTTTCAGATGACGATATTAATTTCTATCCTGCTTCATCTAATAGCAAACGAAAAGATGAGTTGTATGGAATGTTAGAACTTGTCAATAGTAATTATTCTGAAATTACCGATTCAGGTTTTGTTTTGACATCGAGGCTGGATCTTAATTACAATTTGAAACCAATAGATATTGAGATAAGCAGCCAGATTGTAAATGACTGGTTTGACCTTAAGGCAACAGTTAAAATCGGGCAATGGGAAATTCCGTTCAGCCGTTTCAGAAAAAATATTCTTGAAGGAATAAGGGAATATGAGTTACCCGATGGTTCGATAGCTGTTTTGCCGGAAACATGGTTCACAAAATACAAGAACATTTTCGAGTTTGGAAAAAGTATTGATGATTCACTGAGAATTCATAAGCAACATTTTTCATTGCTCCCAGATACTTTCAGGGATGAGGGGCCAAAGGTATACGAAAGACTGGAAAAGTTACTGATTCCCGATCAGGTACCCGTCCTTCAATATCCAAAAGGGCTTAACTGCACAATGAGGAAATACCAGTCGGATGGTCTTAACTGGCTGAATTTCCTTCAAACTGCAGGCTTAGGCGGTTGTCTTGCTGATGATATGGGTCTTGGTAAAACTATTCAAACACTTGCACTGCTTCAGTACAACAAGGAAAACCCGCACTCAGATGAACAACACGGAAGTGTAACAGAAATAATCCTGTCCGCAAACTCTGAATCAAAATTTACATCGCTTATAATTGTTCCGGCATCACTTATTTATAACTGGGAAAATGAAATAAAAAGATTTGTTCCCGGAATGAAAGTCTGCAGCTATAAGGGTATCCAGCGAAAAAAATCGACCTCATATTTTCAAAATTTTGATATTATACTTTCGAGTTATCATACAATACGGCAAGACATTGAATTAATAAGCTCGTTTACTTTTCATTATATTATTCTTGATGAAAGCCAGGTTATAAAAAATCCGGCTTCAATGCTCTACAGAACTGTAACCAGGCTAAAGTCTGATTTTAAACTCGTCCTGACGGGAACACCTATCGAAAACTCTTTGACAGATCTCTGGACCCAACTAAATTTTGTCAACCCCGGATTACTTGGTGATCTGGCCTTTTTCCGAAGGGAATTTGCAAAGCCGATTGAAAAAATGGGTGACGATGAGAAAGAGCTTAAGCTCAGGAAAATAATCCAGCCTTTTATCCTGAGGCGAACAAAAGAAATGGTTGCCAGAGATCTGCCTCCGGTTACAGAGCAGACCGTTTTCTGCGATATGACAGATGAGCAATTTAAAGTATACGATGAAGAAAAATCATCAGTCAGGAACAGCATCCTCAAGAGTATTACATCAACTGGCCTTAAAAAATCTGCCATTGTTGTCCTCCAGGGTCTCATGAAACTCAGACAGTTATCCAATCATCCTGTTTTGGCGAATGACGAATATGCATTTGGTTCCGGTAAGTTCGAAACTGTACTTCAGGATATGGAAAGTGTTATAGCTGAAGGCCATAAAATACTTGTATTCTCATCATTCGTAAAACATCTTGATCTGTATGCCGAAGAACTAAGAAAAAAAAGAATACGTTTCGCCATATTGACGGGTGCCAGTACAAAAAGAGAAAAGATAGTAAATAGTTTCCAGCATGATCGTGAGAATAAAATATTCCTGATCTCGCTTAAAGCAGGTGGCGTTGGCCTTAATCTCACGGCAGCTGATTATGTTTTTATACTTGATCCATGGTGGAATCCTGCTTCCGAAATGCAAGCCTTAAACCGTGCCCATCGTATAGGTCAAAATAAGAGTGTATTTGTATACAGATACATCACCAGTAACAGTATTGAAGAAAAAATAGTAAGACTGCAGGAGAAAAAATCAAAACTTGCTGACATTTTCATTTCAAGTAATAATCCTCTTAAGGATATCGACATACAGCAAATTCTCAATATAATCGGATAATATTTAAAATTATGAAAGTACTTGGTATAAACTGCAGTTCCCGCAAAGGTGGAAACACGGAACTACTTATATATGAGGTTTTAATCTATTGAGGAAGAAGGAATTAAGACTGAGTTTTTTCAGCTTGGAGGAAAAGATGTCAATCAATGAAATGATCATACCCGTGTCGTCGTACTGGAATATTGCAATCGGCCGGGAAAAGAGTGAGGTAATTAAGGATGAAGAAGGTATGCGAACTATGAAGGTATTGGGCGAAAACATGGCCTGGCTGCTGAAAAAGATTAAATGAGAATCAATATTTATATTATTTATTTACAGTTTTTTAAATAAATAGATACGCCCAAGTTGGGCGTATCTACCTAGTAATTTTCTTCCCTTAATTGCATGTAAGCTTTAGGATGCAGACAGACCGGACAGCTTTCCAGTGCTTTTTCTGATTCATATACATATCCGCAATTAAGGCATTTCCACCAGACTTTACCATCTTTCATAAATACCTTATCTTCAGAAACATTCTGAAGTAATTTCAGATATCTGCGCTCATGTTCAGTTTCAACTTTAGTAATCATTTTAAATGCAGCAGCAACTTCAGGGAAACCCTCTTCTTTTGCTACCTCCGAAAAATTAGGATATAGGTCTGTCCACTCTTCATTTTCTCCTTCGGTAGCAGCTTTAAGGTTTTCTTTTGTTGTCCCAATCATACCTGCCGGATAGGAGGCTGTTATCTCAATAACTCCTCCTTCAAGGAATTTAAAGAAGCGTTTTGCATGCTCTTTTTCCTGAAGTGAAGTTTCCATAAAAATGGCTGCAATTTGCTCGTAGCCTTCTTTTTTAGCAGCGCTTGCAAAGAATTCATATCTATTCCTTGCTTGTGATTCACCTGCAAATGCTTTCAGCAGATTTTGTTCTGTTTTTGTTCCTTTTAAAGATTTTGTCATAGCAATAAATGATTTTATTATTAGATTTAGAAAAAATCAGATTTTTCAGTACCACATACCGGACAGACCCAATTGTCAGGCAAATCTTCAAATTTAACCTTTTCGGAGGCATCATCATATATATATCCTCACCCGGGGCATTTGTACCTTTTTGATATTAAGTTTGTTTTCGGTTTTTCCAGTTTAGATTTGTCAATATATGTTGGTGCATTTTTAGGTGCAACTCCCTTTCTTACCTGTCTGTAATACAAATAAGTTAAAGGTTCTTTGTTATTATCAAGTACTTCTGCATTTATAAGCTCTCCAATGAATATTAAATGAGTTCCTGCATCAACAGTCTGGAGTAACTTAACCTCAAAAAATGCAATACATCGATTAAGAATAACAGGCACTCCGGTATCTCCATATCTGATTGTCTTCCCAGCTATTTTGTCAAAATACTTGCCAGATTTGGAACCAAATGATCCGATAATATCAGAAGATACGTTCTGATCCGGAACTGAAATTGAAAAGGCATTATGTCTTTGAATGAATTCAGCAGTATAGTTGTTTTTATTGCAGCATACAGCAAATTTAGGAGGTTCGGCTGTAACCTGAAAAACCGAATTTGAAATAAATCCATTGCCACGGTTTTTATCCCCTGAGCAAACGATGGATAAGCCATAAGAAACTTTGTACAGTGCCTCAATGTTTATCATGGCAATTTTTATTCTAAAATTACAATTTATTCAGATATTTTCTTCACTTATACAACTACGATTATTTGCTAATATTTATGGTACTTATGTCACACGAATTACTGCAACAGATAATAAAAGCCGGCTAAAAACAGCCGGCTTTCTCTTTAGGTCAGATCAGTATAGGTTAGTCCTAGTAATTATCTCGTTCTACATAATGTGTATGAAGCAGTTCATGCGACTTGTGGCTGTTGGGCTGGTCGAGGAACTCCTTATAGATCGCAATAACATCGGGATTTTCGTGTGATTTGCGAAGCACTTTATGTTCATCTTCCGAGTAAATAGCCTTCATTCGTTTTTTTCTTATCTCCAGATTGGTAGGAATAGGCTGTCCGCCGCCGCCGATACAACCGCCCGGGCAGGCCATAATCTCAACGAAGTGATAAGGAGCTTTTCCTTCTCTTATCATCTTCATAATTTTATTGGCATTAACCAGTCCATGGGCAATAGCTACTTTCAGTTCAGCACCTTCAAGAAACTTCCATGCATCTGTACAACCTTCAAGTTTAATAGTTGCTTCTTTTACTCCATCCATACCTCGTACAGGTGTAATATTCAGATTTCCAAATGGAACTTCACGTCCGGTAACGATCTCATAAGCAGTTCGTAAAGCAGCCTCCATAACACCACCGGTGGCACCGAAAATTACTGCAGCACCTGTTGAAGCACCCATTATTGAATCGTAATTTGCTTCTTCAATGTTTCTGAAGTCAATACCTGCCTGTTTAATCATAACTGCCAGTTCGCGGGTAGTAAGGACAAAATCAACATCTTTAAATCCGCTGGAGCGCATCTCGGGTCTGTCGGCTTCAAATTTCTTTGCAGTGCAAGGCATTATTGATACTGAAACTATTTTTGAAGGGTCGATATTACGTTTTCTGGCATAGAATGTTTTGGCCAGTGCGCCAAACATCTGTTGTGGTGATTTACATGTAGACAGATTCGGAAGAAATTCCGGATATTTATGTTCGACAAATTTTATCCAGCCGGGTGAACAAGATGTGAACATAGGCAATGAAATATCCTTATTACCATCAACCATAGCTTTCTTAAGTCTTACAAGCAGTTCAGTACCCTCTTCCATAATTGTCAGATCGGCACTAAAGTCAGTATCAAGAACTGAATTGAACCCGAGTTGTCTGAGAGCATTGACCATTTTACCGGTCACTCTCTCACCAGGATCATAACCCAGGTCTTCTCCAAGAGCAACTCTTACTGCAGGCGCAGTCTGTACTACCACATGTTTATCAGGATCATAAATAGCATCCCAGACCTGGTCGATATATGTCTTTTCTACCAGGGCTCCGGTAGGGCAGCGGTTTACACATTGTCCGCAATTGGTACATACAACCTGACTCATGGGCCTGTCGTGGAATGATGAGATTTTCTGATGCGCACCTTTGTTTGCTACCGCTATTGCAGAAATATACTGTAATTCTGAGCAGGTTCTGACACAACGCTGGCAACGTATACATTTACTGTCGTCCTTGATAAATGATGGTGAAGACCTGTCGATATTATAATTTCTACCTTCGACAAGGTCGAGAAAAACATGGTCGCCGAAAGCATAATCATTTGCAAGAGACTGAAGCTCGCAATTCTGGTTTTTGTAACATTTTGTACAATCGGATCTGTGCTCTGAAAGAAGAAGTTCGACAATATGTTTACGTGCATTGCGGACTTTCAGAGTGTTTGTGTGTATTTCCATTCCATCAGACGCAGGAGTTGCACAAGATGCTATAAGAGTCCTGGCACCTTTTTGTTCAACAAGACATACCCGGCAGTTTCCTGCAACACAGAGATCATCGTGGTTGCATAAAGTGGGAATATTTATTTTCAGTTTCTTAGCTGCAGCCAGAACTGTTGTTCCCTCTGTAACCGAGACCTTCTGTTCATTTATAAATAGATTAATCATAATTCTTCGTTTTTGTTTAAATAATTAATAGATAATCTCTTCCTTAAAGTTCCCAACAATTGATTTAAACGCATTTCCAACTGACTGTCCAAGACCACATTTAGCAGCGATTTTCATAGAATCAGCCAGCTTTACCAGTTCATTAAGATAAGTGGATTTGGCTTCACCCTTTTTGACTTTTTCTACACCTTTAAGCAGCTGTTGGCATCCGACCCGGCATGGAGTGCATTGACCACATGATTCCTCGGTAAAGAAATCAAGATAATTATGAAGAACATTATACATCGATCGTGAACTATTGAAAAGCTTCATAGATCCGCCTGTCGGTACGCCTTCAAAACCGATGATTGTTTCAGCAAATTTTTTTCTGGGTACACAGAAACCTGAAGCGCCACCAACCTGAACAGCCTTTGTATCGCCATCACCAAACTCATTTACAAACTGCTGGACAGACATCCCAAGCTCAAGTTCAAATATGCCGGGGGTCGGTGTATCACCTGATATTGAGAATACTTTTGATCCTCTTGAATCTTTTGTTCCGTACTGGATGAAATTTTTTGCACCATGCTGAATAATCATCATAGCGGTCACCAGTGTTTCAACATTGTTAATAGAGGTTGGTTTATCAAAAACACCTACACTTGTCGGATAAGGAGGCTTATTACGCGGCTCACCACGCTTACCTTCAATTGATTCAAAGAGAGCGCTTTCCTCACCGCAAATATAAGCTCCGCTTCCCATACGATACTCGACAGAAAAATCGAATCCGATCTCTTTTATCATCTTATGAAAAGAGTCCAGTTCAATCATCAATTTTGGTAAAAGATACCTGTACTCACCCCTCAGGTAAACTATACCTTTTTTTGCACCGATAGCTTTTCCTGCAATTGCCATTCCTCCATGAACCTTATTCGAAACTCTGTCAAGTATCTCACGATCCTTGAATGTTCCGGGTTCTCCCTCGTCGGCGTTACAAACTATATATTTATCAGGGTTCTTTTCGGCTGCAGTATATTTCCATTTCAATCCAGTTGGAAAGCCTGCCCCTCCACGACCTTTAAGTCCCGAATCAAGAATACTTTGAATTATCTCAGCACTACTCATTCCGAAAGCTTTTACCATTACCTCTTTCGAATCGATTTTTTCGAATATCAGGTCTACCTTAGTTAATCCTTTGTTTTCCATGATTTTGCCGGATATTTATTTATGCATGTAATCTTTAATAATCTCATTAACTTTCCCAGGGGTCAGCTCTGTGTAAGGCATTTCATTTATCAATATAGCCGGAGCTTTATGACACCATCCAATACAATTTGTTTCAATGAGGCTGAATTGCTTATCATTTGTTGTTTCTCCAACTTTAATCTTAAGTATTTCCTCAAGAGTATGAATTATGTCGCTCTTACCTTTCATTGAGCATGTGATTGTTTTACAAACTCTTATAACATACTTCCCTTTCACCTGAGTGTCGAGGAAGGTATAAAATGAAGCTGTTCCATAAACTTCAGCAGCTGAAATATCGAGTTCTCTCGCAACTTCGACCATTGCTTCATCAGTCAGATAATTGTGTTTTTGCACAATTGCCTGAAGAATCGGCATAAGGCTCTCCCGTGCATGACCATGTTTATTGGACAATTCCTTAACCAGGTTTTCTACTTGATACATATCTATTTTATTTTTAGGTAATTACACATTTTAATAATCATAAAAAGCTGATATTTAAAGCGCTGTTAAAATAATAACAATACTTTTTAAAAAAAACTTACAAATGTCATACTTGATAATTTAGAATGAAAATAAAGTAGAGACACCCAGGTTGGGCGTCTCTACATTATTTCACCACAGGAATAGAGCTTACCAGTTTAATGTTCCTGACATCAGAATAGCTATATTGATAGAGGCCGTCATCACCAATGAGCACAAGTACACTTCCGATCGGAATGACGTCGTATGCTCTGATATCAGGATAACCGAAAATAAGATGGTCCGTAATATGTGCCGGATCTGAAGCATCGTAAACTTTCAACCCTGCTGTACCATCACAGATAAAAAGAAGATCACCATCTTTAGCTAATCCAAAAGGATTTACCAAAGGATACGACTTCAGCAGAACAGGTTGATTTATATTTTTCACACTGACGACATCAAGAACATTCAAACCCCATCCGCAGTTGGTCCCCGTTCTTTGAGTAATGTATGCCAATGTATCAGAAACAATAACCGGATCACAGCTTTTAGCGTGTGTAAATAATGCCTGAGGAAAGGGAAACGCAGGGTTAGAGATATCATATACGAGCATTCCCGTGGTTGTACCAAGAAACATAGTTTTATCAGTTAGAAACATAGTTTCCACATTCAGGCTTGTGTAAAATTCATTTACTTTTAATGGAGCCGTTTTGTTCGAAATATCAAATATTTTCAAAGTGGTATGATCAACCAGATAAAGAACATTACCTTTAATTCCGAACCTGGCCATTGATCCTCCGATTCCGACTCCGCTTCCGCTGACCCCTGTTGATGCGCTAAAAGCATTTAACTTCATGTAAGATAGATCATAGTTCTGGTAAACGGGATACGGAGTAGGATTTAAATCTACTTTTTCTTTTATAGTTCTGAGTTCCCAGTCAATAACCACTCCTTTTTCTTTATCCACATATGCCATCGGAAAATGAGTATCTGTCGTTGCAGGAACCGTATATGGCAGGATATCCGCCATTCTGCCTGCTTCGTGAATATTATCGATATTCTCCACATCAAGTACTACAATATCGACATAACTGTCGGCATACATTATGTAACCGGAAATTGATATATCAACAACGCCCGGAAGTCTGATGAATGTCTTCTTAACAGGGGAGGCAGGATTTGTGTTATCAAATACATGTATTCCTTTTAGTTCTTCAACAATAAAGATATAATTGTCTTTAAAATAGATTTTCCCAGGGTTCTTAAGATTTACATTTTGCTCTTGTGTAACAGATGAGCGAAGATCCGCGTATGACAAATAAATGGGCGCATAACCTTTATACTCTCTGAGAGTATTATCTTCACATGAATAAAAGATTATCGAAGAAAAAGTCAGCAAGGTTATTATTGGAATGATTTTTGTGTTCATATTAGCCAGGTTTAGTTCTTTTTATTGCACAAAAATCATGCTAAACTGCTAACTTTCCTAACCTTAATTAACATGAAAAAACAAATTTTTATCATTACTATGCTGATAATCATAGTTCAAACGCTGTCATCTCAAAAATCAAACGATGTCCTGTATTTGAAGAACGGCAATCAGGTTTTTGGTAAACTTTTGGGAATAACCGATAATCAGTATAAAATTCGAACAGCAGAAGGCAAGGTCTTTACAATTCAAGGTACGGAAATTGATAAATATGTTAATGAATCAGCAATATCTGATACCCTGAAAAAAAGCAATAGGGTATTTGCTCTTGAAGCAGGAGTACTTGCAGGTGCCCAAAGCAGTAAATATGACGCAGCTTTCAGTTTTAATATTCTTGGTAGTCTGACACAAAATAGATTTAATACTCTAAGCCTGGGTTCCGGTGTTGAGTTTCTCGGACAGACATACGTACCAGTATTTCTTGAATACAAACTTATCATTTCAGAAAAGAAAACAACACCTTTTGTTTTTATCCGAGGGGGAAAATTATTTCATCTGAATGGGGATTTTGAAAGAACTGATCAAATTTCGCCGGTATATAATACTCCAATGTCATACAAGGGTGGATTTTCATTTACACTTGGTACCGGTATATCCTGGGCTAAAGATGGTTACGAATCCTATCTGACCTTTGCTTATCGGAATGCTCATACCAGCTATAATGAAAAGGACTATTCCACGCAGATATATACCTTTAGGACCGTGTACAACAGGTTAGAAATAAAGTACGGTTTCAGGTTCTGAGAAGAAAAATGGATTACCAGAGCATATTGAGGAACTTCAAACCGTCTCACGAATTCTTTATCGGAATCGATTCGGACGGATGTGTATTTGATTCAATGGAGGTAAAGCAGAAGGAATTCTTTATACCCAATGCATTAAAATACTTTGATCTTTACGCAATATCCAAAATATTGCGGGAGACCTGGGAATTTGTTAATCTCTATTCCATATATAGAGGTGGCAACAGGTTTACCTCATTAATAAAGGTCTTTGAACTTTTGCATGAACGGAAAGAGATCAGGGATACCGGTTTTAAACTACCTGATCTGAGCTCATTGAAGGAGTGGGTAAAGACCGAGACAAAACTGGGCAATGCCAATCTCCTCAATTTTTTTGAATCACATTATAACCCTGATCTTGAAAAAGTTGTCAGATGGACTGAGGCTGTCAATAAAGATATAACTTATTGGCTACACAGCATTCCGCCATTCCCCCATGCAAAATCGGCTATAGAAAAAACGTCTGCATTCGCAGATCTTATAATTGTTTCGCAGACTCCTCTCGAGGCTCTTGACCGTGAATGGAAAGAGCATGATCTGAAGAAGTTTGTGAATACCATAGCTGGTCAGGAACATGGAACCAAAACAGAGCATATTGCATTAGCGGGAAAAGGCAAATATCCGAATAATAAAATACTCATGATTGGAGATGCCAAAGGTGATCTTGATGCTGCCAAAAACAACGGAATACTCTTCTATCCTATTATACCGGGGAAAGAAGATAAGTCCTGGGAACGGTTTATTAATGAAGGTCTTGAAAGGTTTATAAAAGATATATTCGCAGGTAGATATGAGGAATTGCTTCTAAGTGAGTTCAGAAAATCACTGCCAGATACACCACCATGGAAAAGATAAAAGATAAAAGTAAAAAGACAAAAGTATTTTATGCCAGATTGCACTAATTTGTGTAGAGATCTAAGTATAAGATCTGGTGTTAAATGCAAGATTATAAAGAATCATTTATCTTTTTACTTATCCAATCGTACCATTCCTTCAATCCATCTCCTTTTGTACATGAAATTTCGAAAACAGGTATCTGACCATTGATTTTTTTTAAATCAGATATAAAGCTTTCATAATTAAAATTAGTGTATGGTATAAGATCAATCTTATTAAGTAGAACTGCCTCTGCTTCTCTGAAGAGCATAGGGTATTTAGCCGGTTTATCGTCACCTTCCGTGGTACTTAATACAGCAAGCTTGAAAGTTTCACCAAGATCAAATTGCGACGGACAAATCAGGTTTCCGACATTTTCAACAAATAAAACATCGAGGTTATCAAGATCAAAACTATTTAGAACTTTTGAAATGCTGTGAGAGTCCAGGTGGCAGCCTCCTTCGGTATTAATGACAACAATTGGAATATTATACTTTTTCAGCCTTTGCGCATCCCTGTCTGTAGTTATGTCACCTTCAATAACTCCAATTCTGAAAGTTGTTCCAAGTTTGTCACAAGTGCGTTCCAGAAGGGTTGTTTTCCCTGCACCTGGTGAGCTTATTATGTTTACCATTAAAACTTTTTTCGAGGCAAGTAAATTTCTTACCTCACTGGCTTTATTCTGGTTCCTGTCAAGGATATTCCTCATAATTTTTATTTCCATATCTACTCCCCTTCTATACTTTTAATAAATAATTCTTTACCCTGAATAATTTCGACGTCAGTTGATCTGCAAACGTTGCAGGCAAATAAATTATCTTTCACTTGAAAATCACTTCCGCAATTTTTGCATTTCATTTTCACCGGTATTATTTCTATATCTATTTCAGCATCCTGAACAACCGAATTCCTTACTATTTCCCTGAACGCAAATTCAAAGATATCAGGAACAATCTGGACCAACTGTCCGAAACTGATATTCACCTTTGTTACCTTCGACAGCTTCTCCTTTCTTGCTGTATCAAGAACGATGAACGAAAGATCTTCAGCTATCCTTATTTCATGCATAATAATACCCTAACATATTCTTGGAAGCTGCATTCCAGCAGGCATGTCAAGTATGCGTTTACCGCCGACTGAAGTATCTAATACCACAAGTTCCTTTTTATCAGGAATGATCTCCCCGATCACTTCCGAGTATCTTCCCAACGGATCTGACCTTAAAATTTCAATCACCCTGTTTTCCTCACCTGCGCCTACTACCATCAAAACTTTTCCTTCATTTGCCAGATAAAGAGGATCAAAACCCAGCATTTCACACAATCCCTTTACCTGATCATCGATCGGAATTAATGCTTCGTTTACTATGATACCCGACCTTATCATCCTTGCAAGCTCGTTCAAAACTGTTGCAAGCCCACCCCTGGTCACATCGCGCATAAAAAGTATTTCTGTGCAGTTTTTCATTACTTTGTGAATCAAATGGTTTAATGATGCACAGTCCGAAGTAACTGTAGTCCTGAAAGTCAGCTTGTTTCGGGCACCGAGAACCGCTATGGCATGATTACCCAGAGGCCCATTGATGATAAGCTTATCTCCGGGTTTAATCCTTTTGCCTGTGCTTATGTAATCCAGATCCGGTCTAAGAATGCCTGTCCCGGAAGTTGTAATAAATAACTTATCGCATTTCCCCTTATCAACAACTTTCGTATCTCCTGTGACAATCTTCACTCCTGCTTTCGCAGCCTCTTCAGCCATCGATTCTGCAATCAAAACAAGGTCATTCATAGGGAAACCCTCTTCAATGATAAAAGAGGCTGAAATATAACCAGGAATGGCACCAGATACTGCCAGGTCATTTACGGTACCGCATATGGCTAGTTTACCAATGTTGCCTCCGGGAAAGAAAAGAGGATCCACAACATATGAATCAGTAGTAAAAGCAAGTGCCAATCCTGATTCTTTAAGAATGAAAGAATCTGTCAAAGGCTCTGACATCGCAAACCTTTTCACAAACATTTTTTCAATAAGTTCGTGGGTAAGCTTCCCGCCACTACCATGATTCAAAGAGACAAAATCATTCATTTAACCATTCTGTATTTATACCAGCTGTTGCAGGTCCCTTCACTGGAAACCATACATGCTCCCACTGGATTTTCCGGAAAGCATATTTCTGCGAAAAGCGGACAATCCTCTGGCGTTTCCAGTCCCGTAAGGATCTTTCCACAGATACAAAGTTCATTGTCTTCCTGATAACTAATTTCTACCGGTATTTCATTCTCTATATTAAACTTCTCAAAATCCTTTCTTAACGTAAGTCCGCTTAAAGGAATTACTCCAAAGCCTCTCCAGGGAGCATCACACGGTTTGAAGACTTCTGACAGATGCTTCTGTGCTATTGAGTTGCCATACAATGTAACTGCGCGGTTATATTGAATCTCCACTTTTGGAGCATCTTTGTTTACCATTTTTATCAGCATCAGAATTGATTGCAATATATCCAAAGGTTCAAAACCTGTTACTACACATGCCAGATTAAACTTCTCAGGAATGAAATTAAATATTGAAGAACCAGTAATGGTGGCGACATGCCCCGGACAAATAAAACCATCAAGCCTGACTCCTTCTCTTATAATGGCCTCCATTGCAGGAGGCATCAGTTTATGTGCATTTAAGAGAAAAAAATTCTTAACATTCTCCCTTTTAGCCTCTTTTATTGTGACAGCAGTGCCTGGAGCAGTTGTTTCAAATCCTATGCCCAGAAAAATGATTTTTTTACCAGAATTTATCATGGCGATCTCAAGCGCATCAAGCCCTGAAAGAACAATTCTTATATCCGCCCCAGCTGCTTTTTCTTTTTCGAGTGATGAAGATGAACCTGGTACTTTAATTAAATCTCCATAAGTTGTAATTATAATATCTTCCATTTTTGAATAAGCGATAGCCTTATCAATGAAATCTGTTCCTGTAACACATACGGGACATCCCGGACCAGAGATCAGCTTCACATTCTCCGGAAGTAAATACGGAATGCCAAACCTGTGTATCGCAGCCGTATGTCCTCCGCACACTTCCATAAAGACATAATCACGTATGGCTGTCTTATGGATAAGATCAGCAAGTTTCGTGACCAGATCTTTATTTCTGAACTCATCAATGTACTTCATACATATTATTCATTCAGAGAATTATTCATCTCTTCAAGTAATCTTATAGTTTCTTCAGCCTCCTTATCACTTATCTTCTGGATTGCAAACCCGGCATGTAAAAGGACATAGTCTCCGACCCTGGCATTTTCGATCATATGCAGACCTGCACTAAATATTGCACCTCCGGCTGATACCTCTGCCATATTACCGTCGATGGATACAATCTTTGCTGGAATACTCAGACACATTATTTTCTCATTTTTGAAGCAATTACTATTTGTCCCAGGGAAATTCCTCCATCATTAGCAGGCACAAGGTGATTTGTGAAGACCTTAAACCTGTTCCGGCTTAAAAGATACTGAGATTTTTCCAGAAGGTACTTATTCTGAAAGACACCACCCGAAAGGATGACCTTATTCAGGGATTTTTCTTTTCTGATCTGTTTTGAGACTTCAAGAATAGCTTGTGCAACTGTGTTGTGAAATTTTGCTGAAATTACAGATTTTTTTTGTTTGGGCAAATCTTCAATAATTGCCTTTATTGTATCAGCAAAGACAATGGTATTATCGGTCTGGAACGGATAAAAATCATTTGTCTCACAGTCTATTGCAGATTCAAGCCTCATGGGTGCCTCAGAATCGAATATCGCCTCAGGGCAAAGTCCGATAATTGCCGATACCGCATCAAAAAGTCGACCTGCACCCGAAGTCAATGGGGTATTTATCTTGTTTACCAGCATCTCCTTAATCACTGATAACTTTTTTTTATCAATTGATTTAAAGAGAGATACTGATTCATAATCAAAACTTTCACCAAAGTATTTGAAAATATATGAATATGCCATTCTCCATGGCTCATCAACTGCTTTCTCGCCACCAGGCATAGGAACGTAATCGAAATATTTAAAACGAGTAAATCCTTTCAGATCAGCTATCAGGAATTCACCACCCCATATATTCCCATCCGAACCGAAGCCAGTACCGTCCAGGCTAACTCCGATTATCTCCTCATCTAATCCGTGCTCAGCCATACAAGATGCAATATGAGCATGGTGATGCTGCACCCTGATGAGAGGTATATTTAATTCATTTTCAAATAATTCAGCATAATGTGTTGACAGATACTGAGGATGAAGATCACAAGCAATCAATTCAGGTCTGAACCTGAAAATATCTGAAAACCTGTCAATTGTCTCACAAAAAAAATTGTAGGTTGCAGGATTTTTCAGATCTCCGATATACTGACTCATAACTGCCTGATTACCCTTCCCGATACAAAAACTATTTTTCTGTTCGGCTCCAAACGCAATTATACCTTCAACACTGTATTTCAGATCAACAGGTCGTGGTACAAATCCTCTTGAACGACGGAAAACACTAACTTTTTGGTTTATAATTCTTATAACAGAATCGTCGGTTCTGTTGAAAATCTGCCTGTTGTAGGATAAAAAAGAATCAGCAATTGACATCAATTGTCTCTCAGCCATCTGATCATCAGTGATAATTGGTTCATCTGAAATGTTACCGCTGGTCAGTACAACTGCAGGTGTTCTCAGAGACTTGAAAAGCATATAATGGACAGGCATATACGGGAGCATTGCTCCGATTGTGTTAAGTCCTTTGTTCACTGATGGAGATAGATTCTCCCTCTGTTTCAGGATCAGGATGGGTCTGCGCCAGGATTTTATCTCTTTTTCTTCCGCTTCATCGATATAACAATATTTTTTTGCTGCAGGGATATCCCTGAACATTACGGCAAATGGCTTTGAATCCCTTTGTTTCTTTTGTCTCATTTCGCTTACCGCATTGTCATTCAATGCGTCACACATCAAGTGATATCCCCCGAGACCTTTAATTGCAACTGTCTTACCTGAAGCTATCTGCAGAGAAACTTCCTGAAGTATAAGCCTGATATCCGTCAGTCTTTTTAAGGAGTCTTTGTAGTGGTAAAAAGGTCCGCATGAGTTACATGCAATTGGCTGGGCATGAAAGCGGCGATTGAGAATGTCATTATATTCTGAATTACAACTCTCACACATTCTGAAGCTTTTCATAGTGGTTTTTTGCCTGTCGTAAGGCAATCCTTCAATAATGGTAAACCGGGGACCGCAATTGGTACAATTGACAAATGGGTAATCTATTCTATCAGGATCACTTTCCATATCTTCCAGGCAATCGTTGCATACAGCAATATCAGGACTGATTTCAGTAATCTGATTTTCAATTGTTTTGCTACCAGTTATTCTGAAACTGTTATAAATGCCGATTTGTGTGGACTTTATCTCTATAGATTTTATCTGTGATGCAGGAGGAGCATACTGAAGGATATCGTTACCAAACAGGTCAATTGTTTTAAGATCACCCTGAACAATTACAGAAACACCATCAGATCTGTTATCCACTTCTCCAAACAGACCGTGTTTCGAGGCCATTCTGCATATAAAAGGGCGGAATCCGACACCCTGAACCAGCCCCCTGATCAATATTTCATATCCCTGTATAATAGCTCCAGGTTTTTAAGTCCATTAACTTTAATTTGTTTATGAACATAATAAATAACGCTTTCAAGTTCATCGCAAAGGTTTACGTTATTTATGATCACATCCGGCGACACTTTTAATAGTACAGGTGCAAAATTCACTATTCCGGATATGCCATGCCGAATAAGTTCATCGGTAACTTCCTGGGCAGAAATCTCAGGTACGGCAACGATAGCCACTTTAACACTGAACCTGTCAATGATTTCTTTCAAACGGCTCATTGAATATACCGGTATACCGGATCTCATTTTCTGTTTGAAAGGATCAATGTCGAAGGTTGCAACAATATTCATATGACGCTGTACAAATTTACTGTACTTCGAAAGTGCAAGACCCATATTCCCCATGCCGATTAGCACAATATTATTATCTTTGTTGCGGTGGAATAACTTTTCCATCTTTTCAAGCAGATCATTAATATTATATCCGCCACGCTTATTTCCCTTTATACAGAATTCAGAAAAATCTTTTCTTACCTGGTCAGAGGTGACACCTGTTTCATTTGCAAGAGTATAAGAAAAGACTTTTTCAACTCCCATTAATTTTAGCCTCACAAGGCATGCCCTGTAAAGAAAAATCC
Source organism: Bacteroidales bacterium (assembly GCA_017882305.1). Lineage (GTDB taxonomy): Bacteria > Bacteroidota > Bacteroidia > Bacteroidales > VadinHA17 > LD21. The sequence continues at coordinate 66,854 of JADGPU010000001.1, read as the reverse complement.
TTTTCAGACTGTTTTTAATGATGTTTTTTGTGATTTGTTTCACATCAATTCATCTTTATATTTTCAATTTGCAAGTTAATTAATAATTTATTAATTAAAAATATATTTTTATAATATTGATATACAATCAAATACGTGTTTTGTTAATATTTAAACAGTAAAAACAGATAAAATGTCTGTTGATTTTATTTTACTAGATTTTAATTTTATCTGTGAAACTTCTCACATAAATTAAATGCAGTATAATTGCATAAAAAAGGAAGAGTGGGATAAGACATTAGAGCATTTGTTGTTATCCTATACCATTTTTGCAAGTGTTGAGAATGAATTTGGCATTGATTATGAATTGATCAGGTCTGAAGATATTGCAAAAATTACCTATAATAAACCTAAACCGTCTACCCCACTTAAAAGCTTCTTTCTTCCTGTTAAAGAAAATGTATCATCCATGAAGGCTGAGGAAAAGCCAAGGATCATTATTGGTATCCCCAATTGCGATATTGAAGGACTATGTCTTCCTGACGATATTTATCTCGACAAGGAGTTTAGTGATTTATTTTACTCGAAGCGTCGCGAGAACACTCTTCTTATAGCATCTGATTGTTTTGGAATTCAGGAACATTGCCACTGTTTATCATATAACGTTAAGCCATATTCTGAAAAGCATGCTGACCTGGCAGTTATAAACCTTGATGGAACAATTGTGCTGAGAATATTGTCCGTAAAAGGGGAAGAGTTTGTCAGGAAGATCCCTGCATTTACATCACAGGTAGATAAAAATTTAATTGCGGTAATTGAAAAGGAACATCTTGCAACAGAAACGTTGCTTACAAAATCAAATAAAGGATTGCCTGATTATAAAAAGACGGGTGATCTCACGACGAGCGCGAAAGGTGATATATGGGAAAAATATTCTGCCAGGTGTGTCTCCTGCGGAGCCTGTACCACAATCTGCCCGACATGTACGTGTTTTCTTCTTATTGACAAGCCAGGTTTTGAGAAGGTAAAACAAATGGATGCATGCCAGTATCCAGGATTTGAAAGGGTTGCAGGAGGAGAAGATGCATTGTATGAACTTCACAATCGATTTAGAAACAGATACATGTGCAAATATGTATGGAAACCCGGAAAATTCAGTTCCCTCGCTTGTACGGGGTGTGGCAGATGCATTGAAGCCTGTATAGGAAAGATCAATAAAAACGAAATATTTATGGAACTTGAAAATAGCCATTGATGAAGGATGACAGGAACATATACAGTCCTATAAAGGCAAGGCTTACAGATGTTATTGAGGAATCACCATCTATTAAAACATTTGTAATGGTACCTGAAAACAAGTTCTCTTTTAAAACTGGTCAGTTTATCGAATTATCTGTTGATGGAATAGGGGAAGCTCCCTTTACACCCTCTTCTTCACCTTTGATTACAGAAAAACTCGAAGTTACTGTAATGAAAACAGGATACGTTACAGAGTATATGCATATGCTGAAACCCGGAGTTTATATGGGAATAAGAGGTCCTTATGGAAGAGGTTATCCTGTCGAATCGTTCTTTGGCAAAGAAGTGCTAATCCTGGGTGGTGGTTGCGGTCTTGCTCCCATTCGATCGCTTCTTTATGCGCTCGAAAGTATTAAAGATAAACTGGTCAAGGTTATCCTTTGTTATGGATCCAAGTCTCCTTCCGATTGTATCTACAAACCCCTTTTTGACCGGTTAAACAGGACAGAAAAGTTTGAAGCATATCGTACTGTAGATAAAGCAGATGAAGACTGGGATGGTTCAGTAGGAGTTGCAACGACTCTTCTTAATAAAATCAAAATTAATATAGAGAATTCTGTTGCTGTAGTTTGTGGCCCACCGGTCATGATGAAATTCGGAACTATCAGACTACTGGAAATGGGATATAAAGATGATCAGATTTACCTTTCGATGGAAAAGAACATGTCGTGCGGCTTAGGTAAATGCGGGCATTGTATGATGGGTGAATTCTTCGTTTGCAGAGACGGCCCTGTTTTTACATATAATGAGATAAAACATAATCCTGAAATATGGAAATAAGCATATCAGAATTCAACATATTATCTCGTTCTTTTTAAAATTAATATTTAACAGACTATGGAACTTACAATTAATGATTTGAAAAATGTCAGGTTTTTTGACAATTATACGGATAAACAATTGAATATATTTATTGGTATAAGCTCCATAAAAGAATTCAAAGTAAAAGATATTTTGTTTGAACAGTATGATGAGCTTAACGAGATTTATGTATTGCTTACCGGATGTTTATCACTGGGAATAAGCCTGGCTAAGGAAAAGAGAATCCATCTCGGCACATTAGAGGAGGGTCAGCTCTTCTCATGGTCGGCAGTTTTCAGCCCTTACATCTCAACAGCCTGGGTAAAAGCCACATGCCCTACAAAAGTCATGGCTATTGACTCTAAAAAACTCATTCTGGAGTTTGAAAAAAACTGTGAATTCGGGTTTAAAACAATGTCAAAAATCGCCCAGACAATTTCTTACCGTCTGAGCGATACAAGGTTCCAGTTGATGAACCAGTTGACTTTATAATAAATTAATTAACGTAAAAACAATGGCATACAGCTCTTTTTAAAAGTATATAAAATGACCCGTAAGATCCTGATAGATATGATCAAGCTGCGTTCAGCCATGATTGAAGACTCAAGTACTGCAGTACCTGAGGCTTATTTCTATCCGACACTTAATATAAACGGGTTAAAGACAATCCGTGAGCTTGCTACTTTCAGATTTACATGTAGAAAATGTGAAGATGCCCCCTGTATCAGCGTTTGTCCTGCAGATGCCCTGGAAAAAGATGAAAATGGAATCGTTGTACGATATACAAATCTTTGTGTTTCATGCAAATCGTGTGTTACAATTTGTCCCTTCGGAACAATGATGACTGATTTCTTTAAACACCACAGGAATAAAGACCTCTTCTATGATCTGAAAGATGAAAAGGAGATGGAAAAATTCATCAAGGCTTGTCCTGTGGGAACAGTAACTCTTACTGATGAAGATGAATCTCCGGATAAGAATATTTATTGCCTTAATGAAAAAGTACTTGTAAGAGATCTTTTATATATCACTGAAAAACATTAAATACCAGTAATATGGCAGTTAATCTCTTTTATTTTCTTGTCTTCCCCGGACTGCTCTTTGCAGCAGTAACGGGAGCATTCCTTTCGTGGTTCGACAGGAAAATAACTGCCAGGGTACAATTTCGCAATGGGCCTCCAATATTACAGCCATTCTACGATTTCTTCAAATTATTATTAGTCAAGGAAACAATACTGCCTAAACATGGATCACCGTTAATATTTCTCGTTGCTCCCATCTTTGCAGTATTTGGCGCGACTATGGCAGGGGTATTCATACTCCTTCCCCTGCTGAATATCACGACAGGATTCAGGGGTGATCTGATAGTAATTTTTTACCTCCTTACTATCCCTTCATTCTCATATATTATAGGTGCACTCGCTTCCGGCAATCCTCTGGCTGCGGTCGGCGGATCAAGAGAGATGAAACTAATCCTAAGTTATGAGCTGACCTTTCTCCTGTTTATTGCCGGGATCATTATGAAATGTGGGCAACATTTTGATTTATATTCAATTATACAGGCACAAAAGGCAGGATCTCCGTTCATAGGTAGTATTTCAGGAGTACTACTATTCGTTGTAGGTATTTTTTGCATCCAGGCAAAACTGGCACTTGTACCATTTGATATGCCTGAAGCAGAGGCTGAAATTACTGAAGGGATTTTCATTGAATATTCCGGTGCAGCTTACGCAATGATAAAGCTTACAAAATATATCATGTTTTTTATCCTCCCTGCTTTTCTGGTTGCGCTGTTAATGAACGGCTTCAGGTTTGAGGGAATTCATATTTTATGGGCATTACTGAAGATTTTTGCCGTAGTACTAATCCTGACTCTGATACGGAACACAAATCCAAGGGTAAAGATTAAGCAGGCTATCAGCTTCTTCGTTGTGTGGATGAACCTGATTGCCATCATCGCATTGGTATTGATTGCATTTGGCTACTAAAATTTATTAACGTGGGTTTCAAAAATTATTGCTTTAAAAAATCTCTCTGGGTCTTTCATTTTGGAGGAGCTTCCTGCAATAATTGTGATATTGAGATACTTGATTGCCTAACACCAAGACACGATCTTGAACGTTTTGGAATTTTGCTGGTCGGAAGTATCAGGCATGCGGATGTATTGCTTGTCAATGGTTCAATAAATACGCGTGATAAGGAGAGACTGATAGAGGTTTACAACCAGGCTCCAAAACCTATACTGGTTGTTGCAATTGGTGCTTGCGGTTGTACAGGAGGATACTTTACTGAAAGCTACACATTTGCAGGTCCTGTTGATAAAATAATTCCGGTTAATGCTTACGTGCCGGGATGTCCACCTAAACCCGAAGCTATTATTGCCGGTATTATTAAGCTTGTACAGAACTCATAAAATATAAAATGGATTCAGAGTTGACCATAGAAAAATTCAAAGAGGAATTCAAATCTGACATTCTGGAGATAAGGGTAAAGAATCAGAAGCGGATGATTATTACTGTCAATCCGGATTCAATTGTAAATGTTGCCGAATATTTATACAGGATAGCTGGGTTCAGGTTTATTATTGCTTCAGCATTACATACTAAAAGAGGGTTTGAGATTCATTATCATTTCAGTAAAGATATTTCAGGACTTATACTGAACGTACATGTGGTGCTTGACAGGAGTAATCCACAGATTGCCTCACTTTCGAACATGTTCAATGCTTCAAACTGGATAGAAAGGGAGATGCACGAGCTTCTTGGGATAAATTTTCTGAATCACCCCAACCAGGAAAAACTTATCTCGGAAGGCAACTGGGCTGAAGGTGTTTATCCTTTAAGGAAAGAGTTTAAATAATATACGGAGATTATCCATTATGAGCAAAAAAACACTCATACCGATCGGACCTTATCATCCACTTCAGGAAGAACCAGAATTGTTCAAGCTTTACTGTGACGGTGAGATTGTAAAAGACATAAAATGGGAGACCGGATATAATCATCGTGGTATAGAGAAACTAAGTGAATCAAAAACTTACGAACAGATTTTTTTCCTTGTTGAACGAATATGCGGTATATGTTCAAATTCTCATCCTTTTGCTTTTGCTAATGCTGTCGAAGAAATTGCAGATATCGAAATTACAAACAGGGCAAAATATATAAGATCAATAATCGGTGAACTGGAGCGTCTTCACAGTCATCTCCTCTGGGTTGGACTTGCAGGACATTTCCTGGGTTATAATACTGTTTTCATGTGGGCATGGAAATATCGTGAACCTGTTCTCGATCTTTTTGAGATGATATCAGGAAACAGGAACAGCTATGCAATGTTCAGGGTGGGTGGCGTCAGAAGAGATATTGAAGCGATTAAAATTCCTGCTATTCATAAGGTTCTGGATGATATTAAGAAAAAGACCGATTTACTGACAGGAGCAATAATGGATGATCCGGTAATTCATGCCAGAACCAAAGGGGTTGGTATTCTTACAAAGCAGGATATTATTGATTATGGTGCAGTTGGACCAACTGCGCGTGCGTCGGGTGTGGCTATTGATGTACGTAAAGATGATCCGTATGCAGCCTATCCGCTTGTTAACTGGAAAGTGATAACAGCAGAATCCGGTGATGTTTTTGCTAAAGCAGAGGTCAGATTGCTTGAGATGTATGAATCAATCTCAATAATTGAACAATGTCTCGATGGTCTTAATAAAGAAAAAGAGGGTGATATTACAATTAAAGTGAAAGAGATACCTGAAGGTATTGGGAATGGCCGTGCTGAAGCTCCACGAGGTGAAGTATTCCATTTTGTGCAATCAGATGGTTCCAGTTCTCCGGTCAGACATAAGATAAGGGCTCCCAGCTATGTCAATATTGCCACATTTAAAAAATCGTGTATCGGGCAGACAATTGCTGATGCCACAATTTCCCTTGCAGCCGTTGATCCTTGTTACTGTTGTACCGAAAGGATGGCTGTAGCTTATGATATAAATTCAGGAGAAAGAATAATGAACGCTAATGAATTGATTAATGAATCAGCAAAGAAGACTAATGAAATAAAGAACACTTTTAATAGTCAGATATGACAGAGATCATCAGCATAATTGCCCTGCCTGTTTTTATCGGCCTTTTACTTTTTTTCGTTCCGGAAAAATTCAGAACCGTCAAAGGTATTATTGCTCTGCTGGTAAGTATCGTTACAGGTTATCTTACAATTGTAATTTACAGTTCAGGTAGTCAGCTTCATCATCTGAATGAGCTTTCATCCGGTTCAACAATGTTTGTTTTTGGTTTTGACTTTCTTCATGATGCCGGAAGGTATATGGCATTCAACTGCGATAACCTTAGCAGACTTATTATCATGTTTATCAGTCTTTTTAGCTTTTTAATCCTAATATATTCACTGGCTTATATTAAAGATGGAAGAGTCAGAAACTATTATCCGTATTTTCTTATTACTCTTGGTTGTGCATATGGTGCCGTTGTATCTGATAACCTGCTTTTATTCATTTTATTCTGGGGTATTCTTGGAATAACTTTATATAAGCTGATACAAGGCACTGATGAGGAAAGCTCCGCAACTGCCAAGAAAACTCTCATTCTTATTGGAGCTTCCGATAGTATTATGATAATCGGGATCGCAATCCTGTGGAAGCTTACCGGTTCTTTAAGTATGGGAGGTATATCGTTACCAACCACAAATGTATTGTCAGTTGTTGCTTTTCTGGCTTTACTTATTGGGAGTTTCACTAAAGCGGGCGCTTTCCCGTTTCATACATGGGTTCCGGATTATGCAAAGAGTGCACCGGCCTCTTCATCTGCTTATCTTCCTGCTTCCCTTGATAAGCTTCTGGGTATTTACTTTCTTGCCAGGTTAACCACTTGTATATTCGTCCTGAATGAATGGATGAGGATTCTTCTGTTATCTCTTGGAACGATTTCAATTATCACTGCTGTAATGATGGCTCTGGTTCAGCATAATTACAAACGGTTGCTCGGATTTCATGCAGTTTCGCAGGTGGGTTATATGATTCTCGGATTCGGACTTGGTTCGATGATAGGTGTGGCAGCAGGTCTGTTCCATATGATAAATAATGCCTTATATAAAAGCGGGCTTTTCCTCTCTGCCGGATGCGTGGAATTTCGTACCGGGGAAGAAGATATCGACAACCTTGGTGGTCTGTCAAAAGCAATGCCTGTTACATTCTTTGCAGCTCTGATTTTTGCCATGTCTATTTCAGGAGTACCTCCATTAAACGGTTTTGCTTCAAAATGGATGATATACCAGGGAATAATTGATTTTGGAACCGGATCAGGTTTGGCTAATAAACTTTGGGTATTATGGCTTGGATTGGCAGTGCTTGGATCAGCGCTTACTCTTGCAAGCTTTATTAAATTAATAGGTGGAATCTTCCTGGGCCGACGGAGGCCAGAGTTTGAAAAGGTCAGGGAAGTACCAGTTATGATGTTGGTACCACTGGTTATCCTTGCTTTATTCTGTATCTTTTTTGGTGTATTTGCCACAAATTTCATTGTACCAAAACTATTCATGCCTGTTTCAGGTGCATTTCAATTCAAGGGATTCTGGAATTCATCATTTGTATCGTTGCTTGTTCTAACCTCAATAATTCTTGGAATAATTCTCTATCTGGCATTCAATCTTAAGAAATTCAGAACTGAAGATAGCTTTATCGGAGGAGAAAAAATTCAGGATCAGACAAGTTATTCCACTACGGAATTCTATAAAACAATTGGTGAATTCCGGTTGTTTTCATGGATCTATAAAAAAGCTGAAGAACGATGGTTTGACATTTATGACCTGTCAAAAAAGTTTGTACTCTGGCTTAGTCACCAGTTGAGTGAAGCTCATGCTGGAGTATTACCTGGTTATGTCATCTGGGTTTTTGCAGGATTAATAGTTATGCTACTTATTATGATATAAATAATTAAAGCTGAAATGGACCTGACCATATCTATAATAGTAGGATTCATGATTTTCGGGGCATTGTATGCTATCCATGCCAGGGATTTGCTTTCTTCAGTAATAGCTTGTGGTCTTGTAGGATATAGTCTGGTAATATGTTTTTTACTTCTGAAAGCACCCGACCTCGCAATTGTTCAGATCGTAGTTGATACAATAACTCTGATAATTATGGTTGCTGTTGTCCTCGACAGCTCCCGCGAGGAATCATATTTAAAACTTGATACCCAGGGATATATTTCTGCAGTAACCGCAATTTTCCTGGGCTTGCTACTCCTTTATTTTTATACTGTTTCAATTCAGTCGCTTGATGTTCTTGGGAAAAGTTCGTTAAGAATGGCAAAACATTATATAGAAGGTGCTGCACAAAAAACCGGTAGTGCTAATCTTGTAACAGGTGTTGTTTTTGATTTCAGGGGTTACGATACGATGGGGGAAGCGGTCGTACTTGTAACAGCAGTATTGGGAGTGCTGACTATTTTAAGATTAAGAGGGAAGAAATAGGAGTTGCAGGGTGCAGGATGCAGGGTGCAGATTGAATATTGAGTTTTGAGTTTTGACTTTTGAATTTTGACTTTTTGCTTTATGAAAGGGATGACACTAATAGTAAAAAAAACCACCCAGCTTATTGCAGGTATGATTTTTATGTACGGGATTTATGTTATAGTACATGGTCATCTTACTCCGGGAGGAGGATTTGCAGGCGGAGTCGTTATTGCAGGCTCTCTCATACTGATTACGCTTTCTAATGGTGGCGATTTTATGAAACTCATAAAAGAAGAATCAGGAACTACCATAATCGAAAGTTTAGCTACGATCCTGGTTATACTCGTTGCCGTTTCCGGTTTTATATTCGGGACTAAAATCTTCTTTAACAATTTTCTTCCGAAAGGAATTGTCGGACATCTTGTAAGTGCAGGTGTATTACCTCTTTACAATATTTTTGTTGGAACTGAGGTCGCTGCATCAATATTTATAATATTTCTTTCATTGATAATCTTTAAGGAGGAGTCTAAAGAATGATTGCTTATATAATGTGTTTCATATTGTTTCTGGTCGGATTATACGGCGTAATAACCAGGAGAAACCTGATTAAGATTGCTGTTTCACTTTCGATAATGGAAATAAGTACCTTTTTGTTCTTCACACTTATAGGTTATATTGATGGCGGAGTTGCACCAATCGTAGATCCGACTGATCCTGTGAAAGTATATGTTGATCCTTTACCACAGGCACTGGTGCTTACAGCCATTGTTATCGGACTGGCAACGACTGCGATGCTCATGGCCGTCATTATAAGGCTTTACAGAAAGTATGGGACTTTCGATATAAGAGAGATAAAAAACTTAAGAGGATAAAATATGAATCCATTGATACCACTATTTGTTATTATTCCTCTGGCTGGAGCTTTCCTGATAATGATTATCGGAAGGTTTATAGAAGAGTTTAACAAATACTTCACCTCGCTTGTCCTTCTCTTACTGACCTGTATCAGTTTCTATTTCCTTTTCACAACCGGAGAAAAAATATTTGTATATAAAGTTGGTGGCTGGGAACCAATAAACAGTCTTCCAATCGGTATCTATATGGTTATGGATGGATTTTCTGTAATTGTAGTTTGCATAATAAACCTGATTGGTTTCTTATCGGCTTTTTATTCAATTTCTTATATTAAAAGATATACTGCCGGAAACTATTTCTACGCATTATTCTGTCTTTTGATCGGGGGGATGAACGGAGTAGTTCTCAGTGGTGATCTTTTCAATATTTTCGTATTCCTTGAAATTTCCGTTATTTCATCCTATGCTTTGGTAGCATTCGGAGTTGAAAGTAATGAACTTGAGGCCTCATTTAAATATCAGATACTTGGCGGGCTTGCCTCATTTTTAATTCTTTTCGGGATCGGATTCATTTACTGGAAAACCAAAACGCTGAATATTGCCGATATAAAAGCATCCTTCAGCAGCGGTTATAATAAAACAACTTATCTCTTCATTCAGATTCTGATATTAAGCGGCTTTGGTCTGAAAGCTGCCATAATTCCTTTTCATGCATGGCTGCCTGACGCTCACTCATCAGCTCCTTCACCTATTTCAGCTATGCTGTCAGGTGTATTTATTAAAGCTGTCGGAATCTATGTAATTATCAGATTATTTTTTAACATGTTCGCCATCAGCGAAGGTATGGCAGTACTGATCACAGCCCTTGGAACTGTGTCTATGGTAATTGGAGTATTCCTGGCGATCGGGCAATGGGACATTAAAAGACTTCTTGCATATCACAGTATCAGCCAGATGGGTTATGTGGTAATGTCGGTTGGAATTGGGATGATCCTTGTCTCCAGAGGAACTAAACCGGAGATTGCCTCGCTTGCAATTGCCGGTGGCCTTTTCCACCTTGTTAACCATGCGGCATTTAAAGGACTTTTATTTCTTAATGCAGGTGCTATTGAATATACCATTGGAACCCGTAACCTTAAGGAGATGGGGGGACTGGCGAAGTCAATGCCGGTAACATCTGCAACATCATTTATTGCATCAATGTCTATTTCAGGAGTTCCCCCTTTCAATGGCTTTTTCAGCAAGCTGATAATCATAATTGCCGCTGTCATGGCTAAGTTTTATCTGCTTGCCGCACTGGCAGTAATAGTCAGCATAATTACTCTGGCTTCATTTCTTAAATTCCAGAGATATGCTTTTTTCAACAGATCAAATAATTCTAAGAATCATAATATCAGAGAAGTACCGTTTCCGATGGTGTTCAGCATGGTTGTATTGAGCATTATCTGTGTTCTTCTAAGCCTTCTTGTTATACCTGAAATCAGAGATGCAATTCTCACTCCAGCAATCAATATTCTGACTGATCCTGTAAAATATTCAACATCAATATTAGTTCAATGAAATGAGATACATTACAGTCTTTATATTATCAATGATCTTTTGGATAATGTTAACATTCGAATTTACCATTCCCAATCTTATTGTCGGAGTGGTAGCTTCTCTCATTACTGCTGCATTATTCACCAGGTTTTTTGTAAAAAATGTATATAAACTTATTCAACCTCACCGATATTTCTGGTTTCTTGTCTATCTGGTAGTTTTTATCTGGGAGTGTATAAAAGCAAATATAGATGTCGCTTACAGGGTACTTCATCCGTCAATGCCGATCAGGCCAGGTATTGTGAAAGTGAAAACCACATTAAAGTCTGATATGGCAAAAATGCTGCTTGCAAATTCGATTACGATGACACCGGGGACTATTTCTGTCGACATTATAGATGACTACCTGTATATTCATTGGATCTATATAAGCTCAGATGATCCTGAAGTTTACACAGGAATTATAACCGGAGCATTTGAAAAATATATTAAAAGAATAATAGAATGAGTACCTGGCTTAATATACTGCTTTGGGTTCAGATAGGTCTTAGCGGGATTTGCATGTACAGAATTATCAGAGGACCTACAATCCCCGACAGGATGGTAGGAGCAGATATTTTCGGAATACTGGTAGTCGGGGTTTGTGCTATTATCTCCATTCAAACAGAAAGGTCATTTATTCTCGACATCGGAATTGCCTGGATTATTCTGAGTTTTATCGGCACATTGACGCTTGCCAAATATCTTACGGGTAAAAAACTAAATGAGTAATATGATCAGCCTGATTTTTATAACAATCGGAATTATCTTCAACCTCCTGGGTTGTATTGGAATAATAAGACTTCCTGATACTTACAATAGACTCCAGGCAGCAACAAAAGCCGTAACACTGGGATGCTGCAGCATACTGCTTGGAGTGGTCTTCCATTTCGGACTTAGCGACGCAAGTACAAAAGCTCTGATAGCGATACCGATACTTTTCTTTGGATCTACTGTTGCAGCTCATGCACTTATCAGAGGGACCTACCATTTCGGGATCAAACTTGGAGATAAAAGTGTTAAAGATGATTATAAAGATGCTGTAAAATGAAGTATCCTAAAGTAAGAGAAGTTAAAGAGGCACTCGTTTCTCTTTTCACACCTGCGTACACATCGAAGTTCCCGAAGGAACCTCATGTCCCTTTCGAAAACTTCAGAGGTAAGCCTGTTGTCGATGATGAGAACTGTGTTGGTTGTGAAACCTGCGCAAATGTTTGTCCACCAGAGGCTATAACATTTGTCGATGATAAAGAAAAGGGAATCAGGACAATAAAAAGAGATTACGGGAAGTGTATCTTTTGTGGGCAGTGTCAGGATCATTGTATTACCGGCAAAGGAGTGAAACTATCGGATAAAATTTTTGACCTGGCTGTGTTTGACAGACAAAAAAATGTTGAATTCCAGGAAAAAGAACTCCTCATTTGTAAAAGTTGCCATGCAGTAATAACAACTAAGGAGCATCTTCATTTTATGCATAGGAAACTTGGTCCGAAAGCATTTTCTTCCATCCTGAATCTGAATCTGCTAAATGAGAAACTAAAGCTGGCCGAAGGGCAGTCCATTGCTTCTGAAATTACAGATAACCTGAAAAGAAAAGATATGTTCAATATTATATGCCCTAACTGTCTGAGACAAATCCAGATAAAATACTTATTCAGGGATGCATGATGACCTAAATAAAATCCTGTTCCAAAAAGATAAAAAAAAGCTTTTTGTAGGAATCGGAAATCTTCTCAAAATGGATGATGGTGTCGGTGTATATATAAGCAAAAGAATAAGGACAAACGATTCAATATTATCGCTCACCGTAGAGGCAAGCATTGAAAATTATATCGGGAAAATAGTTAGTCTGAATCCCGATATACTGATACTTATTGACTGTGTGGATTTGAAGGCCATTACGGGAACATTTAAACTACTATCACTAAGGCAGATACAGGATCTGACTTTTAATACTCATAATATTTCATTGAGACGGTTATCGGAATTCTTCACGATGCCTGTTTATGTACTCGGAATCCAACCTGAAAAAATTGACTTTGGTGAAAATTTGTCGTACCTTGTAAAGAATGTTGCAGATAAGATTATTAAACTAATAAACAAGCAGGAGGTGCATCATGGCTGTAGAATATCTTTGTAAAGTATGCAGGGGACATCTCAAAGTTAAAACTTCAATTGTACTTGCTGCCTCAAAAACCAACAGTCCTGCAAGAGGATTGATTTTTTTGAATCCTGAGATCGGGAACTACACAACCACAACACATCCTTCTTTCCATATAAAAGAAGGTGAAGAATATATTTATACGTGTCCTATCTGTCACTCACAATTAAACAGTGCCAAGTACAATCATCTGGTAAGGATTATAATGATTGATGACGATGGAAAAGAGTACAACATTTATTTTTCAGGTATTGCAGGAGAAAAGTGTACTTATAAGATCAGGGGAAATAAAATAGAAGAAAAGAGTGGTCCTGATGTTAAAACCTATAATAAATATTTTGACATACCCGAGGAAGACAGGAAATATTTATAAGACTAATAAATTACTCTTCAATCGGCACCCATACCTCTACCCTCGTTCCAATAGAATCCCCGGTTTCATCATGTAAATCAATAATAAAGTGTCGTATCGGCTTTTTATTGATCTGATTAAGAATATCATAAAATTCTCTTGTAAGTCTCAGACCTTTGCCCGTAGATGTACTTTGACCTTCAGATTTTTCTCTTCCAATGCCATTATCTTCAATAGAAAGTATCAGATAATCCTTATCCTTTTCAGCTCTTATTTTCAGAATTCCTCCTTCAGTACGCGACATGATACCATGTTTTATAGCATTTTCTGCAAATGTATGCAAGACAAGCTTTGGTACTTGCTCTCGTTGGCTTACGTTCTCCCCGATAATTATCTCATAATTAAATTTATCGCCAAACCTTAATTTTTCCAGATCAAGGTATGTGGTTACAAACTCCAGTTCTTCCCCAAGACTCCTGTAAATCCGTTCGGCATCGTTAATCAGACCCCTGAGCAGTTGAGTGAACTTATTCATATAGTCATAAGCTAACTGACGATCCTCAAGGTAAATCAGAGAGGCAATAGAATTCAGTGTATTAAAAGTGAAATGCGGATCAAGTTGTGACTTAATGCCCTGTAACTGAAGCGTTACCAACCGGCGGTTTAAACTCTCTTTTTGTACTACCTGAAGAGTATTAATTCTTTTTATCAGAATTATGAACCCGAAGAATAACAGGTAAATGCCTGCATATGCCATATATCCGAGGTAATAGTAGCTGTTACTTCTTAGCTTCAGAAAGTAACCGTACCCCCCTCCTGCATTTAGAAATGTTTTATTTTCATGATCCTTTGATGAATAATGAGAAAATCTGAATAATTGTTGAGTACCTTTAAGTTTGGTTTCACCAATCTTTTGTAAAGCTGCAGTATAAATAACCAGCTTTTCCTCACTTAAAGAATAAAGAAGTAACTCAGGTTCACCGTCAAAATCAATGTCTTCAATGTAGGAATAAGTGAATAATGAATTGAATGGAGATTTGACCCTGTTTATAACCGAAATTTGATCATTGAGTTCGAAAAATTCTTTACCTAAAAGATAAATTCGGTCTGCATTCCTGCTTTTCAAAACCACCAACCGTGTGAGGGTATTAAAGCCTAAATCGCTGAAAAGGCGTTCCCGTATCTTTTTTCCATCTAACGAATAAAACATTATTCTCGGTTTAATCACTGTTGTATCGGCTGACCCGGTATTATGTGATACTATGTATCCCTTAAATCCACCATTTGTGTAAGAGTTTATTTCCAGGAGATTTGTAAGTCCCGGAAACTCAACTGGTGGAAATTTAAATTTTAAGCTGTCATTAAATACCATCAGCCATGTACTCCAGTCACTGAAGGGGAACCATGTTTTGGAATTTCCGGATGCACCCATTAATCCAAAAATTTCCGGTCTGCCATCTCCATCAGAATCAACCATCTTTGGAAATTGACAGATCTCACCGGTCAGCTGACTTGATTTCAATTCCTTGTGAACAATATCAAAAGAATAAAGCCGTCGTGGTTCGACACCAAAACCTGTCTGAATGCTGAAAAAAAGTTCATCTTTTCCATCACCATTCGTATCAAAAAAACCTGCAGGCCAGATAACAGAGGTTACCTTTTTATTTATAACCCTGATTTTTGTAATATAAATACGATCCAATTTTGTTCCTGCGGGATCAAAAAACTCATTAATATTAAGAAATAGTGAATCGTCTTTGTAAGTGAAAACGTAAATTTCTTTATAACGATCGTGATCAAAATTACTAAAGAAAAAGTCTGACATATCCAGGTCCATACTGTCCTGTAAGTTCCACTGATCGTAAACCCGCATATCATTATTCAGTACGAGGATATGGAAATATGGAACTCCTTTCCCTGAACGGACAACTTCCGAAATGGTGTCTGAATTCAGATCAGTATAAACATTGACAGAGGAGTTTTTATCCACAGGTTCAATCTGCAATCTGGACTTGGTACCTAATGGTGGGAGAAACAATATAATTAAAATGGCAGGGATACCTGCCAGAAAAACGGAAGAATAGATGATTTTTTTAAAAATGGAACCACCTTTCATTGTTTATATAATATCAAGATCCTTCAGATGCTGTCTGGGTATTTTAACTGTCACTGACTCCCCGTCTCTCACAAGTATGATTGTGCATTCCTTGCGATCTAACATCGTAATATACTCAAAATTAACAATGTATGACCGCCCCACTCTTACAAACCCATTCTTGGGAAGCAATTCCGCCACCCTTCCAAGGTTCATTGAACAGAGATGATGTTTCTTACCTGTACATACTGTTGTATAATTACCTTCAGCTTTACAGAATAATATATCAGAAGGATTAATAAATAATGTTCCGGTCCGGGTATTGACCCTTATCCTGGTTATACGATCATGTGCTTCAATAATTTTTACAGTACGTTCAATATCAGTTTCTTCGTTTTTCTTCTCAATAAACCTTGATAAACATTGTTCTAATTCCTTGCGGTTAACCGGTTTAAGAAGATAATCAAAGGCCTGGTTTTTAATTGCTTTAATAGCATACTGATCATAGGCTGTCACAAAAACAATTTTCTGTAATTTGTATCCATGAGGCAGATCCTGAATGAATGCAAAACCGTCTTTCCCGGGCATTTTAATATCGAGAAAGATAATATCCGGTTCAAAACGGTTCATCTCAGTGTAAGCAGCGTCGACTGACTGAGCTAATCTGATATCGTTGAATAAAAAAGTTTCCTCTAATAACGTATTAAGTAATAATCTGGCATTCTCTTCATCATCAACGATTAAAGCATTCAGCTTATGTTCCATGTTTCAGGCAGTTTAGACTATTCAGGTTAAAAGTACAAAAAAAAAATTGTTTTTTCTCTCGTCGAATAATCATATTTTTGTTGATAATGCATCAAACTCTAATTTTAGCCTGAATGAATATTGATATAAATCAAAGAGCTGCTGATAACATCCGCATTCTTGCTATGGCGATGGTGGAAAAATCGAAATCAGGTCATCCCGGTGGTGCTATGGGAGGGGCCGATTATATTCATATACTTTTTTCAGAGTTCCTGAATTT
Source organism: Bacteroidales bacterium (assembly GCA_017882305.1). Taxonomy (GTDB): domain Bacteria; phylum Bacteroidota; class Bacteroidia; order Bacteroidales; family VadinHA17; genus LD21. Next base: position 50,246 of record JADGPU010000001.1, on the reverse strand, counting down.
TGATCCATCTGATCCTTCATGGATTAATCGCGACCGGTTCTTTCTCGATCCCGGACATATGTCGCCTATGCTCTATTCGATCCTTACTCTAACGGGTCACTTTACTGTTGAGGAATTAAAGAATTTCCGCCAATGGGGCAGTCCGACACCGGGTCATCCGGAACTTAATATCCTGAAAGGAATTGAAAATACATCAGGGCCTCTCGGACAGGGTCATACCATGGCTGTTGGCGCAGCAATTGCAGAACGTTTTCTTGTAGCAAGGTTCGGAGTACTATTTGCTCATAAGATATTTACTTACATTTCAGATGGAGGTGTTCAGGAAGAGATTTCGCAGGGGGCGGGCCGTCTGGCCGGTTTTCTTGGTCTTGGCAATCTGATCATGTTTTACGATTCAAATGACATCCAGCTTTCAAGTGAAACAAAAGCCGTTACAATTGAAGACACCGGCATGAAATACACAGCGTGGGGATGGAATGTCATTAGAATTGACGGAAATGATCATAAACAGATCAGGACAGCACTCACATCTGCCATCAATCAAAAGGATAAACCCACGATTATTATCGGAAAAACCATTATGGGGAAAGGGCTTCTTGACAATGAAGGAAAGAGCTTTGAAAGGAAGACATCAACACATGGAATGCCTGTAAGTGAAGCCGGTGGATCATTTGAAAAATCACTTGTTAATCTTGGTGGAAACATTTCAGATCCATTCCAGATCTTTGAAGAAGTTAATGAATACTATGGAAAAGTACTTGAAATCAAGAAGAAAACTTCTTCAGCATGGAAAAAGGCTAAAAATGAATGGGCTGACAAAAACATGGAACAGGCTAAAAAACTTCACTCCTTTTATTCACAGGAAGTTCCGGAGATTGATTACAAATCTGTTATTCAAAAGGAAGGGTCTGCTACAAGGGCCGCATCAGCAACTGTTCTTGGTCTCCTCGCAAAAAAAATTGATAATATGATTGTCGCTTCAGCCGATCTTTCAAACTCCGATAAAACTGACGGTTTCCTGAAAAATACTCATGCCTTCATTAAGGATGATTTTACAGGAGCTTTTCTTCAGGCTGGGGTTTCAGAACTGACAATGGCAGCTGTTATTAATGGAATGGCTCTTCATGGTGGTATTATACCCGCATGCGGGACATTCTTTGTTTTTTCAGATTTTATGAAACCGGCAGTAAGATTGGCATGTCTGATGGGATTGCCGGTAAAATACATCTGGACTCATGATGCTTTCCGTGTAGGAGAAGACGGACCAACTCACCAGCCAATAGAACAGGAAGCTCAGCTGAGACTAATGGAGCATCTTAAAAACCATCATGGTGAGAACAGTATGGTTGTATTACGACCAGCTGATTCTGCTGAAACAACAGTTGCCTGGAAAATGGCGATGGAGAACAAAAAAACGCCGACAGCTCTGATACTCTCACGACAAAATATTAAAGATCTGCCTTCAGAAGACAATAACAGGTATACTGAGGCATTACAAATGGAAAAAGGTGCCTATATTGTCCAGGATTGTAATGGAAGACCTGACATAATTTTGATTGCCAGTGGTTCGGAAGTAGCAACACTCATTGAGGGAGCTCAGCTTTTAACAAAAGACAATCTGAATGTTCGGATCATTTCTGCTCCATCAGAAGGATTGTTCAGGAAGCAGCCGGAAAGCTATAAGAAATCAATCATACCGGAGAATGTTCCAATATTTGGTCTGACAGCAGGATTATCGGTCACACTTCAGGGACTCGTTGGACAAAATGGAGTTGTTTGGGGAATGAATAGTTTTGGCTATTCAGCCCCGTATAAGGTCCTCGATGAAAAATTAGGGTTCACGGCCGAAAATGTTTACAAAAGGGTAAATGAATATCTCGATAAGGTTAAAGGTTAAAAAAGGCGATTCTTTACTTTTGTCCCCGCCTTGCGGGATTTGGCTACGCCGAGCTCCACTTCGTTCCTCAACTTTTTACTTTTGTCTTTTATCTTATGCTAACAAACTCTGCCATTTTCTCCAGAAGACTCTTTTTGTTTATCGGCTTACTGAGATACCCATCACAACCTGCAGCAATTATTCTTTCCTCATCTCCCGACATAGCGTGTGCCGTTATGGCAATAATAGTAACATCCGGTTCAATCAGCTTTATTTGTCGAGTAGCTTCAAATCCGTCAATCTCCGGCATCTTCATGTCCATCAGGATCAACTTAATATCCGGATTGGCTTTGAAAAGTTCGATAGCTTCCCTCCCATTTGATGCATATAGGACTTTTGCTCCTGTTTCCTTTGTCAGCACGGCATTAAGGTAGTAGAAATTTGTTTCATCATCTTCAGCGACAAGTATCAGAGATCCGCTTTTAGACTTCTTTAGATCCCTGACAGGAGATTGTGGTGAAGATACTCCAGAGGGTTGCTTTACCGGAATTGTGAGAAAGAAACATGACCCGATGCCTGGTTCGGATTCTAACCTTATTACCCCTCCGATAGCTTCAGCCATCCCTTGTGCAATAGATAATCCCAGTCCGCTCCCTTCAGTAACTTTATGCTGACCCTGATTCTCTTTAGCAAACCGGTCAAAAATAGTACTAAAAGAATCCGGACCTATTCCTATTCCAGTGTCTTTTACATAAAACTCAAGTTGTTCAGCCTTACGATTAAAACCAAAATGTATGCTTCCTTTTTCTGTAAATTTGACAGCATTGTCAAGAAAATGACTAAGAATTTTCTTGCATATTTCAGGATCCGAATTGATGTAATAGTCTTCTGACTGGTCAGGGATTTCCAGGAATAATTCCAGCCTCCTGTTCAGACATACATATTCAAAATTATTAAAGATTTTTTTGAGAATCGAGGTGGCAATAAAGTCCTTTTTATTGACAGACAGATTCCCTGATGTTATCAAAGAAATATCCATATAGTTTGTAATTGTGTTCAACAACCGGTTGCTACTTTCAAATAGCATTGCAGTGGTTTCTTTTTTCGCTTCTTCTGACAAATCCTGCATAGAAATTATCTCAGCAAAACCAATAATTCCATTGAGTGGTGTACGTACTTCATGGGAGATATTATTTAAAAATTCAGTTTTAAGCTTATCGCTTGCCTCGGCTTTCTCCTTAGCAAGTTTAAGCGCTTCAGTCACATTCTTACGGTCGGTAATGTCGTGCATGCTCCCGATGATTTTTTCAGGATGTCCGTCTAGATTAAAGACGAGTTTTGCTGAAATTGAACAAGGTACAAACGAACCATCGCAGTTTTTAAGAGTAACTTCAAAATCAGTGACAGCACCTTTCGCTTGTAGTTCTGACAGGATAACTTGCCGCTCTTCAGGTTCAGCATAGAAATCGGACATCTTTTTTCCGATAAGATCATGCATTTGATATTGTCCTTTTGACAAAATATTAATGGAAGGGCTGACTTCAAGAATTGTCCCATTGATTGAGGTCTCATAATAAACATCCTGAACATTTTCAAAAATGCTGCGGTATTTTTCTTCACTTTTTCTCAAAGCTAACTCAGCTTGTTTTCTCTCTGTAATGTCAGTAATAGTACCTATATAACCGGCAACCCTGTCACCAATCCATTCTGGAACTGCATTTCCCATGACCCAAACAATACTACCATCAGGTCTTACAAAACGGTATTCAGCAGCAGAGGACATTAGTGATTGAACATCTGATTTCCATTTTATATCTAATTGTTTCCGGTCATCAGGGTATACTGCTTTTAACCATCCGAAACCCATGGCTTCAACGGCTGTTAAGCCTGATAATTCCAACCATCTTGGATTCACATACGTGGTTTGTCCATCCGGATTCGTTCTGAAAATCCCAACAGGGGAGGTTATTGCAAGGGTTTCAAACAACTGCTGACTCTCTCTCAGAGCCTCCTCCATATTCTTACGGTGAGTTATGTCTTCCACTGTTCCATCATACCAGAGAATATTTCCATCAGAATCATAAAAAGCTTTTGCACTTTCTCTGACAAATATTTCTCTGCCATCACGACAAATCCAAATTGCTTCAAGATCCTTTATCTCACCTTTTCCTTCAATCTCTGTTATAAATTTCTGGCGGTCATTTGAAGTACCTGTTGTACCAATTGCGGAAGTATTAAGGTTTATTTCAGCCAATTCTTCAAAAGATTGAAAACCAAGCATTTTGACCAATGCCCAATTTGCAAGCAATATTTGTCCTTGCGCGTTAGTTCTGTAAAGGCCGACAACTGCATCATTGTAGAGCGTACGAAACCTTTCTTCACTTTCATGGAGAGCTGTTTCAGCAAGTTTTCTTGCCGTTATGTCAAGAACTGTAAATAGTTACTCCTTTTGAATGATCATTTTTATCAAGAGGTGCTGAACTTAGTAAAACATTTAGAAGCTTACCGTCTTTGCACTTAAAAGATGTCTCAACAGACCCTGTTCCTTTTTTTTTTATCTGCCTGTATTTCTCTTCCCCGGCTTTTATATATTCTTCCCTTGATGAATATATAATCTCAGAAGATTTCCCAATTAATTCTCTTCTGGTATATCCGGTCATATTGCAGAAAGTATCATTCACTTCTATAAGAACCCTGTCAACCACAAGTCCTATACCCACCGGAGCAACACTGAAAATGCTCTGAAGTTTTTCCTCGTTTTCCTTTAAAAGTAGTTCTGAAGCTCTTTTTTCCTTATTTCTCCTTACCTGTTCCACCGCCTCCTTTACCGCATAAGGTAATCTTGTCATGTGTTCTTTGATAATATAATCCTGTGCTCCTGCTTTAAGACATGCAACGGCCGTCTCTTCATTAACTGATCCGGTATAAAGAATAAATGGAATTTCAGAGTTGAATTCCTTTGCTTCTTTCAGAGCCAGCAAGCCATTAAATGAAGGCATCATATAATCAGAAATAATCAGATCGGGATTGAATTTCTTAAGTGCTGATACCATATCAATCCTGGTACAAACGGTAATATATTCAAATTCTATTTTCTCCTTCCGCAATTCCAGAACAGCCAGATCGACATCTGAAGGTAGATACTCTACAAAAAGGATTTTCAGGAGATTCTTTTGAATCATTTTATAAGGGTTTAAATGATGAATATTTTTTTACTCCTCACACCTTGCTCCGTACTTTTTACTATTTGCTCTTTCCTCTTATTGTAAAACTAAAAGTACTTCCCTTTCCAACCTCGCTTTCCACCCATATTTTACCATCATTCTTTTCAATGAATTCTTTACATAACAATAATCCTAGTCCGGTACTGGATTCACCTTCTGTACCCGGACGACTGGTCTTCTCACTCAGAAGAAACAGTTTATCTTTCAATTCGGGGGTTATTCCGATACCTGAATCGGTGACTTTCACTTCCACCAGACGGTCATTTTTGTAAAAAGCTTCCACAGTGACTTTGCCGCCAACATGGGTAAATTTTATTGCATTAGAAACCAGATTCCGGACTACAGCATCGAACATATGGTTATCAGCCCAAATTTCAACTTCACCAGGAATGGAAACATTTATTTGAATCTCTTTTTTCCTTGCGGATTCAGAAAGAACATCAATACAATCATCGATTTTTTCTTTTAGATTAAGTTTTTCAGGAACAAAATCCATCCCACCCCGTCTCAGACGTGACCATTCTAGAAGGTTTTCAAGCAGGGTATAGATATTTGTTGCTGATGACTTCATACTCTGAGTAATTTCTCTGATCTCTTCAATATTCATTGTCTGAATTTCAGTGGCAAGTATCTGTGTAGCTGCAACAAATGCACTTAAAGGGCTACGCAGGTCATGTGAAATTATTGAAAAGAATTTGTCTTTTTCCGCATTCATTGCCTGGAGCAGTTCATTCTTATGTTTAATTTCTTCTTCCACTACTTTACGCTCGGTGATGTCTTCAAATATGCCTAGTACTCCCACAATCTGATCATTCGTATCACGATATGGAACTTTATTAACATGTGTCCATCGCTCCCGGCCTGAAATCGAATATTTTTCTTCAAATTCTTTTTGAATCCCATCCGATATAACCTCTTGATCGTCTCTGCGATATTTTTCGGCTAATTCACGGGAGAAAAAAGCAAAGTCGTCTTTACCGACAATCTCTTTCGGATTTATTCCTAAATCCCTTGAATAAATGTCGTTGCATAATATATATTTTGAATCAAGGTCTTTAATAAAAATTCGCTGCGGAAGGTGCTTGATTAAAGTCCGGTTTAAGATTTCACTTTTCATTATCTCCTCTTCCGCCAGCTTCGCATTGGTGATGTCTCTTGAGATTCCGAATGTACCTATGATATTTCCATCTTTATCCTGCAAAGGCATTTTAATAGTTGAAACCCTGGTGTCGGAACGATCGGGATATGTCTCCTTCTCTTCAATACTCAACAGTTGCCTGGTCCTGATTATATTCTGTTCATCTTCATATGCCTGCTGTGCATGTTCTCCGGTAAAAAAGTCAAAGTCTGTCTTTCCAATAGCCTGGTCAGGATCATTTAAACCAAGGAATTGAGCCATAGCCTTATTGACCCTGATGAAACGGCTTTCCCGGTCTTTAAAATAGACATGGTCCGGAAGGTTATCCAATAGACTGGTAATCAGATATTGTTCAAAAGTCAACTTTTTTTCAGCACGATCACGGTCATCTATTGATTGTTTAAGCAAAATATTCTGATAGGCTTTTATGGATAATTCGCTGGCAAAGGAAAATAACATTTTAGCCACTTTTTCAAACTTTTCTTTTGACATTACCGGCACCTCTTTCAGAGCACTCATAAAAGTTTCCTGATCAGCTCCAATCTCTTCAGAATACAGAAGCATTTGCTTAAGATCCAGTTCTTCATTTTTTACCTGACCGATTAACCAGTTGGCAATATGTTTACCCCCGACAATAATACTTGAACCTGCATCCCATAAACCACCACTCAGACATGGTTGTACAACTGGACCTGAAGGATTAGGTCGTCCAATTTCAGCATCAGATTTGAAGCAATTTGTAAGTCCAACTTCTGTTTTTCTGATTATTTCATTGCATAATCTGCAGAAATTACTTGGCCGGGTTATTGGGGTACCATCTGGATGTGTTATTATTGATGCAACACCTGTAGCATCTGCAAAGAGGTCCTGAATATGTTGGATATCCTTTAAATCGAATAAGTCGGAAAACTGAATTTCAATAATTTTTTGCATATTTCTTACTTTTAACAAGGTTCCGGTCCACTGTAAAAATTATTTGCAAAGTTTTACTTCAGAATTATCAGTTCTTCAGATTTTCAAATTGCTGGATTGAAAATGCGAAAGTACTTCCTTTCCCAACCTCGCTCTCCACCCAAATTCTTCCACCATGCTTTTCAATGAATTCTTTACATAACAATAATCCGAGCCCGGTACTCGGTTCACCTTCCGTACCAGGTCTGCTGGTCTTTTCATCTATCTGGAATAGCTTGTTTTTCAATTCAGCTGCCATTCCAATACCGGAATCACTGATTTTAATTTCAATTAAATGTTCATTATTATAACCAGCAGTCACATAAACTTTTCCTCTGTTAGCACTAAATTTTATTGCATTTGAAACCAGGTTTCGGATAATTGCTTCAAACATATGATTGTCAGCGATAACTTCCAATTTATCCGGAATAGTAACCTCTATTTCAATTCCCTTTTTTCTTGCAGATTCTGAAAGAATATCTATACATTCATCAATATTCTTCTTCAGATTAATCTTTTCGGGAATGAAATCCATTCCACCGCGTTTCAGTCGTGACCATTCAAGCAGGTTTTCGAGAAGACTGTAGATGTTTGTAGCAGACGTCTTCATGCTGTCAGTAATATCCCGTATCTCCTCAATGCTCATAGTCTGAATTTCCTCGGTAATTATCTGGGTAGCAGCAACAAATGCACTTAATGGTCCCCGGAGGTCGTGAGCAATAATTGAAAAGAATTTATCTTTCTCTGCATTTATAGCCTGAAGAAGCTCATTTTTCATCTTTATTTCTTCCTCCGACATTTTTCGCTCAATAGAAATTGCAATCTGACTTCCAATTGAAACCAGAAACTTTACATCGTTTTCCGAATAAACATTTTCTTTTTCATAATGTTGCAGAACCAATACTCCGATTACTCTTGAAGGCGCTTGTAACGGAATCCCTATCCACGAGGGTGAATTTGAGCCAATTAATTCTACTTCATTTTGTTCGACGAGCATGTCGAATGTTTGTTGTGTCAAAAGAAGTGGTTTAACAGTCCGAATGACATAGGCTGAACAACTTTTGCCCATAGATGTCGGAAAAGGAGTTGTATCAACCTGGTCAACAAAATACGGGAAGCTGAAGAGACCGGATTTTTGATTATAAAGAGCGACGAAGCAATTCTCTGCATAAACAACTTTCCCCAGTGAGTGATGGATCAATTTGAGTAATTCGTCAAGATTATCGGTTGAAGTAATCCCTTCTGTAATCTCAAATAAAGCGTGACTTTCCAACTCACTTCGCTTACGGTCCGTTATGTCTCTGGATATCCCGAAAGTACCTATGATAGTCCCATCGTTATCTCGAAGAGGCATTTTTATTGCAGAAAACCAGGCATCAGAATGATCCTTCCGGGTAAGTTTCTCTTCCTTTTGAATTGGTTGTCCGGTTCTGATAATTGTCTGTTCATCCTCAAATGCCTGACGTGCAGCCTGTTCAGTAAAAAAATCAAAATCTGATTTGCCAATTACCTGTTCAGGATCAACTAATCCGAACGAAAGTGCATGAGCTCTGTTATTTCTGATAAACCTGCTTTCCAGGTCTTTGAAATAAACATGATCAGTAAGATTATTCATCAGGGCGTTAATCAGGAATTGTTCTTTGGCCAGAGCTTCTTCTGCCTGTTTGAGTCCATTGATCTTTTTCTCATATAATACTTTCATTGAATTATATTTTTGCTGCAAATCTCTGAGCTCTTTTAGGAGTTCTGCTTGTGTTTTTTCCTCAGTCTTCATACAAATTCCCCTTTTTCAATAAACCACAAGATACGAAATTTCATGTAGATAGGCTGATTTAACAAGAGTTACACCGGACTTATTCTTACGGGCCAAATGGATGAATGAGTCGAATGGGTTGAATATGAGATTAAACTCATTCAACTTTTCAACTTCTTCAACTTTTTCAACTCTTTCAACTCTCTCGACCCTTTCAATTTTTTAACATTTTCTTACTACATTTGCCGCAACGAAATAAAAAAATGCAATACGATATAAAGCCCGGTATTAAAGGCCTGATTTTTGATCTTGACGGAACACTTGCCGATACAATGCCATACCACTTTAAAGGATGGCGAATGGCTTGTCAGAAATTTGGTGCCGATATTGATACAGCTTTTCTAAAGAAACATACTGGTACACCAGGATGGATAATTGCTGATGAGATTATAAAGAAATGTAAACTAAATGGTAGTGTTACAATTGATCAGATAATAGATGAAAAGCTTATTGAGTTCTATAAAGAACAACATATGGTCAAGCCCATCATACCAGTAGTTGATATAGTAAAAAAATATTGGGGAAAACTACCTATGGCTATTGGAACAGGTGGTCACAGGGAAGCTGTTGAACGGACTCTGGAAATCACGGACCTCCGGAAATATTTTGATATTATTATTACGGCCAACGACGTAGAAAATTTCAAACCTCACCCGGAAACCTTTCTCAAATGCGCAGCCCTGATGAAAATCGAGCCAGAATTCATTGAAGTCTTTGAAGACGGTGATCTGGGCATCGAAGCTGCATTAAATGCCGGAATGGCTGCTACGGATGTGAGAACATGGTATGATTCGAGCTGGTAAAACTCATTGAGCGTCAATCGTTCAGCGTTTAGTGTTCAGTGTAGTCTCTATTGGCATAAAAGTTAAAAAAACCGGCATGTAATTTTGCCGGGTCATTATTGTTGATCAATCTGATAACTATACCAGAATCTTTGTAGTCAAATTTGTAATACTGGTCTTAATAGCATCAAATGGCTTTCCATCTCTGGTTCTGTCCTGTTCAACAAACATATATTTCATTCCTGCTTTTTCTTTGGCAGCAAGAATTTTCTTGAAATTTATAATACCGGCACCGACAGGAGCAAAATCTTTACTTTCAGTTTTGAAGAATGGAGCTTCTTTGGTATACATATCCTTCATGTGGAAAAGCTGGAATCTGCCTGGGTATTTTTTGAAAAGCTTAACAGGATTTTGACCGGCTTTAGTTGTCCAGAAAAGATCAATTTCCATGGTCATGAGGTCTTTGTCCATTTCTGCCAGGAAAACATCGAAATAAGGAACTTTTCCTTCTACAGTATCGAATTCGAAATTATGATTATGGTATCCGAATTGAACGCCGTTTTCTTTCATAATCTTGCCTACTTTGTTCCACTCGGCTACCATTCTCTGATAACCTGCAATTGATTTGCGGTCTGCATCAACTATAAAGGGCTGCATACAATACTTTGCACCTAGCTTTGCATGGTCTTCAGCCATTTTCTTAGCTTCGTCAGTTGTAATACCCTTCGGATTAACCCCTGCGTGACTACTAATGATTTCCATTCCCAGGTCATTTACCATCTTTTTGAAGTCACCCGGCAGATAACCATAAAATTTCCCATTTTCATAACTTGCAAGTTCCAGGTATTTATATCCGATATCAGAAACTTTTTTCAAGGAGCCCGGAACATCTTCTGCCATAGCATCACGTATGGTATACAACTGTAATCCTACTCCGAAAGTCTTTGGGTCAGCAACAACTAATTCTGAGGCAGCTCTTCCGACCGTTCTCCATTCACTCTTTGAAATAATAACTGCTCCTAATACACCTGTGGCAGATAATCTTAGGAATTCCCTTCTTGATTGTTTTGTTTTCATGGCAAGAACAATAAATATTATATAAGACAAAAGACAAAAGTAAAAAGATAAAAGTAAAAAGACAAAAGTAAAAAGATAAAAGTAACTTTGAATCCACTGAAGAAAGTTGCAAGGTGCTGGATGCAATGTACACAGTGTATCTAACATCGACCATGCACCATGCATCCTGTAACATAATAACAATTAAGCTAATATAATTGATTAAGCTGTTAAAAACTTCCGACGGTTCGCATACTATCTATGTTCCTGAAATAGATGAGCACTATCATTCCGTACACGGTGCCTTCCAGGAATCAACTTTTATATTCATTAGGAATGGCTTTGATTTTTGTGAAGCTGATCCTCTTTCTATTCTTGAAGTTGGCTTCGGCACAGGGCTAAATGCACTTCTGACTGCTATCAGAAGCAGGGCAGGATCAAGAGAAGTCAATTATACTTCACTCGAAAATCATCCGCTTGACAATAAAATCATCCTTTCCCTGAATCATCATGAATTTGCCGGTGAAAATGGCAAGGAGATTTTTCATTTAATTCATTCATCCCCATGGAATGTAAGTGTGAATATCTGCAGAAATTTCAATCTGAAAAAAATTGAAACAGATTTCACAAAATCACGACCATCAGGCAAGTATGATCTTATATATTTTGATGCGTTCGGGCCGGATAAACAACCGGAAATGTGGACCAGGGAAATGTTTACAGGAATTTCTGCTGTTACAAATAGAAATGGCATCCTTGTCACTTATTCAGCCAAAGGGGAAGTGAAAAGAAGTCTTAAAGCATGTGGGTTTAATGTAACTCTGCTTCCAGGGCCTCCGGGGAAAAGGCAGATGATCAGGGCAGTTAAAATTTAAAATTTATTTTTTGCATGGCTTTTTTGCTTTACCTAAAGTATTATCTTAGCGGAAATTTAAAATTTAAAAATGTATCGTATGAAAATCAGGGGATTAATTGTATTGACCGGTGTAATAGCTTTAATGCTTGGCTCTTGCGGAAAGAGTTCTCTTAAAAGTACAAACCTTAAAAGTAAAGAAGATTCATTATCCTATGCTTTCGGTATTGTAAATTATAACCAGCTGAAGGCAGACAGTCTTATGCTCGATCCTATGATTGTAGCAAAAGCTATGATTGATGGAAAAGAGGGAAAACCATTGATGGCTGATGATATTGCTCGTTCATATATAATGGTATTTATCAATAAGCGTGAAGCTGTGAAGACTGCAAAAAAGGCAGAAGTCAATAAGGTAAAGTATAAAGATTACAAAGATCAGAATGAGGCATTTCTGGCTAAGAATAAAGGGAAAGCCGGTGTAACTACTACCGCCAGCGGACTTCAATATGAAGTAATTAAAATGGGTACAGGGCCAAAACCAACTGCTCAGAATACTGTAAAAGTCCATTATGTAGGAACTCTCATCGACGGTACCGAATTTGACTCATCTGTTAAAAGAAAGCAACCTGCAATTTATCCTGTATCCGGAGTTATCCCAGGTTGGACAGAGGCTTTAGAGCTGATGCCTGTTGGTTCAAAATTCAAACTCTGTCTTCCTTCATCAATTGCCTATGGAGCAACAGGAGCTGGTGAAGTTATCAAACCATTTTCAACACTTGTTTTCGAAGTTGAACTTCTGGAAATTGTAAAATAACATGACTAAGGCCGAAATACAAACTCCCAAAGGTACAATGAAAGTCAGCTTCTATGAAGTTGACGCACCTGGTACAGTGGAGAACTTTATCATGCTTGCGAAAAAAGGGTTCTATGACGGACTTACTTTTCACAGGGTTATTCCGGATTTTGTTATTCAGGGAGGTTGCCCGCTTTCAAAGGATATGAGTGATCCCAGAGTCGGTACCGGTGGTCCTGGATATAAAATAAAATGTGAATTAACAGGTGATAATCAATACCACGACAGAGGAGTTCTTTCTATGGCTCATGCAGGCAGAAATACAGGCGGGTCACAGTTTTTTATCTGCCACAGCCGCACAAATACAAAACACCTTGACAGACAACATACGTGCTTCGGAAAAGTGTTCGAAGGGCTCGATGTTATTGATAAAATACGTCAGGGTGACAAAATTGAAAAAGTAATTATTTACGAAGAATAAACTGAGATGGCATTTGAAATCATTGGAAAAGTAATTGATATCTCTCCTGTAAATCAGGTAAGCGACAAATTTAAAAAACGCGAATTTGTCATCGAGAAAAAAGAGTCAGGTGGAGCAGTTGTATTTATTGACTACATCAAATTCCAGCTGATACAGGATAAATGTGAACTTATCAATGAATCATTTCTTAACGAAGATGTCAGGATATGGTTCAACCTTAAAGGTAATAAATGGGAACGCGACGGTAAAATTAATTACTTTACCAACCTTGATGCATGGAAGATAGAAAAAACATCTTCTGATATAAAGGATCAGAATGTTCCATCACATACAACTTTGGAAGATATTCCACCAGAAAACGATGAGTTAAGTGATTTACCATTCTAAGAATAATAATTAAAAGGCTGTTCCAATTTCGGGCAGCCTTTTAATAATATTTTAAAAATGAAATATCTTTTACCAGTAATTTTTGCTTTCGCATCTGTATTCAGTCAGGCACAGGTTTCATTAAATCCGTCTCCATCGAACCCACGCCAGATACAGCTTCCGTACAACAGACTGATACAACCTGCAGGTATTCAGATATCCTTTGGTGATGTGTCCACGGAAAATCATGCACTCGATGTTGCATTATCTCCTGATGGAAAATGGCTGGCAGTAGAAGAAAGGGAAAGCATTGTATTTATCAGTACATCAGATAATAATAAGAAATTCATACTCAGGAATGGTGATCAGATGTCTCTCAGAGGAGGAATGAACACTTATTCAGGAATTATATGGCATATGAGCAAAGAGGGCCCTGAAGTATTCTGGAGCGTAATTGGTATAAATGACTGGTCATTTGTCGTATCAGCTAAGTGGGATGGTACAAGGGCAGAATTCAGTCGTCTGTTTGAATATAAAGCTGTACCAGAAGCCGACAAAGCGCTGCCCAATGAAATTCTGATAACAAAAGAATCATCTAAAGAGTACATGTATGTTGTGCTCAACGGCAATAATATGGTAATAAAACAGGATCTTATCTCCGGTGACACAATATGGGTAGCCAGACCGGGTGTTGCTCCTTATGGACTGACCATAGCTTCCGGAAAACTATATGTTACAAACTGGGCCGGCAGAACTCCTGAAGCTGATGATAAAGAGGTCGCAGGAGTTCCATGGGGACTTGCACGGGTTAATAACACCACAGCCGGAGGCGCCACAAGAGAAGGCAGCGTTACGGTAATTGATCCGGCAAATGGGAAAATTATAAAGGAGTTGGTGGTCGGACTTCATCCAAATGAAATAATAAGTGATAAAACCGGAAAATTTGTTTATGTCACCAATTCTAACAGCGATAATGTGACTGTTATAAATACAGTAAAAGATGAGATCGCTGAAACAATAAGCGTCAGACTTCAGCCTGAAATAAATCCGTTTTTCGGTGATTCACCTGATGGTCTTTGTCTCTCTCTCGATGGCAAATATCTTTATGTCGCAAATGGAATGGATAATGCACTTGCTGTAATTGAACTTGGGAAAAATGAATATGCAAAGGCCTCGAACGAAAAAAGCGTTGTTACCGGATTTATACCTACCGGAGCTTATCCTTCAGCTGTAACTATATCAAATAAAGGAAATATTTATGTTTCGAACCTGGAAGCTGAAGGTGCCCGTTGGGGAATTCATCATGCTGCTACCAGAAACCTGATTTATAACTCGCATAATATGCAAGCTTCAATATCAGTGATCCCTGTTCCTGATAAACAAGATCTTACTGCCTACACAGATACTGTTATTGCAGTTAATAACCTCTCGAGAGCAACAGCTTCAAGGGAAAAACCAAGGGAATCCGTTCAGCCAAAACCTGTTCCGGATAGAATAGGAGAACCATCTTTGTTTAAACATGTGGTTTATATTATTAAGGAGAACAGGACTTACGACCAGGTTCTTGGTGATATGAAGAAGGGAAATGGAGATCCCGGTTTGTGTACATATGGAGCTGAAATTACTCCAAATACGCACAAGTTAGCTGAAGAATTTATGCTTCTGGATAATTTCTATGCTTCAGGAAAATGTTCTGCAGAAGGACATCAGTGGACAGATGCTTCAATTGTCACTGATTATATCGAGAAGAACATGAGAGCCTGGTTCAGAAGTTATGCCCATGTTCAAACCGACGCACTTGTCTATGCCCCGACTGGATTCCTCTGGGATAATGCTATCAGTCATAAAAAGTCAGTCCGGATATATGGTGAGGCGTCAGTTCCAAAAATGGACAATAAACTTAAATGGGCCGACATTTATAAGAAATATAAAAATGGTGAGAAAGTTGAATTCACAAACTTCACCACAATTGAACCTGTAAAAAAAATACTGAGCCAGACATATCCTTCATTTGGTAACCACGAATTTTCTGATGCAATGCGGGCCGATGCATTGATCAAAGAGTTGCATGACTATAGTGCGATACCAGGTGATAAGCTTCCGGAGCTTATGATTGTTGCATTGCCTAATGATCATACTGCCGGGGTAAGACCCGGATCTCCAACACCAAGGGCAATGATTGCAGATAATGATTATGCCCTCGGACGAATTGTTGAGGCATTTTCAAAAAGCCGGTTCTGGGAAAACACGGTCATATTTGTCGTAGAGGATGACTCACAAAGTGGGTGGGATCATGTTTCTGCTTATCGGACGGTTGCACTGGTAATAAGTCCTTATTCACGATTAAAAAAGACAGTTCATAATTACTATACACAGCCAAGTATGGTTCGTACGATTGAGCAGATGTTGGGTTTACCCCCGATGAATATTCAGGATGCAATCGCGAATCCAATGGCAGATTGCTTCGGAACCAAACCTGATAAAACTCCATATGAGGCTATTGCAAATAAGATTCCGATCGATGAAATGAATCCACAGATCATATCTCTAAAAGGAAACGCACTTTACTATGCAAAAAAAAGCATGCTTCCTGAGTTCGATGCAGTTGACTCCGGCGATGATGATCTGTTGAACAGAATACTCTGGTTTGCTGCGAAAGGGAATACACCTTACCCCGCAAAATTTGCAGGTGGTAAAAGTGATGTAGATGATGAATAACCCATTGCTTAAGGAATGGAATACTCCTTTCGGAACTCCTCCATTTCATCTTATTGAGACAATTCATTTCAAACCTGCAGTTGAGAAGGCTATTAAGTCTGCATCTGAAGAAATAAAAGTCATTACAGATAATAATCAACCTCCGGATTTTGAAAACACCATCGCATCACTTGACAGAGCAGGGGAAACTCTTGGGAGAATAACATCAATTCTCTTCAACCTGAACAGTGCTGATACCAATAAATCTCTTCAGAAAGTTGCTCAGGAAGTTTCTCCTCTCCTCACACGCTTCTCAAATGATATTACTCTTAATGAAAAACTTTTTGAAAGGATAAAAATTGTATTCGAATCAAAAGATACCTTAAGACTTAACACAGAACAAAAGATCCTGACAGAGAGGAAATTCAGAAATTTCATACTGGGGGGTGCGGCCTTAAAAGATGAAGAGAGAATACGGTTCAGGACGATATCCGAGGAACTGTCAACACTCTCACTTAAATTTGAAGAGAATGTTCTTGAAGAGACAAATTCTTTTGAGCTTCATATTACTGACAAAGAGGATCTTGCCGGACTTCCTGAAAGTTTAATTGAAATGGCTTCCATGGAAGCTGAAAGGAGAAAAAAAGAGGGATGGATTTTCACTCTGCATTTTCCGAGTTATGTTCCATTTATGCAATACTCTGAGAGAAGAGGCCTGCGTGAGAAGATGTTAAAAGCCTATTCTTCCAGAGCTTTCAGAGCCAATGATTTTGATAACAGTCAAAATGCTATTAAAATAGCAAACTTTCGTCTCGAAATTGCCAAAATGCTGGGATTCAGCACATTTGCTGAAATGATACTAGGTGATCGTATGGCTGATACCCCTGAAAAAGTCGAAAAATTTCAGGAAGAGCTTTACCAGGCATCAAAGCCGGCGGCCTTACGGGACTTTGAACGTATCAGGAGTTTTGCTGAGAGTCTGGGACATACAGGTGCAATCGAAAGGTACGACTGGGCCTACTATTCGGAGAAGCTTAAGAAAAAGCTTTATGATATTGACGATGAAATACTTAAACCATATTTCAGTCTTGAAAAAGTTGAAACCGCCGTTCTGGGTCTTGCTACTATACTATATGGTATCAGGTTTATCAGAAACATCACAATACCTGTTTACCACCCCGAAGTCAAAACCTTTGAGGTATATGACTACGAAGGCACCTTTCTTTCAATTCTCTATATCGATTACCATCCTCGCGCTGGAAAGAATGGTGGAGCCTGGATGACCAGTTACAGAGATCAGAAGAATGAGAATGGAAATGAAGTAAGACCACTAATCTCAATAGTTGCCAACTTTACAAGGCCATCTGAGACAAGACCTTCACTCTTGTCATTTAATGAGTTGACCACCTTGCTTCATGAGTTTGGACATTCACTGCATGCGATGCTTACCAAATGCACTTACGAGAGTCTGTCAGGCACAAATGTCGCACATGATTTCGTTGAACTTCCATCGCAGTTCATGGAGAATTTTGCTTTCGAAAAAGAGTGGCTTGATACTTGGGCTTCACATTATCTCTCAGGAGAAAAAATTCCTGCTGAAATCATAGGTAAGATAAAAGAAGCTTCAACATTTAATGAGGGTTATTCATGTTATCGTCAGTTAGGCTTCGGTTTTCTTGATATGGCATGGCATACAATAACCAGACCGGTTGATACAAATATTTCTGATTTTGAATCTGTAGCTATGGCAAAAACCGAGTTGTTTCCGCCAATTGTCGGGTTAAATATGAGTTCCTCTTTCGGACACATATTCGGAGGCGGATATGCAGCGGGATATTATGGATATAAATGGGCTGAAGTGCTTGATGCCGACGCTTTCAGTTATTTCACAGAAACCGGAATATTCAATAAGGAAACTGCAGCAGCATTCAGGAAAAACATTCTTGAAAAAGGAGGAACTGATAAACCACACGATCTTTATTTGAGGTTCAGAGGAAAGGAACCTTCGATCGATGCCCTTCTTATTAGAAGCGGATTGAAATAAATAAGATCAGGTGCAAGGTGCAAGAAGCGATATCTGACACGCAACATGCAACTTGCAACATTATCAAATAATAATTAATACTATCTTTGACTCTTCTTAAGTCTAATTAACAACAATACTTAATTTACTATCTATCAACATCTTAATATTCCAGACATGATCCTCTTTTTTGAATGTAACTCCTTTAATTTAATTGCAGTCGGCACCACAGTAAAACTTCCTGAAAAAGATATCGAAAAACTTTCCTGGCTATTCGGTGAAGCTAACCTTATCAATGCAGAAAAATGCGAAGGCGTTTTCGTTGGACCAAGAAAAGAGATGATAACACCATGGAGCACCAATGCTGTTGAGATCACACAGAACATGGGGATCACGGGAATAAAGAGAATCGAGGAGTTTCATGCGGCATCATCTAAAAAACCTTATTATGATCCTATGCTTCAATCACTATATAAAGGATTAGATCAGAGCATCTTCACCATTGACAAACTACCTGATCCGGTTTTTTATATTGACGATATAAAACAATATAATTTCAGAGAGGGACTTGCTCTCAACGATGAAGAAGTTGAATATCTTGATAAATTAAGTAATTCATTAGGACGTAAACTAACAGATAGTGAAGTATTTGGCTTTTCACAGGTTAATTCAGAACACTGCCGTCATAAAATCTTCAACGGAACATTTGTTCTGTCAGGTGAAGAAAAGGAGAAGACTCTATTTCAGATGATTAAGTCAACGACAAAAACCAATCTAAATAGTGTTATTTCAGCATATAAAGATAACTGTGCATTTGTACAGGGTCCGGTTGTCGAACAATTTGCCCCGGCGACTCAGGACAAATCTGATTTTTTTAACGTAACAGACTATGAATCTGTTCTTTCAATTAAAGCTGAGACACATAATTTCCCCACCACGGTAGAACCTTTCAACGGGGCTTCAACTGGTACCGGAGGTGAGATCAGAGATCGG
This sequence comes from Bacteroidales bacterium, assembly GCA_017882305.1. Lineage (GTDB taxonomy): Bacteria > Bacteroidota > Bacteroidia > Bacteroidales > VadinHA17 > LD21. The sequence goes on along the minus strand of JADGPU010000001.1, from coordinate 31,200 downwards.
ATTGCAGGAGGCAAAGGTGCTTTTCCTCTTGCAGGGACAGCTGTTTACATGACTTCATATCCTCGTCCTGATGGAGACCGATCCTGGGAAAAATCCACACAGAAAAGACCCTGGCTTTATCAGACACCTGAGGATATTTTAATTAAAGCATCAAATGGGGCAAGTGATTTTGGAAATAAATTCGGACAACCACTTATTTGTGGTTCGGTTTTTACCTTCGAACATTTTGAGAATCTCAAAAAATTCGGTTATGATAAGGTTATAATGCTTGCCGGTGGAATAGGAATTGGGAAGAAGAAGGATAGCGAGAAAAATATTCCTGAGAAAGGCGACATTATAGTATTACTGGGAGGAGATAATTACAGGATAGGAATGGGTGGTGGAGCCGTTTCATCAGTTGATACAGGCAAGTTCGACAGCTCGATAGAGCTAAATGCCGTGCAGCGGGCCAATCCTGAGATGCAGAAAAGAGTCTACAATGCAATCAGGGCCCTGAGTGAATCAGACCATAATCCGATTATTTCAATCCACGATCATGGAGCAGGTGGGCACCTCAACTGTCTCTCTGAACTTGTCGAAGCAACCGGAGGTAAAATTGATATAAGTAAATTACCAGTTGGTGACCCCACTCTTTCGGCCCGTGAAATTATCGGTAATGAGTCCCAGGAACGAATGGGGCTTATCATGAAAAAGATTGATGTTGACACTTTAAGGAAGATTGCCGAAAGGGAAAGAGCACCAATTTATATCATCGGCGAAATAACAGGCGATATGCAGTTTACTCTGGAGAACCCTGTCACGAATGAAAAACCAATTGATTTAGCGCTTGCATCTCTTTTCGGTGACCCTCCAAAAACAATAATGAATGATGTAGTTGTCGGGAACAGCTACAAAAAGCTCGAATACTCGATTCAGAAAATTGAAGAGTATGCAGAAAAGGTTCTTCAGCTTGAGGAGGTTGCCTGCAAAGACTGGCTTACAAATAAAGTTGACAGGTCGGTAACCGGCAGACTGGCGAAACAACAATGTGCTGGCCCGCTTCAGTTACCCTTGAATAATCTGGGAGCCGTTACACTTGACTACAGGGGTAAAAAGGGTATGGCAACATCCATCGGGCATGCTCCGGCAGCAGGACTAATTGATCCTGCGGTCGGTTCGGTACTATCTATTGCAGAGGCACTTACAAATATCATCTGGGCTCCTCTCACAAACAAATTAAAAAGTGTTTCTCTCTCAGCTAACTGGATGTGGCCCTGTAAAAATCCGGGTGAGGATACAAGGCTCTATTCAGCTGTAAAGGCAGCAAGCGATTTTGCAATTGCACTTGGTATCAATATTCCGACCGGGAAAGACAGTCTCTCGATGACCCAGAAATATAAGGATCAGGTTGTGTATTCACCAGGAACAGTAATAATTTCTGCAGCAGCTGAAATTGAGGACATAAGAAAAATTGTCGAACCTGTAATTGTAAACGATCCGCATACGAGTCTTCTGTATATTGATATGAGCCGTGATGGCTATAAACCTGAAGGCAGCAGCTTTGCCCAGATTCTTAACAGGCTTGGCGATGATGTTCCAACTGTCACTGACCCTGCATATTTCAAAGAAGTTTTTGATACAATTCAGGATCTGATATTTAAAGGAAAGATTCTCTCAGGGCATGATATATCAGCCGGTGGAATGCTGACAACCCTTCTGGAAATGTGCTTTTCAAACACTGGTGGGGGAATAGCAGTTAACCTATCTGCCATTGATGAAAGTGATACCATAAAGATACTCTTCAGTCAAAACCCCGGTATCATTATCCAGGTAAAAGATGAAGATGAAGCAGCTGAAATCCTTCTGGAAAACGGGATATCATATTTCTCTATTGGTCACCCTGTTAACGAAAGAACATTGTATGTGACAAACAATGGTAATTTAATGACATTCGATATTGATAAGCTTCGTGATAAATGGTTCCTTACTTCATATCTTCTTGACCGGCGTCAATGCGGATCGGAACTTGCACTTGAACGATTTCAGAATTATAAAAACCATGAATTGAATATCAAACTTACTGATTTTGCCGGAACATTTACATCTCTGGGAATAACTCCTGATAGAAGGGAAAAATCAGGAACCAGGGCCGCAATAATAAGAGAAAAAGGAGTAAATGGTGACAGGGAGATGGCTTATGCCCTATATCTGGCAGGTTTCGATGTGAAGGATATACATATGACAGACCTCATATCGGGCAGAGAAACCCTGGAGGAAATTAGCATGATAGTTTTTGTCGGAGGTTTTTCAAATTCCGATGTGTTGGGATCAGCCAAAGGGTGGGCGGGAGCATTCAGATATAATGAAAAAGCACGTATTTCCCTTTATAATTTCTATAAAAGAACTGATACTCTTTCACTTGGTGTTTGTAACGGATGTCAGCTTATGGCTGAATTGGATTTATTGTATCCAAATCACAAAGATAAACCAAAGCTGCTTCTTAATAAGTCACACAAATTTGAATCTGGTTTTTTTGGGGTAAAAATTTTAGAAAATAACTCTGTGATGCTTGGGAACATGACAAATATGGAGCTTGGAATATGGGTAGCTCATGGTGAGGGACAATTCAGTCTGCCATATCCTGAAAGCAAGTACCACATACCATTAAAATTCAGCAGACATACCTATCCGGCCAATCCAAACGGGTCAGATTATGATGTTGCAGGATTATGTTCAGAAGATGGACGTCACCTGGTAATGATGCCACACCTTGAAAGAGCATATTTTCCATGGCAATGTGGTTTTTACCCTGCTGATAGAAAAAATGATGATGTTACACCATGGATAAAAGCTTTTGTAAACGCCTGGGAATGGATAAAAACTAACGGGTAGTCGGGGTTAAAAAGACTGATAGAAGTTTTGAATTCTCCAAACCTGAAGATACTCCCTTCTTAATATCCTTAACAATTTTCTCACTGATTATCTGAATATTATATAACCCGGTATCCTGAATATAAAGTGACCCTATAAATGAGTCCGCTCTGAAATAGGGATAACTAACATCGTTTGAGTTATGTACTATTTTGTCACAGGCCGGATGAGCTTCAATCCTGTTATCAAGAATGCTCAGCATCACTGAATTATTGTATTTCAGATCGGTAGTATCTTTTGTAGCGCTCGACAACCATACATTGAAACGTCCTGATTTAGAAACAACAACATTCCATTCAGCTGTATTGCTTGAAGGATTTACCATATCCTGATAACAATCTGCTTTATCAACTTTTAAAGAAATGGTGCCATCCTTCTGTTGTAAAATCTTGTTCTGAACAATTATCATTTTGGCTTCCTTCTGTTCGCTTGTATTCTTGCATGAACAAAATATACCTATACCAAACAATATTAGCAACCCATATGTTTTCCTACACATTTTCCAAAATTTTAATTAGCTTAAGACCTATGCTTATAACGTGCGAAAAACAATTTCAGTATATGAATTGTTTGAAATACGGAAATTAAATATCAAATATTTGCCAACTCTCTTATTGATTTGACATTGCTGATGTTATTTTTTTTCACGGGTTTCTCAATTAAAGCTTCGGCCACAATCTCTGAAATATCTGCGACTCTTGTTTCTGTAACAGCTGAGAAAGTCTTTTTACAAAGAGGACAGGCGGTTGCAAGGATATCGGGGTTATCTTTGGTCAGTTCTATAGCGGCTTCGAGAGCTATTTTCTTTTTCTTCTGAGAACTTATTTTCATGTTAGCAAGACTTCCTCCACAACAAAGGGAATTTCCATCTTCGAAATTGCTTTTCTGAAGGCGAGAAACATGATTCAGAACCTCTTTTGGTTCATCATAGACACCTGATCCTCTTCCAAGATCGCAAGGAGAATGATAGACAACTTTATTGCGTAAGAAATTCAATTTCACAGATCCTTCATCGATGAGCATCTTAATAAATTGTGTGTGATGAAGCACCTCAACATCAAGATAATAGCTCTCCTTAAAAACTTTATAACATATTGGACACGATGTTATTAGTGTGTGAGCGCCCGATTTCCAGATCATCTGCGAATTATAATTAATAAGTTCCCTGGCTTCCTTATCCTGTCCTGCAAGCATTAACGGACGTCCACAACAGACACCTCCCTGCTCATCAATAAAATTGTATTTCACTCCTGAGGCATCGAGAATTTTTATCATGGAATTTTTAATAGTTGGAGTCAGGTGGGTCATACAACCTGCAAAATACAAAATGTCAGCTTTTTCCGGATCTGTTTCATGAAGGAAAGAATAATTTGAAGAACCAATGGCTTTTTCTGAAATAATAGGCTGCCGGCTCCTGAAATAACCTTTATAAATGTTCCTGAAATCATTTTCAGCTTCACCTGCCCTTCTTTGGATCATCCTGATTGGAGAAAGTTCTATTCCCACGGGACATTTCTGATCGCACCTGCCACACATCAGGCAGTTATCAGCGATTTCAGAAACGTCATCGTTATTACGAATAGCCTTCATTAGGTAAGCTGACTGAATATTGGTAATACCTGCTGAAAAATTAAGCTGACATGCATCAATGCATATTCCGCATGAAGAGCAGGAGTAAGTTTGAACCTCTGAATATGTACCTGTCTTGTCGCCGGTTTTTATTCCTGAATTTCTCATAAAAATAAGGAATAGTTCAGTGGGTATGTGCATATACCTTGTTATCGGTAAAAGAACGAAAAAAGTTCCCAAAGAGATGGAATAAAGCCACCAGAAAGGATAGGCCATCTGTTGGGCCGGAAGGAATGTTGCAAACCAGGCTCCAAGTGATCCGGTAAGAAAACTGCCGGTACCATAAGCGCCACACGTGAAACTTTCAGCTAGGAGACGGCTGGGGAAGATAAGCCATAGTGAAGTAAGGGCAATTCTGTCGGACATCTTCAGACGGGTAGTCTTCTTCATACCGACAATTTTCGAATAAAACCTTTTCAAAACAGCCACCAATAATCCTGACAGAATAAATGCAAGTATCAGATCCATTAAAAATCCATAAGCTGCCTCAAATCCCATCCTGCCATGATCGGGATTGAAGAACCTGAAAAAGATAGCTTTATAAGGAGCATTAAGGTGTTTCGCGCTAAAAATATCAGCTTCAATTGTGCCAAATAATATAAGTAAAAACCAGCCGAAAGCCAGGCTCATATGCATATAACCCAGGCGGATATTTGTTTTAAATATCTTCCTGTGTATCAAACTCTCCATAAATATTTCTTTAAGGCTCAGGCCAAAGGCTATACCAAAGAACCCACGTTGCAGCCTCAGCTTATCCGGTCGTGAGAGGTCGCGGAACCATATTACACTTCTTGATACAACATATATGAGTATGAAGTATAATCCAATATTAAATGGTATTATGAAAGGATCAAATTTCATATTCATCCGATTTTTGAAAGGCTTGTTTTGCCAGAACCACTATATTTCTGGTATTGACTCCTCGTGGACAAACCAGGGTACATTTACCACAGAGCATGCATTTTTTTAAAGTACTGCGTACCTGATCATTTTCGCCACGTTTAATCAGTATATTAAGTTCCCGAAGACTAAAACCTGTAAAATTAGCGGTAGTACAAGTCGCCGAGCAACCGCCACATTCAAAGCATAGTCTGAAGCTGGGTTCATTCTCAAAAATGTACTCGGCTATTCTCCGGTTATTGGACTCATAGTCGATCTGCCGTCCTTTTGATATGGTAAATCCGAATTTTTCCATATTATCTTTTACCATTTCTAAGCCATTCCATTACCTCGGTAAAAGCTGCCCGTGCATGTGAAATTGTTTCGGTAATATTCATTGGCGCAGTGCATGTACCTGCATAGAATATCCCTTCGATATTACTTTTGTTGCTGCCAAAATGATTATCGGCTGCAGCAAAAAACCTGTTTTCGCCTGTTTTAAGGCCACTCATACCGGCAACTTTTTCCCCACCTGCTGACATTTCCATGCCTGCCATTAAAACCAGCATATCGAGATTCATTTTAAGTGGTCTCCCTGCAAGAGTATCCTCGACCTTTACCATGAGTTTTTTTTCGATTGTCTCGCTTGCCTCAGATACTTTGCCTCTTATGAAGTTAACACCCCATTTTTCCTGAGCTTCCCGATAAAGCTCTTCATAAAAGGCTCCACCCATCCTCATATCCATATAGTAACAAAAGACTTTCGATTCAGGAAGATGTTCTCTTAACTCTATAGCTTGCTTAACTGCAGTGACACAGCATAATTTTGAGCAATAATAATTGCCGACTTTCTCATCTCTTGAGCCAACACAGTGTATGATTCCAATCGATTCAGGAACAGAACCGTCAGTTAGTACAATTTCTCCTTTCCTGAACATCTCCTCAAGATCAGCAGATGTAATGACGTTATCATAAATACCATAACCATACTCCTCTTTCCTGGCGCTTTTAAATAGATCAAAACCTGTAGCTACAACAATTGCATCAGCGATCAGCTCTTTTCCTCCATTTGTTGTAATTGAAAAACAGCTCCTGCTCCGGTTAAACTTTTCTATCGTTGTATCAGTCATCAGGTTAATTCCATTATTTGCAGTAATTCCATTGAGGTATTCCTTTACCTCGGAGCTATTCCTCCTGTCGGGGAAGAGTTTATACCAATTATTCAGGTGTCCTCCGGTTTTTGATTCCTTTTCTATCAGGCTGACTTCAATTCCGACTTTAGATAACTGACCTGCAACTTCAAGTCCTGCAACTCCACCACCTATGACTATAACATGCTTACTCATTAACAATCAAACGTTTATTAAACTGCGACTTTCTGAATATGATGGAATAATTTTAAGATTATATTTATCTTCCGGGGAATAGTCAATGCCTATCTTGTCCAGAACTGGTTCGCAATCGGTCTGATGCATCTGAAGACCTAACTCCCATGGATCATAGCCAAGAACAAGTCCGGCTACTTCTTCATATGTAAAGACAGGAATTCCTTCTTCATTCTGGCCATATCTTTTGCCTTCCATCTCATTTATAACATATTGCCATCTGTCAAGGAACATTGGGCAACCCGGACAGTTTGTAATTATCATATCTGGTTTGAAAGGTTTCATCGATTCAAATTTTTCTTTTGAACATGCAACAGAGAAACCTCTGTTTGCCTGTACAAGGTATTGCCTGAAGCCAAATCCGCAGCAGTGCCTTCTTTCAGGATAATCAATTACGTTCCCACCCCATTCCTCAACCATCCCGGCAAGCACATAAGGATATTCAGCACCACCAATTCCTTTGGAAGGGAACATCTTAGCATAATGACATCCGATATGATCAACAACTTTCAATGGTTCTCCGGTATTTTTATTTACAAGCTTATATTTTGCTTTTGAGGCGATCTCCTTTCTGAATTTATAGATCACATCACTTGCATGTGCCAGGTTCTTTGGTTTCCTGAATTCTCTGCCGGTTGCTTTTCTTAGTTGTCGTCTCACTTTTTCCTCGACCTCGGGAAAATGATGCCAGGTATCCAGTATTTCTGTATATAATCCGAAAGATGTAATGCAGGATGGTAAAAGGTTCTCATAGCCGGCTTCAGTCATTATGGCAAACTGACGTGCAACAACAGTCATTGTAGTTTCAACAGGAACAATATCGCCATGATATCCAATTCCTGTGCACGTTGTATGGCAGGGATGCTCATATACATCCTTCTTAAGCTCCTCACGCATTATTTTGAGAAAGGCTGTTTCTGATCCGGGAAAAAAATTTTGTCTTACGCAGCTTCTTACATAATAATATTTGTCGTCAGCAATTTCCTTCTGATAATCATTCCAAATGGCTTTTTTACCTTCAAGTATCATTTTCTGAAAATATTATCTTGTATGAGAACCATTATTAGTTTTATAGATATGCCGGAAGTACTCATTCTCAATACCTTCATCCAATTGCATATTTAATTCCTTGGCTTTTTTCTTTGAGAATTTTTCAATATTTTCAAATCTTTTCATTCCGCCGGTCACTTTAAATATTTCCCTGATTTCATCCATCGCCTCTTCAGGTATTCTCCTGAGTATTCCAGGGCCATCCCCTTTATAATTAGCTCCCATTTTTTTAAACAGGTCGCTCCAGTTATCCTGAATCCAGTCCCAAACAGGCCCCTGTTCAGGATGTAATGATGTACCGACACCCTCAAGATATAGACAGTATCCATAAGTAAGTATCCAATGGCCAACGGTCCTTTTAAGTGCAAGCTGCTGTCTTCCTTTTTCGGATTCTGTAAAGAACCCAAGATCCTGTGAAAGCGATCGCAATGCCATGATTATCAATCCGGGAGCATTACCTCGGGGACAGCGTGTCTTGCATGACATACATTCACCGCAATACCAAATTGTTTCAGACTTTAAAAGTTCAGTAATTTTATCATCATCCTTCGTCTGAACTTCATCGACAATTTTTCTGGGATCGTAATTATAAAACTCAGCAGCCGGACAAATAGCAGTACAGACTCCGCAATTCATACACGCATTCAGTCCTTCTTCAAACCTGACATCTTCTAATAATGAATCGTATAGTTTTCCCATCAGCCTGTAATAAGTGACAATTGTTAAAAGATTAACACAAAGGTAATACCTAAATGAAAAGAGGGAAAGAAGCTTAAAGCCTATTTATATGGGGTATTTATACGTAGTTGAAAGGTAAAAGTCAAATGGCAAATGGCAAAAGTTGAGGAACGAAGTGACGAAATCCCGCAAGGCGGGGGCAAAACAATAAAAGATACTCCAAGACTGCAAGACCGCAGGACTGTAAGACAACAAGACAATTAGCCTTTTCGTCAATTGAAATTATTTTATTTTACTCTTTATATCAATCATTTTTAATACATTATCGACATCTGTTTTGTTTTTGACAATAAACGTAACAGGTCTGATTAAACCATATCTTTTGGCTGTTCTGAATTCTTCTTTTATATTCTGAGGGAGGTCACTATTTTCAATTATAGTTTCAGCCTTATTCCCAAGATAGAAGGTAATCCGGAATGTATCAGTTAAGATGCCGGCCCAGAAAATAGTTTTCTTTTTATAGATCATCTTAAAAAGCCATCTTTTCCCGTCATTATAAAAATTCCACTCACCGGCAGAATCTTTATAGTTATTGATCATGTGGTTCATAATACTCTGCCAAAAGATCTTCATATCCCCTATTATTGAAAAGATATATTCATCAGTGGGATAGATCTGTTTATCGGTGAGTAAAAGGTTCTCTTTTTCTGCCATTTAAGAAAAATTTAATCAGGGTTATGGTATTAGAAAAGATCAGTTCAAATTCTTCAAATTAAATAGTGCCTCCGGGACACTTTTATGAACTGGCGAAATTAAACTGCAAGTGTCCATCTCCTTGCATTCTCCACAGGTTGCAAAGCCTTTCTTTGTGGCACAGATTCTGATCTGACACGTACTCCAGTGACCTATCTTCACCCCTTCCTCTCTGCACCCTGTGCAGTTTATCATAGCCGGTGAAATATCAGGAACATTATAAATGGTTTTCCATTTTTCTGCTGTTGCTTTTCTGAGTTCATCATCGTTGGTAACTGTTGCAATTCGTGCCTCACATGTGGCACAATTCAATCCGCAACATGAAATAAGTTTTTTCATAACTGATAATATATAAGTAAATAAATGTTTATTGACGAATTATTAATCATTATTCACCTATCAAGTTACATATTTTTATGAAATGCAAAATATAAATGAAGAAAAAACAGAATGTTTTGCCTACTGTGATGTTAATATCAAAGTTAATCCGCACGGCCAGGGGGCGCCTTCCCTGCCTACTTGCAGGCAGGTTAGCCTATTTTGCGGTTAAAAAGGTCTCATTAGACGCCCCTGTTGAGGCGTTCGAAATGCAGTTCCATCATCTTGGTAACACTGCCATATCTCCAAACTTTTAGCAGAATCTTAATGAAGAACAGAAACTGTGATAGTATGAATAGCAGAACAATACCCCCTTCTGTAACAGGTTTTATTCCCGGGAGTACGATTAGGACCAGCCACCCATATAGTAACTGAACTACCAGTAAAATTAACATTAATGGGTAAGATGAAAAGAAAGTTCTGAATGTCTGGCTGAAACCAAAACCTAATGCTTTGAAGCATTCATTTTTATCGTGCGAAACCTGCCATGCCCTTGTGTAATCAGCAACAAGTAAAAGAAGAACCAGGATCAGGAGAAAAAATGAAGTTAATATAATCCCGGTTTTTAAAGCAGCTCCTTCTGATGATGACTCAGCATGGCTGACAATTGAAACCGGAATGACAACAATTAGAATTGCAAGTAATATAACTGCCAGGCTGATAATTAAAGAAATGATAACGAAAGACCAGAAGTTTTTTGCAGATGCTATGAAAAATTTCACAGGAGAAAAAGTACCGGATATTCCTTTCAGGCTGTCGAATAATCCCCCTGAAAGAAACGAATTAATCAGAAATCCAACAAACAGAACCATGAATAAACCGGTTGAAAAATAGGAAAACAGGCTTCGGAAGGCTGTTCCCAGATCGGCAAAGACTTCAACATTAATTCCATTTGCCAGCTTTTCAGTTATCATGCTGTTTCCAAGCCCGGATTTAAGTGCACCTTTCATTGGAATAGCCACCAGGCTGACAAGCAAAAGAGAACATAGCCATACTATCACGATTCCTTTCCACGATTTCACTGATCGTAGTATTCCGGTTTCCAAAGAGATGAATATCTTCATAAATGACTAAACTATAATGAAATAAAATTTATGAAAAACTGCATGAATGATATTAGCTTATTAGTTAATCTGCGCAAAGGAACACGATCTGGATTTAGTGTCATTGAATTATTTATATAATTAACATCCATCCTGATCTTGAATTCGGGATCTATTTTAACCCATTCGATCTCCCTGTTACCTGTATATGAAAAATCTTTAAACCTGCTTTTCCCATCCCATGATTCAAGTAGTTCATCGCCATTTTTAAAGTGAACTAGAACTTCTACAGGAAGCATTACCTCTCCTGCCCTTTCAAGTTCCACCACTGATTTGTATTGCCGGTCCATGCTCAACAAATTTTTATTGATAGAATCACTATCACTCAAATTCTCTTTTAATGTTTCAAGTTTTTTATTATAGATATTGGTAACTTTATAATCGCAAAGTCCGTTACCATAGAGAGTCTGGTTAAAGAACCAGTTCATATCAGGTCCAAATTTATCCCCGTGAATCCTTGTTACGACCTCATTCACAACATTTACAAAATCCTTTCCCGATGGATGTTTAAAAGCCCATTTTTTATAATATTCCCTGAATACCTCATTGGTTGTCTCCTCTCCGATAATTCCCATAAGTGTGTAAAGCCATGTTGCAGTTTTATCGTATGACATCATTCCATAAGTACGATGGGGATAATTCCAGGAATACTCATTATTAGTGACATCTTGCCTGCCTTCAGAATGCACATAGGATAATCGTCCAAGAGATTTGTCGGCAATCTTTAGAAAAGGATGATTTATAAGTCCTGAATTCTCGCCATAATAATGATCCACAATTCTTTCTTCCCAGAAAGAATTCACGCCCTCATCCAGCCATGGCTCCTCAAACTCGTTACTGGCCAGAATGCCCATAAAATATGCATGGCCGAATTCGTGTATAGTAACCATTTCAGGAAAATGAATAAATGCAGGTACCAAATAGGAAGAGGAAGAGGTAAACAGAGTGGTATATTCCATACCTCCTGCTCTGGCTCCCTTTGCAGGGGGATCGACGATAGTAAGATATGGCCATGGATAAGGTCCGACATATTTAGCATAATATTCCATTGCATGTTTTACTGCAGTGAATTGTCTTTCAACCTGTTCAATCCTATCCTTTGGAAGAAGAAGTGTAATTTTAATATGCTGCCACTTATCAGTAAAAACGGCGTACCCCGGCCAGGCTGTCCATGCAAAATCAACAATATCCTCCGCGCGGTAAGTGAGTGTTTTATTCTTTCCTTCGGCATCAGAATCAGATTCAGCTATTAGCATTCCTCCTGTTCCGACAACATATTCCTTTGGAACAGTGATCTTAACATTGTACACACTATGATTTGAAAAAAATTCAGAGTTAGCGTGAAACTGGTGACAATTCCAGGCTCCTTTTGTCGCATATCGCATACCCGCAGATTCATACACACCAAATTTCGGAAACCACTGTGCAACAAAATAGAAATCATCGGAGTAGCCCGTTCTCCTTGTAATTGATGGAAGTCTGGTTTCAAAAACCATATTTATAAATACAGTATCACCAGGCAAAGCAGGTTTTGGAAGCAGTGCCTTTAAAACTGTCTGGTCAAAAGGATTCCCATCATCGGGACTTATAAAATTCATTACCCGAGTAAAATCGCTGCCATTTCTGTCAGTGAATGATTTAACATCTATCCATCCCGAATTTTGATCTTTACTGTTCAATAAACCGGCTGATTCTTTATACATTGTAGTCTTCTTATTTCTGAAGGCATTCATGTAGAGATGCAACTGAATGTCGGGTACGATATCGGCGGACTTATTTACCCAGAAAGCTTCCATAGTACCTGTAACGGTTTTTGTTAACGGGTCAAGTTTTGCATCAATCTTATAACCGGTCTGACGAATGCTCAGAGGCTCTTTATTAATAATCTGTGACCTGCCGGGAATCATATAGAGCATACCAGCAATGATAATTATCACAAATTTTTTCATAGTTTCTGAGATGAATCAAATAAAAATGAAAAGATTATTTCTCCTGGGAAAGCAAATCTTCCCTTGTTAATTCTAAGCAGGAATCCAACAGAAATCTGTAAAATACAGATCAGGTTATTGTTTTATTTCAGCTTCAGATGCAGTAGTTTTGGTAAGCGTAATAGGAATTTCTCCCTCTGAATAGATCGCTTTGCCAGACATTATTGTATCATTTTCAATCTTCAGCATCACCTTAACATCCTGTCCATCAATGTATACAGAGAACAATACGCTGTCTTTATCAGCTTTTACGTTTTCGCCGGGAAATTTAAAATCATTCCCTGTGAATGCCATTGTTGTGGTATGTTTTTGTTCAACTATGCTGACAACTATTGTTCCGGAGCTGTATCCTTCAGGTGCGTATGGGGCGTCAAATTTCCAGGTACCAACAAGGTCATTTTTAACTTGATTATTTTGGGCAATTAAAACCGGTAGACTAAGAACCATAATAAGAACTATTACGCTTACCTTTTTCATAAATTTAGTAGTTAAATAATAAAAACAATAATGAATTTTTTAGACGGCCTAAGGTACTCTGTTTTTTTTAATATTGTTTTTTAACATGTAAAAAAACATAAAACATCATAAATATCATAAATATCTAGATAGTTCAATATATGAAATACATTTGTACTGTTAATAAATTAACAGAACAACTGAAATATGAAGAAACTTTTAATACTTGGTGCTGGTACTGCCGGAACAATAATGGCAAATAAGATGAGAAAAGAGTTGCCAGGTAATGATTGGAGTGTGACTGTAGTGGAAAAGGAAATGAATCATTATTATCAACCAGGTTTTTTGTTTATCCCTTTTGGTTATTATCAGAAAAAAGAAATTCTCAAACCTACCCTTAAATTCTTTCCAAAGGGAGTTGAAGTAATAAATAGTGAGATTGAAAAGATTGATGCAGCAAAGAATAATGTAACTCTTGTTAATGGTAATGAAATAGGTTATGATATCCTTATTATCGCTACCGGAACAAGAATCAGTCCCGAAGAAACTCCTGGTTTAAAAGGAGAGCTTTGGCAGAAAAACATATTTGATTTTTATACCATTGAGGGAGCGGAAGCTCTTGCAGGATTTTTCAAGACGTGGCAGGGAGGAAATCTTGTTATTAATATAGCTGATAATCCTATCAAATGCCCTGTTGCTCCGTTGGAGTTCGCCTTTCTTTCTGACTACTATTTTACCAGCAAAGGTATGCGCGATAAAGTGAATATTACTTATGTCACGCCATTATCAGGTGCGTTTACTAAACCAAAAGCATCCAAAGAGCTTGGATCTCTTCTTGGCAGGAAAAATATAAACCTGGTAAGTGATTTCTTCCTGGGTGAGGTTGATAACACTAATAAAAAAATACTCGATTTCGGTGGCAGAGACGTTCCTTTTGACTGTCTGGTTTCAATACCTCTTCATACAGGCGACCCCGTGATTTCAAAAAGTGGTCTCGGAGATGAATTCGGATTTGTTAAAGCCGATAAGAATACCCTCCAGTCAGTATTGTATAAAAATATCTTTGTAATCGGAGATGCCGGGAATTTCCCTTCATCAAAAGCAGGCTCTGTTGCTCATTTCCAGGCAGATGTGCTTGAGAAAAACATCATTGAATTCATAAATAACAGACCATTGACTGTTTCTTTTGATGGCCACTCCAATTGCTATATTGAGACAGGTTTTGGCAAGGGTATCCTTATTGATTTTAATTATGCAACTGAGCCTCTTCCCGGATTATATCCTTTACCTTACATTGGCCCCTTCTCATTATTAAAAGAGTCGAGGTTAAATCACCTCGGAAAACTACTATTTAAATGGATATACTGGAATATACTCCTGAGAGCAAGAAGACTTCCGGTAACAAATTACATGTCGATGAAAGGCAAAATACAGAATTAAAGCATTTATTAATAATAATCAGTTAATTAACAATTGATAATCTAATTTCTATATTATGGCACAAAAAACTTACGCAGACGTTAAAGTAGATGTTAACGAAGAGGGATATTTTACAAATCCTTCACAATGGACAAAAGAAATTGCAGTTGAAATTGCTAAAGAAGAAGGAATTGTTCTTACAGGACAGCATTATGCAATCATGGAGTTTCTCCGTAACAGATTTAACGGAGGTGAAGCATTATCTATCAGGAGCATTAATCACTCAGGAGTAATTGATGTTAAAACGTTCTACCAGCTTTTTCCTGGGGCACCCCTGAAAAAAGCGACAAAAATAGCCGGGATACCAAAACCAGCAAGTTGCGTTTAATCTATTATAAAACTAAGTCTTATGGAACAAAAATTTCCAATAAAAAAAGTAAGTCTCATTTGCGCCAAAGGCTCAATTGAGGATGTTTATGCTACCCTGATATTGGGAAATGGTGCAGTTATGGAAGGACTTGAAGCAAACCTTTTCTTCACATTCTTTGGTATGGATGCAATAACAAAAAACAGGATGGATAAGCTACATACCGGAGTTGTAGGCAACCCTGCGTTACGTCTGCCCGGAGGTATGAGAATGCCAACACTTTTAGGTATTATTCCGGGAATGGAAGCATTCACTTCATGGATGATGAAGGGCCAAATGGAAAAACTTGATATTCCTCCTGTGAGTGAATTTCTTGATCTGATCACCGCAGGAGGTGGTAAGATATATGCCTGTAAGACTGCTGTGGATATGTTCAAGTTAAAAAAGGAAGATCTTAGTGACCATGTCAGCAGGATCCTGACTGTTGGTGAGTTTTATGAACTTGCAGGTGGAGAAGGTGCACAGATAATTTTTACATAGAAAATTCCATTCCATGCTAATAATGAGAAGAGACGTTGAATCCAGCGCCTCTTTTTTTACAATTGAAAGTGATTACCTTTGCTGTCTATTGGTTTAAATATTTCTTCTGTTATAAACTTACTTTTATGTCTGATCTTGAAATATATTTTGAAAAGTACAGGAGGAATATCATTGGTATTGACGCAGAAATCAGAACACCTTATGGAACCAGGAAACTGGTTTATGCAGACTGGATAGCCAGTGGAAGGCTTTACAGACCAATAGAAGAAAGGATTACTGAAGATGTTGGTCCCATGGTAGGGAACACACATTCAGAATCAACATCTACAGGGAAGGCAATGACTGATGCCTATCATCTCGCCCAGAAAATAGTGAAGCACCATGTTAATGCCAATGATAATGATATTTTGATATTTACCGGAACCGGAATGACTTCGGCTATTGCCAAACTCCAAAGACTCCTTGGATTAAAGGTTCCTGAACAGGCTATTAAATTCTGTGCTTATAATGATGGAAATTATCAAAAATGTAAAGATATTCCGAATGGAAAGCGTCCTGTTGTATTTTTAACGCATACAGAGCATCATTCGAATCACACATCCTGGTTTGAAACACTTGCTGACGTTGTTGTTTTAGAACCTTCTTCTGATCTTACAGTCAATCCTGACGCTTTGCGTAAAGAGATAGTAAAGTATAAAGACCGTCCATTGCTGATAGGTTCTTTCACATCGTGTTCCAATGTAACCGGATATTTCCCTCCATACTATGAACTTGCAAAGATAATGCATGAGCATAACGGATATTGTTTTATAGATTTTGCCGCTTCGGCTCCTTATGTCGACATTGACATGCACCCGGCTGACAAGATTTATCAGCTTGATGCCATATTCTTCTCGCCTCACAAGTTTCTTGGTGGGCCGGGAAGCCCCGGAGTTTTAATTTTCAATAAAGAACTTTATAAAAACGATATTCCCGATAGCCCTGGCGGAGGAACTGTAAAATGGACGAACCGATGGGGCGGTTACAGCTATATAACAGATATTGAGGTGAAAGAAGATGGCGGAACTCCGGGATTCCTTCAAGGCATTAAAGCTGCCCTTGCAGTTAAGCTTAAGGAAAAAATGGATACAAGAAAGATACATCAGAGAGAAAATGAGCTTATAGAATTAACTTTCAGCGAGTTATCAAAAATAAGAAATCTGCACATTCTTGCTTCGGATATCAGGAATAGATTGGGTGTTTTCTCTTTTTATGTTGATAATATACATCACAACCTATTTACCAGCCTTCTTAACGACCATTTTGGGATTCAGGTAAGAGGAGGGTGTTCCTGTGCAGGCACCTATGGTCATTTCCTTTTAAATGTTGATTTTAAGATGTCAAAAGAGATTACAGATAAAATTGACTCCGGAGATCTTTCAATGAAACCCGGCTGGATAAGGTTATCTCTTCACCCAACCATGACGAATGATGAGTTATTATATATTACTGACGCTATCAGGCAGACAGTCGAAAAAGCGGATGAGTGGAAGAAAGATTATTGCTATGACCAACGTACTAATGAATTCAATCACTGCAAATTCCCAAAAAAAGAGGATTCCGGTTACGTAGACTGGTTTAAATTAATATGATTAAACATATTAGAACCAATACTGTTATATCCATTATTATAGAAAAATAATATCTAACAAGGAGGTCATAGAATGAGTTATATTGATACCGTATCAACGGATGTGTTAATAATCGGAGGTGGTCCGTCCGGCTTAGCCGCTTCAATTCATCTGGCTGATATCTTAAAACGAAGAGGCCAAAATAAAAGAATATTACTTATAGAAAAAGGTCGTGCAATCGGCAGTCATATTTTATCAGGTGCAATAATTAAACCATCAGTTTTTAAAGAATTGTTGCCCGATGTGGATTTCTCAGAGATTCCATTCAATGCTAAGGTAACTAAAGACAAAACGATTTTGCTCACGGTAAAAAGAGCCATCTCCCTGCCATTTCATTTGCCCTACATGAGTAATAATGGCAATTACACCGCCTCATTGGGTCAGATATGCAGGTATTTAGCAATAAAAGCAGAGGAAAAAGGGGTAGAGATATATACCGGTTTTGCCGTAGATGAGATTTTGTACAAAGACGGAAAAGTAACAGGCGCCAAAACCAAAGATACTGGTTTGGATCATCATGGACACCAGTTGGAAAACTTTCAGTCCGGGACATGGATTGAAGCCAAGCTTACCATTTTTGCTGAAGGAACACGAGGCAGCCTGACCAAAATGCTTATTAAAAAATTTAACCTGGACAAGGAGAGAAATGAGCAGGTTTACTCTTTAGGTTGCAAGGAAATATGGACAGTCCCGGAAGGTAATATTAAGGCTGGCCATGTTTACCACACCATGGGTTATCCGCTTGATAATGATGAATTTGGAGGTGGATTCATTTATGGCTTAAATGATAATAAAGTAGCCATTGGTCTTGTTGTCGGACTTGATTACCAGGATCCGACTTTCGATGTTCATGACGCTTTCCAGATATGGAAAACCACCTCTTTTGTTTCTAAAATTTTAAAAGGCGGTAAATTGGTGGAATACGGAGCCAAGACCCTTCCCGAAGGAGGCCATTACGCTGTACCCAAATTATATGTCGACAATGCCTTAATCGTTGGAGATAGCGCAGGATTGCTTGCTATGCCAGCCTTAAAGGGTGTACATTTAGCAGTCAGATCCGGAATGTTAGCTGCACAAGCCACTGCCGATGCATTGTCAAACAACGACACATCAGAAAAAAGCCTTCAGCAATATGAGACCCTGGTAAATAACAGTGCTATTCACAAAGAAATGTACGCTGTTCGTAATTTCAGACAGGGATTCACAAAAGGGCTAATTGTTGGCGGATTGCATTTTGCGACTCAATTAATAACCGGTGGAGCAGGTTTCTTTGGCAGATTGAGATCTCATGCCGATTACCAGACAACACTTAAATTGAGTCAATTTAAAAAGAAACCATTTAAAGAGCGGTTTAGAGGTAAATTGGAGTTCGACAAAGTGTTGACATTCGATAAGTCTACCGATGTTTACCATTCAGGAGTATACCATGATGAACAGCAGGTTGTACATCTTCACATTAACGACAAGGAAAATTTCGATGCTGTTAACATTGAACAATACGGAGCACCTGAGCAATTCTATTGTTCGTCGGAGGTATATGAACTTCATATCAACAAAGCCGGTCAGAAAGAGCTAAGAATTCATGCTGAAAATTGTATGCATTGCAAAACATGCGATATAAAATCCCCGGGGAAAGGTATTACCTGGGTAGTACCAAATGGTGGCAATGGCCCGGATTTTCAAAATATGTAACATTAAGATATACGGTAATAATGGCTTTAACAATAATAAGTTTAATAAAACAAGTGCCACTCCCCAGCGAAATGAGAATGGGGGAAGATGGATTAATGGACCGCACAAAAGCAAAATCAATAATAAATATTGATTGTCAGTTTGGTCTGGAAGCCGGATTGCAGCTCAGGAAACAACATCCCGATGCCAGATTAATCGTCTGCTCGATGGGTCCGAAATCGTTTGAGACTTCCCTTAGAACAGCTATTTCAATGGGCTATGACGAAGCTTACCTGTTATCCGACCGTAAACTTGGCGGAAGCGATACTTATGCTACCGGCCTGGCAATTTCTACCATGCTTAAGCACTTAGGCTTCTCAAAAGATTCTAAAGACCCCTTTATCATTTTAGCCGGACGGCAAACCAGCGATGGTGATACTGCACATGTTCCGTCACAAGTAGCCGAGAATATCGGAATTCCTCAGGCCACTTTTGTAGAGAGCGTAAAAGCTGATGGTGCTGGAAATGTAATTGCAAGAAGAATCATAGAAGGGGGATATCAAATTTTGAAGTTACCTATCCCCTGTGTTATATCATTGACTCCAACCGGAATTCCTCCCCGAAAACCTTCATTAAGCGGTGCCATAAAAGCCCGCACCTTGAACATAACAACTTTTGGAATTGATGATATTGGTTTAGGAACCGAAAAAATAGGTATCAACGGTTCCCCTACTATTGTTGTAAAAGTAGTTAATATTGTAAGTGAACGTCCGCCTATAACAATGTCCGAAGGTCATAATGAAGCTTCATTAGTCGATAGTTTAATCGCTAACTTAAAAAAAGGCGGGAATGTTTTAGAAAAGAAGGAGAAAACAGCCAAAAAAGAAATTGAACGTCCGGATTTCCCTGAAAAAGACTACAGAAATGGAGCAAAAGGAATTATTACCTGGGCTGAAGTAACTAATGGTAAAATCTCCAGACCTTCACTCGAGCTTTTAACTCCGGCCAGAGACCTGGCAACACAGTTAGGAAACGACACCAAAGTACTTACATTGGTAATTGGGAAGAATGTTCAATCTTTGGCTCAAACTCTGATTGAACATGGTTCAGATGAGGTTATTCTCGTTGAAAATGATAAGCTTGAGGAATATCTTGTTCTTCCGTTTTCATCAATTTTTGCACAAGTCATTAAGGAAAGAAAACCTGAAATTGCTCTTTTTGCTGCAACTACCTCAGGACGAGAATTAGCTCCCAGGATAGGCATGAAGACTGATAGTGGAGTAACAGCAGACTGTACAGGGCTTGAAATTGGAGAGTACATAGATAAAAAAGAAAAAGTTATTTATACTCCAATTCTTGAATCCAGACGTCCAACTTATGGTGAAAGCAAATTGGCTACAATTCTAGGTTTTGTTTGTCCACAGATTTCAACCGCACGTGCCGGAACATTTGAAGTTCCGCAACGTGTTGAGGGGAGGAAAGGCATTGTTTCCAGCTTTAACCCTGTACTTGAGCATAAAGATTTCGTGGTAGAAATTATTAAAACAGTCAGAGGAGAGGGAGGTTTACAGAATCTTTTTGATGCTGATATTATTATTACGGGTGGCCGAGGGACAACAAGTGATAATCTAGGTTTGATACAAGCACTGGCTGAAGCATTAAAAAGTCAGGGAATAAATGCTGAATGGGCCTGTAGCCGTCCCGTAGTTGACGAAGGTATTGTTGAGTATGCCAGACAAATCGGACAAACCGGTAAAACCATCCGTCCAAAAGTATATGTTGCGGTTGGAGTCTCCGGTGCAATTCAACACTTAGCCGGTATGAAAGAATCTGAAAAAATTATCGCCATAGACCACAATCCTAAAGCGCATATTTTTCATAATGCAGATTTTGGTATTGTGGGTGAATATACTGATATCATACCTGAATTGATAGAGCGGGTTAAAGCTGGCTTTAAATTCGGTATTGAAGCTAAGAAATTTTAGTGGGGTGATCGAGGATTCAATTCCCCTGGAGATTTTTAAATGACCAGCAGTTTGAATCCAAGAACATTTACCAGTTTCTGACCCGGACAGAAAACCTGATAAGCAGTCGGCCATACTTTTGCAAGATACCGGTCCTGAGCTTCACGGAACTTAATTATTAATTCATCCATTGCAGGCAAGTTCGTGTCTTCTCTATAATTGTACTCCAAAGCTTTTATAATTTGAGTAAGGTCATTAAACCTTCCCAGATTTTGTGTCATACTATCAAGTTTTTTTTCCAGGGTTTTTACTACAGATGGGTTTAATGGTCTGAAAATGTAAAGTTGAAAGAGAAAATCCTTGGCTTTTTTTCTGAATTTATGCAACATTGACGGTTTTGGATTATTCCTGCAAGAGAGATAAATATCCACAATCGTTGTATATGTGATCTCGAGTTCTTTTATGAGAAGCCGGGGATCTATGCTTTTCATAGATTGAAATCTAATCCGGTAACCGGTTTTATTCAAAAGCGTATCAATTTGTTCAAGAGTTGCTTTCATCTCCTCGTCAGGTTCTGTTAACGGTATATGTTTATCAAGAAGAAGGGTGAGCATTACATTTTCATGTAGTTGGATAAAGATATCCGGATATTCTTTTCTGAACTCTTTAAGGATTTTTCGTTGTACAGATGTTTCCCTCCATGAGCTCAATATTCTTCCAACTTCCCTTAAGGCGGAGATATCCCTGACACGATATGTCTCATCCAGCTGAGGTGCAGTTAGATTCAATAATGCTCTCGATTTCTTCATCAGAACACGAATATCATGAACCGCTTTTTCGTCAGGTATAACAGATTTTTTCAGTAAAGCCTGTGATTCTCTGATATATCCGGCAAGTGCAGGTTTGATCTCCTTCAATTTGACATAATCCAGTTCCATAATAATTTTCTAGTGATTAATAACTGAACTCCATAAAGTTAAGCAATAAATGCAATTTGGTCAAACTTGCAACAGTTTAAAGAATTCTTTATGATTTTGGCTCATTTCTTAGGTTGAAAAGTTGATTACTTATATTAAATTTTCTAATTTAGATGTCTCGTTGCTTAAAAAAAAGATTTTTCCCGCAGATCTCGCTGATTTTCGCAGATTTAAATTAAATGATCAGCGTTTATCTGCATAATCTGCTGGAAACAAAGATTTACTAATCCCATATCAATTCAAATGGAAGAGAATGATATTTCTTTTAAAATCAGAGGTTGTATTTTCAAAGTTTATAATACTTTGGGACCTGGTTTACTGGAATCTGTTTATGAAGCAGCTCTTGTCTATGAATTACAGGCAATGAATCTTTTGGCAGAAACTCAAGTTCCGATTCCTGTGGTATATAATGAGATTAAACTAGATTTGGGTTTCA
Source organism: Bacteroidales bacterium (assembly GCA_017882305.1). Taxonomy (GTDB): domain Bacteria; phylum Bacteroidota; class Bacteroidia; order Bacteroidales; family VadinHA17; genus LD21. Next base: position 8,947 of record JADGPU010000001.1, on the reverse strand, counting down.
GAGCTGACATAATAGTTGAGAAGAGAGTACTTATTGAAATTAAATCTGTTGAAAACATTGCAGAAGTCCATCATAAACAAGTACTGACTTACTTGAAATTGACAGGTATTAAACTTGGCATACTTGTCAACTTTAATTCAGATGAGATTTCTCATTCAATCTATAGAAAAGTAAATGGGTTATAATTATGTTTCCCGCAAGTTATAAAGGTTATCCTAGATCGGTTCCTAATCTGCGAAAATCAGCGAGATCAGCGGGAAACAAAAAAAGTTATATATAGGACACAGAGCAAATCCAAATAATTGTAACAATTTATTAACTTCAATATACTTATAAAGAGTTAAATTTGCTTAAATTATTCCAAAAGCTTAAAAATGGTAAATACAATAAGGGGTCAAAGGATTGGCATTCTCACTGCCGGAGGCGATTGTCCGGGTATCAATGCCGCAATCAGAGGTATAGGTAAGACAGCAATTGTTAAATACGGTATGACAGTGGTTGGCATCAGCGATGGTTTTACAGGTATGATTAATAAGGAATACCACGAACTTACCGAATCAGATCTTTCAGGGATACTAACCGTAGGGGGTACAATTCTGGGAACCTCAAGAGAAAAACCATTTAAGAGCAACGGAAGAGGAAAAAATGAAATTAGCAAGCCTGTGCTGATAAAAGAGCATTATGAACAAATGGGTCTCGATTGTCTGGTTTGCATTGGAGGAAACGGGACTATTAAAACAGCACATCTTCTTTCACAGGAAGGTCTTAATGTTGTCGGCATTCCTAAAACAATTGATAATGACGTATGGGGTACCGATCTGACATTCGGCTTCGATTCAGCCGTAAACATTGCAACCGAAGCTATCGATCGTCTGCACTCAACGGCCAACTCCCATAAACGAATTATGATTATTGAACTCATGGGACACAATGCAGGATGGATAGCATTGTATTCAGGTATTGCGGGTGGAGGAGATGTAATACTGATACCTGAGATTCAGTATGATGATAAGAAGGTTGCGGAATATCTTCTTCGGCGGGTTAGTGAGAATAAACAATATTCAATAGTTGTTGTTGCAGAAGGTATCAGGAATCCACTCAAGGAGAGCTGTTCGGCTGCTCAATCTTTAAGTAAAAGAATAAATGAACTGACGGGACTCGAAACCAGAGAGACAGTCCTGGGTTATATCCAGAGAGGAGGCACCCCCTCTCCTATGGACCGTGTACTTGCAACAAGATATGGCTCTGCAGCCGCTGATATGATCGCTGAACGTGACTTTGGCAAAATGGTTGCTCTGAAAAATACTGAAATTGTATCAGTTCCACTTTCTGAAGTTTCAGGAAAATTAAAACTTGTGGATCCTAAAGATCCTCTTGTGATCCAGGCTCAGAAAATGGGGACAAATTTCGGCATTTAATTCCTCAACACACATTTGTTATTCAATGAATTGTAGAGAATGAAAAGGTTAATTTTTATCCGGCATGGAAAAGCGGAAGACGGGTCACCGGAGATTTCTGACTTCGAAAGATCCCTGACTCTTAAGGGAAAAGTTATTTCGAGACTTATGGCCCGTAAACTTGTGGAAAAAGAACAATCTCCCGGAATCATTCTGACCAGTCCTGCTTTCAGGGCTCTTGAAACAGCATTAATCTTTGCAGGTGAATATGGAATCAATGCTGAAAATATCATTATGAACAGCGACCTCTATTATAGGATGAGCTTTCAGAATCTGCTGTCTATTCTTTCCGATATCAATGAGGATGCTGAAGTTGTAACCCTTTTTGGTCATAACCCTTCATTTACGCAGATAGCAAATAACCTGAGTAAGGAAGGTTGCGATTTTATTCCTAAAAGCGGTGTAATCGGTATCTCGTTCAAGATTATGACATGGTCAGAGATCGGCCGTAATAACGGAAAGATAGAATATTTTCTAAAACCCTAAAAAATACTATGAATAAAAAATACATTCCAAAAGAGATTAGCTGGTTGTCTTTCAATGAACGTGTTTTACAGGAAGCTGAAAACAAAGAAGTACCCCTTCTGGAAAGGTTTAAATTTCTTGGTATCTACTCCAATAACCTTGATGAATACTTCAGGGTAAGGGTTGCAACTCTTAAAAGGCTTTCGATGTATAGTTCCAGGTCTAAGGAAATACTCGGGTACAATCCAAAAGCCACTCTTAAAACAATTCATGAAATTGTTCTTGCCCATAATGCAAAATTTGAAAAGATATATACAGGACTTCTCCATGAGCTGGCAAAGCATAATACTCATATTATAAATGAGAAACAGCTGAACCCGGAACAAGCTGAATTTGTCAGGAAATACTTCCATAAAGAGGTGAGAACCAGGATTATGCCCTTTTTGATTGAAAAGGATGCCAGCCTGCCGAATCTTACTGACGATGCAATCTACCTGGCAATCTACCTGGCAAAATCTGATACTCAGAAAAGAAGATATGCACTTCTTGAGATTCCGACCAATGTGTTGCCCAGGTTCATAATACTTCCCGAAAAAGATGATGGTAAGTATATTATTTTCCTCGATGATATAATCCGGTTTGGCTTAAATGAGATATTCTTCATATTCGATTTTGATAATATTTCTGCTTACACCATTAAACTAACCAAAGATGCTGAACTTGAGATAGCTGACGATATATCTGAAGGCTATATCGATAAACTTTCCAAGAGTTTGCAACAACGCAAACGTGGTACACCGGTTCGATTTATCTATGATCGCACTATACCCGGAGACCTGCTGAAAATAATAACCAAAAAACTAAATTTCGGACCCGATGATGTGACGATTCCCAGTAACAGGTATCATAATTTTAAAGATTTCATGAATTTCCCTAATCCGGGACGGAAGAAATTATTTAATGAATCACTTATTCCAATTCCACATCGTGATATTCAGCCAGGCAGGAGCATTTTATCGGTAATAAATAAAAAAGACATCATGTTCTTTTTTCCGTATCACCCTTTTGACCATTTTATAGACTTGCTCAGGGAGGCTTCAATTGATCCCTATGTAACATCCATACAGATCACTCTTTATAGACTTGCCAGGAACTCAAGCGTCATTAATGCACTTTTAAATGCTGTCAGAAACGGTAAGTCGGTAACAACTGTTGTTGAACTTCAAGCCAGGTTCGATGAGGAAGCGAATATTCTCTGGGGCAATAAACTCCGTGAAGAAGGTGTAAAAGTAATTTATGGAGTTCCCGGATTAAAGGTGCATTCCAAGCTTTGTCTTATAACTCGTGTGAAAAATAACGTTACTCAACGATTTGCCGCTGTCGGTACAGGCAATTTTAATGAAGATACTGCAAGAGTATATACGGACCTTCTTCTCCTGACCACTGATAAAAAGATCACAAACGAAGTTTTTAAAGCATTTAATTTCTTCAGTGTAAACTATAAGAAGGATAACTTTTACCACCTCGTACTTTCACCATTTTTCCTTAGGAATAAGATAATTTTGCTAATAGAAAATGAAATCAAAAATGCTAAGGCCGGTAAAAAAGCTTTTATTTACCTGAAACTTAATAACCTTACCGACAGTGAGATAATTGACTACCTGTATGAGGCCAGTCAGGCAGGTGTTAAAATCAGGTTAATCGTAAGAGGAATGTTATCGCTTATTCCCGGTGTGAAGAAACTGAGTGACAAAATAGAAGCCATTGGAATCGTTGACAGGTTTCTTGAACACTCAAGATATTTTATTTTCTGTAATGGAGGAAACGATCAGATTTATATTACTTCTGCAGATCTTATGACAAGAAACCTTGATCACAGAATCGAAGTTACCTGCCCCATATTTGACAAGAATATAAAATGCGAAATACGAAAGATATTTGACATTCAGTGGGAAGACAATGTCAAAGCCAGAATATTTGATGCTAAACAGTCAAACATATTTGTCAAGCCCGGTAAAAAGATCATGAACCAATCTCAAATTGAAGTATATAACTGGCTAAAGAAGGCAAACGATAAAATTCCTGCCAAATAACCAATAACTTTTTCACAATGAATTATATAGTACTTATTACAGGAACTGTTCTGATCATTCTCTTTTCCTGGTTTTTATCTCTCAGATATAAAAGGTATCATGCTATTGCCAGGTTCTTCGCATTTGAGAGTGTTTTCATTCTTGTCTTATTAAATTTAAAGGTCTGGTTCAAAGATCCGTTTTCCCCGTTTCAGTTAGTTTCATGGCTACTTCTTATTCTTTCAGTATATGTCGTTATTGCAGGCTATCTTTTGCTTAAAAGAAAAGGGAAACCTGACAGCAACTTCGAGAATACATCATTACTTGTGAAATCAGGTATTTACGGGTACATAAGGCATCCGTTGTATCTTTCAATATTCCTTCTTGGTACGGGAGTTATGTTAAAAGATCCGCAGCCGGCTCAGTTGGTTCTGGGCGTCATTAATCTTTTTGCCGTATTCATTACAGCACGTATTGAAGAAAAAGAGATGATCGTAAAGTTCGGAGATGACTACAGGATGTATATGAATGAGACTAAGATGTTTATACCGTTTATTGTCTGATTGTCCTGCGGTCTTGCGGTCTTGCAGCCTTAATGTTCCGCCCCTATTGCCCTATTTTGATGAAATCCAGGCTACTACTTTATCTGAGGTTGGCTTATCTTTTGAATATATTACATCGACAAGTTTTCCGTTTTCATCTATAAGATATTTCTGGAAATTCCATTTTACTTCTGAGTCCATTACCCCATTCTTTGATTTTGAAGTGAGCCATTGGTAAATAGGAGCCATATCATTGCCCTTGACTGATATTTTTTCCATCAGAGGAAATGTGACACCATAGTTTTCGGTACAGAATTTTCTGATCTCGGCAGCTGTTCCTGGTTCCTGGCTTGCAAAGTTATTTGCGGGAAAGCCTATAATCACAAAATTATCACGGTACTTCTCATACACCTCTTCAAGATCTTTATATTGAGGAGTAAATCCACATTTTGAAGCAGTATTTACAACCATTACTTTCTTGCCTTTCAAAGAAGCAAAATCAAATTCCTTTCCTTCCAGAGTCTTTACCTTAAAATCATAAAATCCTGAAGTCTGGGAGAATCCGGTCATAGAAAAAAACATTAATAAAAATAGTGCACCCGGTTTAATTGTTTTCAAGTTCAAAAATTTACTTTTACAGCTTTAAACAAAAGTAAGGAGTTATGTTGAGAAAAACATGGAAACATATAAAAATATTATTAATCCTGATCATCATTTTAGTGTGTCTTCCTCATTCAATCCTTCCGCACAGGATAGACGATGCGGAGAAAGATGATCTGGAGAACTATCTGAAGCTTAACGAAAGTGAACACAGACTTATTGAATTTAAAGATGAGGATGAAGCTTTAAAACTTAAGTTGGTTCAGCTTGATATCATTAATAAAAGCAGGAAGAAAAGCAATGCTTCACCGGTCAGACTTGATATTCTTGCTTCAAGGGTAGCAAACAAGATGTGCAGGGAAGCTGCTGAGAATGAGTACATCGGACATTGGAATTTGGCCGGTGAAGAACCATATCTCAGGTACGCATTTGCAGGGGGATATGACCATGTTTCTGAAAACGCTTATGGCGAATGGTCATCAGACAACTATTCTGTCTCATCATCAGTAATAAGTTCTATGATGAAATTGGGGCATGGAAAATTCATGGCTGAGAGGGCACCGGAAAACGGTCATAAATTAAATATTATTGATAAATCGCATAATTTTGTAGGCATCGGCTTCTATCTTTCAGGAAAGCAATTCAGATATTATGAAGAGTTTATTGACAGGTATTTTGAATTTGAGAATATACCTGTAGAAGTGAGAGTAAATGATCCGTGTAAAATCACAGTAAAAACTAACGGGCAAAACTTTTTATACTATGTTATTATCTACAGGGAGAGCTGGCCACAGCCACTTACACCGGCACAAATCAGCAAAAGAGGAAGTTACAGGGATAATACAAATGAAGAGTACAAAGAAATGTCTGCCTGGGATCTTTCCCGTTACAGGAATGGCACTATTTATGAGATCCCACTCAGTTTTTCACAGGAAGGGTTATTCTATATTCAGATCTTTTCCGACAAAAAAGAAATAACAAAACCGGCGTCTTTCAATACAAAAGGAAAGTCGCCGGAGAGTGGTATTGTAATTAAAGTAAAAAGATAAGCTAACCTTTTATTTTACAATTTCATTGGTGGAGGTTATAGACATGACCACAGGGAACGACATATTCTGATCGGGTATTTCAATGGTCCCTGTCATTTTGGTAGTAACAGATTCTTTGACCAGATACCCGTCTTTTACTGCAATAAGCAACACCTGGGTTCCGGTAAAAGGTCCGCTTGTATTAATATCTCCCATACCCTGTGCCTGGTTAGTCATTTTCCTGGTACCGGTAAGCGTTGCTGTTATTTTTGCACACTCAATTCCATCTATATTTTCAATACCTTCAAATTTATAACTTGATTCTACAGGCATCCAGACTTTACTGGTTGCAGTCTTTGTGTCAATGGTATCATTTTTCACCCATGTGTCACCTGGATTAACTCCACCTGAAGGTAAAGAGGGAAAATAGCTAAGAAACGCCTGACCCAGATTATTTTCGCCGCTTCCTTCGACAGTATATACTATACTGGAGGCTTCGGTAAGGTCTATTGTTTTACCTGCCGGAGAGATTATAATATTAAATACTTTCCCTTTGACATCATTGATAGGCCCGCCGGCACTTCCCTGTGGTGATTCAATATTCTGTCCCATTGAGTCGATCGTTATCTCAAGTTTCAGGTTTTCACCCTGTTTCCCGGCAGATTTTACCTGACATCCCATGTTTATCGAAACGTTTACCAGCATCGATTGTCCGTTTACATCCATATCCTGAACTATTTTCGTGTCTGCAACATATTTAAATGATTTACCTGACGGATAGTTGTATTCAAGTTTAAGACTTCCTTTTTTAAGAGATTCGTCAGGTTTTTTTTGTGAATATCCAATAGAAAAGATACCCGATAATACCAGGATCATTCCGGTAATAACTAAATTCTTAATACGTAGATTTTTCATTGATTAATAAATTTTTTATAAATATTAGAAAGTTTAAAATGATCTCATTCACAAAGATCACACTTTTATTTTAATTATAAGGTTCCTTTCAAAAAAAGATACTCCGAGTGATCATTCTTAGATAACAAAACTCTGAATAACCTGTAAATTATATAACTTTTTATCAAAGTTATGTAACACACTTTTTGTCATGAAATTATAACTTTGTTTAACCGATTTTATTCCCAATTTACAACAGATTCAGATTTCAAAAAAATGGCACATTGGAATAATAAAATAAAATCCTGAAAAAAAGAGAAAATGTTTAACTTAAAGATTGTTTATGAGGCGCTTAAGCGCAGTTGGACACCCGGAGTCCATGCAGATGATCAGGATAGTTTAATTTCCATCCTGATACATGATATTTTTGGTGGTGAAATTCTGAAAACCCGTAAGAAAAAGGGCTGGCATTTCTATAACCGCATAGATGGTTTACGCATTGATTTTACCAGGTCGAAAGCGAGTAATTACTATAAAGAAAAACGCTTTCAGGATATCCCTGCGACTCCTGATGAAACATACAGGTATTTTGATCAGGAGGATTATTCATCATTTCTAACGCGGTTCATTTGGGTATTTGAAGAAGCTGTAGGTCTCAACAGTTACCAGCCGGGTTAAACCGACTTAATAAACATTATAAACAGTTCGAAGGAACTTTATAATTTGCGAATCAGAATAGGTTATGTAGTTTTAGGGTGATTAGGAAAAAGCCGTGCACTATCATGCATGGCTTTTTCTTTTGTCGGGGTGGTCAATTTGTCCTTTTTTTCTATATATGAGTGCTCTTTCAAGCGTTTAATCATGGATTTATCTGAGTCCATTCTTGGGTGGATGGATTTTTATTTGGCTTGTATCATTGTCTTTCATAACTTTATCAGAATTAAGTCAACAAATGACAAATTAATATCTCGGCAAATGAGAAAGCTTCTTTTTTTAATAGCCTTTAATGTAGGGTGTCTTTACCTGGTTGCCCAGAATGCTGACAGTATTTGGATAGTAAATAATTACACCAAAATGGAGCGGCTGATAACAATGAGGGATGGAATAAAGTTATTTACTGCCATTTATATCCCGAAAGACAACTTGGAAGATCATCCCATATTAATGAAGCGCACTCCATACTCCTGTTCACCTTATGGTGAAGATAAATGGAACGATTACTGGCACACTTATTTAAAAGCGTACCTGAAGGAGGGATATATCATGGTAACCCAGGATGTACGGGGCAGATGGATGAGCGAAGGCGATTTTGTAGATGTCAGACCATTTAATCCTGACAAAAAAACAGACAAAGACATTGATGAAGCCAGCGATACCTATGATACCATTGACTGGCTAATAAAAAATATTCCGCACAATAATGGAAAGGTTGGAGTATACGGAATTTCTTACCCCGGCTTTTATTCCACCATGGCAGCTGCCAGCAATCACCCCGCGTTGGTTGCAGTCAGTCCCCAGGCACCTGTCACCAATTGGTTTATTGGTGATGATTTCCATCACAACGGGGCGTTTTTCATTCTTGATGCGTTTAGCTTTTACCCGGCTATGGGTGGAGGATTTGGTCTGCCGCATCCGCATCCCGCTGACTTACCACCCCATACCGTGGATGTTCCGATTCACGACAACTACAAATTTTATCTTGAAACCGGAACTTTGGCTTCTTTCTCAAAATTGGTTGGCGATAGTGTGGGTTTCTGGAAGGACTTGTATGCGCATCCCAACTACGATGTATGGTGGAAAGCACGCGATGCAAGAAATGCAACAAAAAACCTGAAGCCTGCCATGTTATGGGTGGGTGGTTTATTTGATGCAGAAGACAATTGGGGTGC
>JADGPU010000126.1 GCA_017882305.1 Bacteroidales bacterium | reverse complement strand
CATGCAAAGAAATATATTTGTACCATATTTTTCAAGAGATTTGATGTTTTTTTATTTATGCTACAGTTTAATGTGTTGATAATTAGAAAAATAATCTTACTTTAAGGAATTATTTAAAATTATTGACAAATATGCTAATTATCAAGGTATGAGGAATATAGCAATTTTAGCCTCCGGCACCGGCACCAATGCTGAAAACATTATTAAATACTTTTCGAACAAAAATACTGCCAAAGTAAGTCTGGTTTTATCCAATAAGCGCCAGGCTAAGGTTCTAAAAAGGGCTGAAGCGAATAATATCCGCACTGTTTTTTTCGAACATAAAGAATTTTATGTCACCGGGAAAGTACTTCGCTATCTTGGATTATATAAAATTGATTTTATTGTTCTGGCCGGGTTTTTATGGCTGGTTCCGGAAAATATAATTGAACAGTATGCCGGGAGAATAATTAATATTCACCCTGCCCTTCTGCCTGCTTATGGCGGGAAAGGAATGTATGGAGAAGCTGTTCATAAAGCAGTTATAGCCAGTCATGATAAAGAATCAGGAATTACAATTCATTATGTCAACAAGTTGTACGACGAAGGAGATATAATTTTTCAGAAACGCTGCAAAGTTGATCCCACTGATACACCCGAATCACTTGCAGAAAAAGTTCATGCCCTCGAATATCTTCATTACCCAAAAGTTATAGAAGGTATTGTCGAAAAGCTGCCTGATTTTTTAATTAAAAGTCCCGAGGAGACTTAAGACAACTGTTTTTATTTCCTGAAATTTTAACTTGTTTTCCTCTGATACAGGTTCTACAGGTGGTGAATCAATTTTCAACGGATCGACAGGTGATCCGTTCTTATAGAATCTAAAGTCGAGATGAGGTCCGGTAGAAAGACCGCTGCTGCCAACATAACCGATAATATCACCCTGTTTAACAAACCTGCCGGGAGCAACTCCCTCTCCAAACCTGCTCAGGTGCATATAACCTGTCGCATAAACACTGTTATGCTGGATCTTAACCATACTTCCTGATCCGCCCTCATTTGTAGCAGATATGATCCTGCCGTCACCGATTGCCCGAACGGGAGTTCCGATCGGAGCTGCATAATCGACTCCGTAGTGGGGACGGATAATTCTCAGGATGGGATGCATTCTTGCCGAAGAAAAATGTGAGCTGATCCTCGAAAACTGCAATGGTGCTTTCAGAAATGCTTTCCTTAGACTGCTGCCGTCAACATCAAAAAAGGTCTCTTTCCCATCCTGGATAAACGGGATCGCCGTGATTGTCTTACCTGACCAGTTAAACTGCGCTCCATAAATTCTGGCTGACCCCAGCGACTTGTTGTCAATATTAAGTTCCTCGTATATAACTTTAAAACTGTCTCCTTTCTGCAATCCGAAAAAATCAACAGTCCAGGCAAATACTTCAGACAGGTCGTTTGAAAGTGAACGGGGGAGATCTCCATTCATCATGGCATCATATAAGGAAGTTTCAATAGTTCCTGATGAATATTTTATTTCACTCTTAATCGTTTTCCTGAAAGGAGTAATATTCAGTGAATCTTTAAAGCTGAATACATAACAGGTTGATGGATCATGTTCGTAAACAAGGTACCTTACCTTTGCAGTACTGTCTCGTTCACAAAAAAGGATATAATTGTTCCCTGACCTGACCTTTCGTACATCAAAAACAGTCCGAGAGTTTCTTAAAGTCTGATCAATCTCCTGCATGCTTACTCCATGTTTGAGAAGAATTTCAGACAGAAATCCGTTGCGCCTTATATGGCCTGAAACGAGGGTAAATGAATCGGATGCAATCCCATACATAAAAACCGGGCTATTTACTTTCTGAATGGCACTCGTATCTGACATGACTGAAACAGGTTCAGTTTTGGTATTCTCTGAATTGTGGCAGGAAACGATAAGAAAAAGGAGTGTGAATGCGATTATGATTTTTCCTTTACAAAACATTAATTCCGGAAGGTAAGTTTTTAAATACTACGTTGACGATGCGGTTAGGAACTACTATTATGTTTGAAGGTGTAGCAGTTCCAATCCACTTCTTTGTTCTTTCATCAGCCAGAACAATTTTAATGATCTCTTCTTTGGTTAAGCTTACGGGCAGTTCAATATTAAACCTCATTTTACCATTGAAAGAGACCGGATAATTAAAAGTGTCCTCTATCAGATACTCCTCATTAAAGCGTGGCCAGGGTTCAAAGGCGAGAGATTTATTGTTTCCAAGAATCTGCCACAATTCTTCTGCAATGTGTGGGGCAAATGGCGAAAGAATCTTAGTAAATATGCAGGCGGTATCAGTTGTAATTTTGCCTTTCTTTGTTGCCAGATTTATAAAAATCATCATAGCTGAAATACCAGTATTAAACCTGAGACTTTCAATATCCCCTTCAACCTTTTTGATAGTATGGTGAAGTCCTTTCAGAATCTCCGGATCTTCCTCTCCGATAAAGATATTATCCGGATTTGATAGGAATCTGAAAACTTTTCCAAGGAATCCGAAAACTCCTTTTACTCCTTTTTCATCCCATGGTTTTGTAACATCAAGCGGACCCATAAACATTTCATAAAGCCTGAGGGAGTCAGCCCCGTATTTTGATGTAACATCGTCCGGATTGACAACATTTTTTAACGATTTAGACATCTTGGCGACAATCTGTTTCAGTTCAGCGCCTGTCTTTTTATGAAAGTACTTACCCTCATGCTCTTTAACAAAATCTCCGGAGACTTTGGAACCGGATTCTGATTCATATGCAAAGGCAAGGATCATTCCCTGATTGAATAATCTTTGATACGGTTCATCAGTCGATACAATCCCGAGATCAAACAATACCTTATGCCAGAACCGGCTGTATAAAAGGTGAAGGACGGCATGTTCAGCACCACCAATATAGAGATCAACGGGCATCCAGTATTTTTCTTTTTCCCTGTCAAAAATCAGCTTATCATTCTTGGGGTCGATGAAACGCAGATAATACCAGCACGATCCGGCCCATTGAGGCATAGTGTTGGTTTCCCTTCTGCCTTTACGGCCATTTTTATCAACTATATTCAACCATTCTTCCGAGTTTGAAAGAGGCGATTCTCCTGATTCACCCGGAAGGTAATTTTCCAGTTCTGGAAGTTCAAGAGGGAGTTCATTATCATCCATAACGGTTACCTCACCATCTTCCCAGTGAATAACCGGGAACGGTTCACCCCAGTATCTCTGTCTGCTGAAAAGCCAGTCGCGGATTTTGTAGTTGACTTTTGATGCACCCAGGTTTTCAGATTCAAGCCACATTGTTATCTTTGCAATTCCGGCTTCTTTATTCAGCCCGTTTATATCAATGCCTGTCGTTTTATCTGATGAGTTTATGTATATGCCATCTTCGGTCCAGCACTCATTCCCGGCAATAATTCTTTTTTTCTGCTCAGGATCAGTAACATCGGGATCCTGGATACAGACTATCGGAAGATTGAATTTCTGAGCAAATTCGAAGTCTCTGGTGTCGTGAGCAGGGACAGCCATAATTGCTCCTGTTCCATAACCTGTTAATACATAATCAGCTACCCAGATTGGGATCTTCTTCTTATTTACAGGATTAATTGCATACCTGCCTGTAAAGACTCCGGTTTTTTCTTTTGCAAGGTCAGTCCTGTCAAGGTCCGATTTAAGTGATGTTGCTTTAATATAGTTGTCAACAGAGGTCTTATGTTCGTTTGTTGTAATTGAATCTGTGAGAGGATGTTCCGGCGCAATTACCATGTATGTGGCACCAAACAACGTGTCGGGCCTGGTGGTAAAGACGGTCAGATTAACATTCAGTCCCTCAATTTTAAAATCAACTTCAGCACCGGTTGATCGACCTATCCAGTTGCGTTGCATATCTTTAATACCTTCGGGCCACTCAAGTTGATCTATGCCTTTCAGCAACCTTTCCGCATAAAGAGGGATCCGAAGCATCCACTGTTTTAGATTCTTCTTTTCAACTCTGTTGCCACATTTCTCGTGCGTGCCATCATTCAGGACCTCTTCGTTTGCACAAACGGTTTTGCAGCTAGGACACCACCACACCTGTGCATTGTCGTAATAGGCTAATCTCTTAGAATTGATATATAATATCTTTTCTTTCTCATTTAATTCTGCCGGAATTTTTAATTCGGATATTGGTTTGCCTTTCTGCAGCTTATCATCAAACCAGGTATTATAAAGACGGATGAAGATCCATTGTGTCCATTTAAAATAGCCCGGATCGGTAGTATTGATTTCTTTTTCCCAGTCATAACTTAATCCGAGTTCCTTTATCTGTCTTCTGAAAGTATCGCAATTATTCTTTGTAGTGATAGATGGATGTGTTCCTGTTTGAATTGCATATTGTTCTGCCGGGAGACCGAATGCATCCCAGCCCATCGGGTGTAGGACATTGAATCCTTTCATCCTCTTGTATCTGCTAAAGATATCTGTTGCTGTATATCCTTCAGGATGACCCACATGCAGTCCTGCCCCCGACGGGTAGGGAAACATGTCGAGTATATAGCACTTTTTAGGATTTTTCAAATCTTCAGGTGTTTTGAAAGTTTTATTATCCTCCCAGTACTTCTGCCACTTCTTTTCGATCTCGTGGAAATTGTATTCCATCTTGCTCTTTACGGTGTAAGTTATTATCCGGATTATAAGTGGGCAAAAGTAGAAAATCTTTAGCAAATATCATTGATTAGATGTTGCTATAGGTGAATAGATCAGCCAATTTTTCTGATTTAGTTGTAAAAACGGGCTTTTGATTATACTTTTGTTGTATTGATACGGTCCCGTAGTTCAATGGATAGAATGGCAGATTCCGGTTCTGTTGGTTGAGAGTTCGAGTCTCTCCGGGATCACAAAAAGGCGCTGAAAGGCGCCTTTTTAGGTTTAAAGACAAAAGTTGAACAATCTCTGCAAAGAACTGTTTTACTAAATATTAGCTTATTTACAAGCATAATACTTTTCTAAATGAAAGAAGGTGGAGACCAGCAACCACACAAAACGGGGCGAAACTGAAAAGCCATACGAGTAGGAAAATTTAAAATTAAATAAAGTGAAAAGAATTAAGATGATTTCAGCGTCTCTGTTGCTTGGGTTATTACTGACGCTGAGTGCAAACGTGTATTCACAAGACCCATTGAAGGCAGCATCGAATGTCTATAAGAAAGTTCTCCTTGATAATGAACAGGTGAGAGTATTGCAGGTTGAATTTGCTCCAGGTGAAATAGCACCATGGCATCAACATCCTAATCATATAATTTATGCTTTGACTGACGGGAAACTTGAAATTACTGACAAAGGCAAGCCGGCTAGCGTTCTAGAAATTAAGGCAGGAGATACCATGTATCTGCCTGCTGTGACACACATGGCAAAAAACATTGGGACCACCACTGTTAAATTGGTCGTAACGGAATTGAAACCTGCTGGAAAAATGTAGGAGGCAGTATTATTTAAAATTTCAAAGAAGCAATCGGATTTTTGGTTGCTTCTTTTTTGTAGAAATAAATCCAGAATTATATATAGTCATATGTATGAACTTTGCCAGATTCTGTTTTATTTTTTGTAAGTGTAGGGAGAATTTTTTACAGCCTTCAACAAACAAGCTGCAATCATGTTATACAAAGAAATTTAAACTCAGAATGCTCTGATAGAGAAAACCATATTAACTACCCGGGATGAGACTTGCCATGATAGCCATTCATTGTGATAAAATTATGAAAGACAATGACACAAGTCAAATAAAAAACCATCCTCCTTGAATTAAACCGTTTAGATGCAGTCGTCAACTAAGCAGTCTCACAGTGTATAAAATAGAATACCTGTATTTGTACTGAAGAAATATTTGTACATTTATTGGTTGACAATTCATTTATATAAAATATCTAAACTAAATTTCTATGAAAATGTCCTCGAGAAAATTCGGCTACGCATTTTTGCTATTCCTCTTTTTACTTAGCGGATGTAAAAAAGAACAATTAACAACATCGCTTCCACGGAGTGTTCCGGAAAAGGAAGGAGTTTCTTCACAGGGAATTATTGATTTCCTGGATGCAGCCGCAAAGAGCAAGCATGAATTCCATAGTTTTATGTTTCTGCGACATGGAAAGGTAATCGCCGAAGGATGGTGGGATCCATACAAACCCGAACTTAAACATACACTATATTCCACCAGTAAAAGCTTTACAGCCACTGCTGTTGGTTTTGCCGTTAGTGAAAAACGGTTGTCAGTCAATGATAAAGTCATTTCTTTTTTCCCGGATGTATTGCCGGATACCGTGAGTCCGTTTTTATCCGAAATGAAAATTAAGGATTTGCTGAGCATGTCGGCAGGGCAAGACCCCGATCCAACAATTAAAACGGTTGTAAATGACAGCAACTGGGTAAAGACATTTCTTGCAGTGCCTGTTGTCCATGAACCTGGTACGAAGTTTCTGTATAATACTCTTGCCACCTATATGTTATCTGCTATAATACAAAAAGTAACAGGGGTAAAGGTAATTGACTTCCTCAAGCCAAAGTTGTTCAAACCTCTGGCAATTGAGGGAATGGATTGGGAAGTTGATCCTCATGGAATAAACACCGGCGGCTGGGGTTTGAGGCTGAAAACCGAAGACATGGCTAAATTCGGACAGCTTTTTTTACAAAAAGGCCAATGGCATGGAAATCGGGTGCTGCCTGCTTCGTGGATTGAAGAAGCTACAACATTAAAGATTTACCAGGCGCCAGATGCCCCTCAGTCTAAAAAAGATTCAAGTGACTGGATGCAAGGCTATTGCTACCAGATGTGGCGATGCCGCCACAATTGTTTCCGGGCTGACGGAGCATATGGACAATACATTATTGTGATGCCCGATCAGGATGCCGTAATCGCCATTACTGCAGAGACTCCTGATATGCAGGATGAAATAAACCTTGTATGGGAATATTTGCTGCCAGCTATAAAAAAAGATAATTTAGCTGAAAACACTGCTCTGAACACAACCCTCAAGCAAAAATTATCATCCCTGAAACTTCCATTGCCGGAGGCAGGGAATGGTTCTGTTGTTGCTTCACAGATTTCGGGTAAAACATATGCCTTCGAGCCAAATGATAAACATTTGGCGACAATGAATTTCCAGTTTAAGGACAATATGTGCAAAGTTTCCATGATGATTGATTCTACCCGATATAACTTTTCTTTAGGATCCGGAATATGGATAACCGGTGAAACAACTCTTCGCGGACCCGATTTATTGTTGCTTGCTAAAGCCCATTTTGTCGGTCTTCCACCTGCCAAAGTTGCCGGGAGTTTCGGCTGGGGAAATGAAAATACTCTGGAACTGGTGCTGCACTTTATCGAAAGTCCGCATACCGAAACCATTGCCTGCAAGTTTAATAAAAATGAAGTGACAGTTGACTTTCATTACAGCAATATGCCAAATAATATTCAACCTGCCTTAAAAGGTATTATAAGGGATTAAAAAAATCAATATTTTGTAAGCGCTTGTTTCATCGGATGAAACAATGGATGGTACAACCCGGCATTTTAAATAATTGCAGCAATTAAGCCCGATTGCATGATGAGAATTTATTTACATTCTTATAAAGGTTATTTCTATTTTATTAACCGTTTTGCTGTCAGGATAAAGAGTGCTAAATACCATTGTATTACCGGTTATTAATATAGTTGTGTTTGGTGTAATGGCATCTTTTTTTGGATTATATCTTGGATCCTCTTGCTTTGGATCCAATTTCATTTGTAATTGATTTCCTGTTAAAGACCAGGTCCCGGTAAGTGTGAGCACCTTTGAATCATTGATACTTGTAGATTTCGTTACCCAAGTATGGTCTGATTTAAATTCATTCACCGCACTACCAGTAGTTCCCACTTTTGTTTCCAAAACCTGTTTGCCATAGGTTTTGGCTCCTTCGGTAGTAAGGAACTGTTTAGTTGATACCCCATTCCATTTACCCACAATGGATTGCGCATTGCAAGCAGTAAAGCTTGCAAATCCAATAATGATGCAAGTAAGAATAAATAAATCTTTATATGTAAATGTTTTAAATGTTGATGATTTAGTTTTCATTTTTTAATTTTTAATTGGTTAAGAAGTTTTTTGGTGATGATGATCTTAATCTGTTTTTCAGAAAAATTCTCATTACATTTTTTTGTAGGTTTTTTCCATTCTTTCAATAATTGGACTTCTGTTGTTCATAGGAAGGCTCAATATCATATTATCTCCATTTATGGTCATGGTATAAATCGTTGTTACGGCATCTTTTGCCGGATTGTTTATGGGATCCGATTGGTGGAGATCTAATTTAGTGGTCAATTGATCACCCGATAATGTCCAGGTGCCGGTCAACTTAACTGACGACGGGACCCAATTCATAAGTTCCGAACTTGTGAAAGTATGATCTGATCTGATTTCCAGAACCTGTCCTCCCATCTGAGGAGCTTGAGGTAAAAA